>DASVOF010000039.1:0-6480 GCA_036383495.1 Sphingobium sp. | reverse complement strand
TGTTTGACACGGGGAGCGGTTGCATCGGCCGTTCAACGCTGTTCTCTTCAGCGAACATCGAAGTTTGGGGGCGCAGATGGTTGATTCCGGACGCTTTAATCCGGCACGCGACGAGGTAGAAGACGCCTCGTCGGCGCACGTTCCGGCTGACGAGGATATTCACCAGCTTGCCGCTACGGAAAGACTGGCCGGAACATCCGACGTCAGCCATTCGATGCTGTTCGACCTGGGGCAAATCGACGTCAGCTGGGACGCTCAGATCGATACGCTCTGGGCGTTCATGACGCCCGCGAATCGGCCCAATTACAGTTTGCCAATGCTGCGCGACATTCGCTTGTGGCAGACCGAGGCCAAGCGGCTGTTCGACGAAGGCGCGCTGCCGCTCAAATATATGGTGCTGGGCTCCCGATTCCCGGGCGTCTTCAACCTGGGCGGCGACCTTGAACTGTTCGCCGCCTGCATCGATCGCCAGGATCTGCCGGGGCTCGTCAAATATGGCCATGCCTGCATCGACGTGGTTCATCGCGCATGGCGCAACGCCGACATGCCGGTCATCTCCATCGCCCTGGCGCAGGGCGACGCGCTGGGCGGCGGGTTCGAGGCGCTGCTCTGCTTCGACGTGGTGGTTGCTGAACGGAGCGCCCGCTTCGGCCTGCCCGAAATGCTCTTCGGCCTCTTCCCCGGCATGGGCGCATATTCCATTCTTGCCCGTAAGCTGGGGCGACGCATGGCCGAGCGCATGATCCTTTCGGGCAAGGTCTATACCGCCGAGGAAATGTTCGACATGGGCATCGTCACCATTCTCGCCGAGGATGGCGAGGGCGAGCAGGCCGTGCGGAACTACATCGCCGGCAATCGTCCGCATCATACCGGCCATACCGCCGTGTTCGAAGCGGGCCGCCGGGTCGATCCGCTCGAATATGCCGAGTTGAAGGACATCGTCGAAAATTGGGCCGCCACCGCGCTGAAGCTGGACCCTCGGGATTTGCGGCTGATGCGTCGCCTCGCCACCGCCCAGACCCGGCTTGCTCAATAAGTTTCCGATCAGGCGCGGCGTCGATCCTGCAAAAGCGTGACGACGTCGCTCCTGTCGCCCTTCATCGCGCGCATCATTTCCAATAGCGCGTCGGCCGCCATGGGCCGGCTCAGCACGAATCCCTGCACATTGGTGAAACCCATTTCTCGCGCGTAGCGCAGTTGCTCCTCGGTCTCGATCCCTTCGGCCACCGTCTCCACGTCCAGCGCATGCGCCAGATAGGCGACCGACTGGGCGATGGCGCGATCTCGCCCTTTTTCGCCGACCTCCCGCATGAAGCTCTGGTCGACCTTGAGCGTATCAAACGTATAGTCGCGCAGATAGCTGAGCGATGAATAGCCCGTGCCGAAATCATCGAGCGCAAGCCGGAGGCCGATGCGTTGCAGTTCCGACAGGATCAGGCTGGTGCGGCCGCTATCCTCCAGGAAGATCGATTCGGTGACTTCCAATTCCAGCCTCCGCGCCTTCAGTCCCGATCCCATCAGCGCGGCGATCACAGCGCGCGGCAATCCGTCGTTCTTGATGAGGGCCGGCGAGATGTTGACGGCGACACGGACCTGATCCTCCCACTGCGTCGCGTCCCGGCACGCCTGTTCCAGCGCCCAGGCGGTGATCGGCTCGATCAGCGAACAGCTTTCGGCGATCGGGATGAATTCAGCCGGCGATATGCGCCCCAACACCGGATGATCCCAGCGCATCAGCGCCTCGCAGATCGCGATCTTGCCCGTCACCGTGTCGAAAATCGGCTGATAGTGCAGCAACAGCTCGCCATTCGTCATGGCGCTGCGCAGCCCCATCTCCAATTCGTAGGTCCGGTTCTGCCGCTCCTTCATCGACCAGTCGAACCGGACATGCCGGTTCCGCCCAGCATGCTTGGCCTGATATAGCGCCATGTCGGCATGCTGGAGCAATTCCTCGCTCCCGCTCCCATCCTGCGGCGCGACCGCGATGCCCATGGAGGCGGTGACGGTCAGGTGATAGCCGCCAACCTCGAAATCATGCGCGAACTCAGCCATGACGTCGGCGGCGATCTGTTCGGCTATGCTCTGGTTCGCATTGGGGCAGATCAGGATGAATTCGTCCCCGCCGAAACGCGCGATATGACCGCGACTGTCCAACGCGCGCGCAAGTCGTTCGGCGACCCCGCACAGCAACTGGTCGCCGATGATGTGACCGAGCGAATCGTTGATTTCCTTGAAGCGGTCCAGATCCATCCAGAACACCGCCATGTCGTCCTGGTCCGATCTCCGCGCGCCGAACAGCTCGCGCAGCCGCATCCGCATCGCCATCCGGTTCTCGACGCCGGTCAGGCTGTCGAAACGCGCCAGTCGCTCGAACTTGGTGGCGAGCTGGGTCTTTTCATATTTGCCCTGCAGCGCCTCGACGACGATGCGGTGGGTAGTCCGCGTAATCTCCGCCATGGCGAAGATCATCAGGAACAACATGAGCGCGAGCACCCGGTAGCCCAGCCCTCCCGCGATGGTGAGGCCCAGCGAGGTAGGCAACAGTGCAAAGCAGGTTTGGCCGACCGCGATGTGAATACGGCCGGCGTTGCGCCCGGAAATGCCGCCCGAATAGGCCGCGACCAGACAGACGCTCAGGATATGCAGCGATGCGTCTTCCGACAGGAGCAGCGTCGCAAACGCCAATATCCCCAGCAGCGCGGCATAGCCCCAAGCGCCCAGTTCATAGGCCAGGCCCCATATCGGCTGGGTCAACCCATCCTGGGTCGCCAGTTGGCGCTGGAAATAGACGGCGGAAATCGATCGACTGACCGCAACGACGCAGATCAATATGGCGAGCGTGGTGATTTCCACCCGCTGCGCATGATAGGCGACCACCAGGCTGAGCGCCCCGCCAGCCACCGCCCCGATCATCAGCGATCCGGGCGAGGCGTAGAGAGATTTGACGAGACTGTCCTGGACCTCAGCACTTTGCTGAAAGTCGGGCGCTAGGCGCGTGCGCAGTTTTGCGCTCCAGTGGCGAAAGAGGCGTGACACGTCCCTGCCACCTTTGGCCAAACATGATTTCCATTTGGTAAATCACGGCTTTGCAATATGTCGAAACGGCGCCGAACAGGCGGATAATTACGCTTGCGAACAGGATTTGCGCCGGGGCGTCGACGAATCCCGCCGCTGATCGCTTGGGCGAGGAGCAAAGGCGGCCCTGCATCAAAGGATGAGAAAGGCCGGCGGAATAATCCACCGGCCTTTCTCATTTAAGCATTCGCCTGGGCGAAGGACTTTCGCTTTTAGAAGTCCATGCCGCCCATGCCGCCCATGCCGCCGCCGGGCATGCCCATCGGCGCCTTGTCGTCGGACGGCGCTTCCGAGATCGCAGCCTCGGTCGTGATCAGCAGGCCAGCCACCGAAGCGGCGTCCTGCAGAGCGGC
This sequence comes from Sphingobium sp., assembly GCA_036383495.1. Lineage (GTDB taxonomy): Bacteria > Pseudomonadota > Alphaproteobacteria > Sphingomonadales > Sphingomonadaceae > Sphingobium. The sequence goes on along the minus strand of DASVOF010000039.1, from coordinate 3,052 downwards.
GCGAACGACCTTGGTCGGATCGATAACGCCGGCTTCAACCAGGTTCTCGTAGACGTCGGTCGAGGCGTTGAAACCACGGGTCTCGTCATTTTCGCGCAGCAGGTTGCCGGCGACCACCGCACCGTCAACGCCCGCATTCTGGGCGATCTGGCGCAGCGGCGCTTCGATCGCCTTGCGGATGATGTCGATGCCACGGGTCTGGTCGTCGTTCGCGCCCTTCAGGCCTTCGAGAGCCTTGGTCGCATACAGCAGAGCCGTGCCGCCGCCGGGGACGATGCCTTCTTCAACGGCTGCGCGGGTTGCGTGCAGCGCGTCGTCGACGCGGTCCTTGCGCTCCTTGACTTCGACTTCCGAAGCGCCGCCGACCTTGATGACGGCCACGCCGCCAGCCAGCTTGGCCAGACGCTCTTGCAGCTTTTCACGGTCATAATCGGACGTGGTCGATTCGATCTGGGCGCGGATCTGTTCGGTGCGGCCCTTGATCGCTTCGCCTTCACCGGCGCCATCGACGATGGTGGTGTTGTCCTTGTCGATCGAGACGCGCTTGGCGGTGCCGAGCATGCCCAGGGTGACGCTTTCCAGCTTGATGCCGAGGTCTTCGGAAATCACTTCGCCCTTGGTCAGGACGGCGATGTCTTCCAGCATGGCCTTGCGGCGATCGCCGAAGCCCGGAGCCTTGACCGCAGCAACCTTCAGGCCGCCGCGCAGCTTGTTGACGACCAGGGTCGCCAGCGCTTCGCCTTCGATATCCTCTGCGATGATCAGCAGGGGACGGCCCGACTGAACCACGGCTTCGAGGATCGGCAGGATCGACTGCAGGTTCGACAGCTTCTTTTCGTGGATCAGGATGTAGGGGTCAGCGAGTTCGACCTGCATCTTTTCCGGGTTGGTGATGAAGTAGGGCGACAGGTAGCCGCGGTCGAACTGCATGCCTTCGACGACGTCGAGTTCGAATTCGAGGCCCTTGGCTTCCTCAACGGTGATCACGCCTTCCTTGCCGACGCGCTCCATGGCTTCGGCGATCTTTTCGCCGACCACGGTGTCGCCATTGGCCGAGATGATGCCGACCTGGGCGATTTCCTTGGTGCCGGCAACCGGCTTGGAACGACCCTTGAGGTCTTCGACAACCTTGGTGACGGCGAGGTCGATGCCGCGCTTCAGGTCCATCGGGTTCATGCCGGCGGCGACCGACTTCATGCCTTCGCGAACGATGGCCTGGGCCAGGACGGTCGCGGTGGTGGTGCCGTCACCGGCGATGTCGTTGGTCTTCGAAGCGACTTCGCGGACCATCTGGGCGCCCATATTCTCGAACTTGTCCTTCAGTTCGATTTCCTTGGCGACCGAAACACCGTCCTTGGTGATGCGGGGCGCGCCGAAGCTCTTGTCGATGACGACGTTGCGGCCCTTGGGGCCCAACGTCACCTTGACCGCGTCGGCCAGGATGTCGACGCCGCGCAGGATGCGCTCACGAGCGTCACGCGAAAACTTTACGTCCTTCGCTGCCATGATCTTTCACCTTGTTCTAGAAATTGCAAAATCTGCGAAGTTCACACCGTTGCAGGTGTCGGAAATCCGCGAAAAATGGAATGACGATCGGGTTCGCAGCTTTACGCCACGACGCCCAGGATATCGCTTTCCTTCATGATCAGCAGGTCTTCGCCATCGACCTTGACCTCGGTGCCCGACCATTTGCCGAACAGGATGCGGTCGCCGGCCTTGACGTCGAGCGGCGTCACCTTGCCATCTTCGGCCTTGGAGCCGGTGCCGACGGCGACGATCTCGCCTTCCTGCGGCTTTTCCTTGGCGGTGTCGGGGATGATGATGCCGCCAGCTGTCTTCTCTTCCGCCTCTACGCGGCGAACGAGAACGCGGTCATGCAACGGACGAAATGCCATGTTGAGTGCCTTTCCCTCTTACGACGTGGATGGGATCTGGAAAATGACGCGCGGCGCGGGAAAACCCCTTATAAAGCCGATGCGCCCTGTTCCTTCTCCCAATGAACCTGTGCTTGTTAGCACTCCTTAGCAAGGAGTGCCAGCGCTGCTTCATATGGACCGGCTCAAGCGCCGGTCAAGGGGTGGACGTCAGAAATTTTCGCAGGCGTGACGATGGACGCAGGCGGAGCGCCTATAGACCTTTCGGAGCGTGTAGGACAGCCAATCTCGGGCGATTATGCTTCTTCGTGCAGGAAATGCGACGAGTGTGCATCGCAATGGGAAAGATGGCTTTTTTTCGCCTCCGCCCTTTGTCCCGGCCCTCCTCTTCCCTACCTTGCGCCTTACAGGCGGGCGCGCCCGTCGGCTCCACTATAAGCGTTTCAAGGACATTATATGACAGATGCACCTGCCTATGTTCCGCCGCGCGTCTGGACCTGGGAACAGCCCAATGGGGGCGAGTTCGCGAACATCAACCGGCCGATCGCGGGACCGACCCATGACAGGGAACTGCCGGTCGGCCGCCATCCGCTCCAGCTTTATTCCCTCGCCACCCCCAACGGGCAGAAGGTCACGATCCTGCTCGAAGAACTGCTGGCGGCCGGACATAGAGACGCCGAATATGACGCCTGGCTGATCCGCATCAGCGACGGCGACCAGTTCGGCAGCGGCTTCGTGGGCGTCAATCCCAACAGCAAGATCCCGGCGCTAATGGACCACAGCGTCTCGCCGCCGCAGCGGGTGTTCGAATCGGGCGCGATCCTGCTCTATCTCGCGGAAAAGTTCGGCGCTTTCCTGCCAGCCGACCCGGCCAAGCGCGCCGAGACCCTGTCCTGGCTATTCTGGCAGATGGGCAGCGCGCCCTTTCTGGGCGGCGGCTTTGGCCATTTCTACGCCTATGCGCCGGAAAAATTCGAATATCCGATCAATCGCTACACGATGGAGGTGAAGCGGCAGTTGGACGTGCTGGATCGGCGGCTGGCGGACAATGACTATGTCGCGGGCGAAGACTATACGATCGCCGATATGGCGATATGGCCCTGGTATGGCGCGGTGACGCTGGGCCGCGCCTATGGCGACGCCGCCGAATTTCTCGACGCGCAAAGCTATCGCAACCT
>DASVOF010000038.1:0-2127 GCA_036383495.1 Sphingobium sp. | reverse complement strand
GGCGGCGCGTGAAAATAAGGGGCGGCAGATCACGTGGCTCGATAAGCGCAGCCTTGGAATGCCGATCCCCAAGATAATTTCTGACTGGGCACCCGACAACGAGTTTTAGAAGATCGACGTCCGATTATCCCCTGCCGAAATACAAAGCCGACAGTCCGCAATCCACCCCTTAACCGCTCTCCCTCTCCTCAGCGCGCCCCTGGCTTGCGCACAGCGGGCTGCGCCTGCGCCACCGTAGCGCTCGGCTTCGTCGCCAGCCGCCCGATGGTCTTGAGCGCATAGTCGAGCTGGAAGTCCTCGACCCCCTTCTTCTTCAGTTCCTCGGCCGTCATGGCGAAGCGCGGGTCTTCCTTCACATCCTCTTCCAGCGCGGCGTTGTCCGTCTTGATCTCGTTGATCAGGTGACGGCGCAGGTCGCTTTCGCGGAATTTGGGGCGGTTTTTATAATCGGGATCGCTAAGCTGCGGCACACGCACGTCCGGTTCGATCCCGCCCTCCTGCACCGACTTGCCCGACGGCGTATAGTAACGCGCCGTGGTCAGCTTGAGCGCGGTGGTGTTGGAAAGCGGCAACATGGTCTGCACGCTGCCCTTGCCGAAGCTGCGTTCGCCCATGACCAGCGCGCGATGCTGATCCTGTAGCGCGCCTGCGACGATTTCCGACGCCGAAGCCGATCCTGCATCGACCAGCACGATCACCGGCAAGCCCTTGGCGTCGTCGCCGGGCTTGGCGTAATAGCGCTCGACATCGCCCTTGTTGCGGCCGCGCTGCGACACGATTTCGCCGCGCTCCAGGAAGGTGTCGCTGACCGACACGGCTTCGTCCAGCAGGCCGCCGGGGTTGGAGCGCAGGTCGAGGATATAGCCGGTCGGCTTGCGGCCCAGCGACTTGTCGATGCTGCGGATCGCCTGCCGCAGGTCAGCGCCCGTATTGGCGGAAAAGCTGATGATGCTGATCACGCCGACATTGTTTTTAACTTCCCATTTCACGGGCTTGAGCTGAATAATCTCGCGCGTGAGGGTGAGTTCGATCGGCTTGTCGCGGCCTGCGCGCACGATGGTGAGCTTGATCTGCGTGCCCGGCGCGCCGCGCATCCTGTCGACCGCCTCGTCCAGCGTGCCGCCGTAGATCAACTGCCCGTCGAGATGGGTGATATAGTCGCCCGCCTTGATCCCCGCGCGCCAGGCCGGGGTGTCCTGCGTAGGGGCGATCACCTTGACCGCGCCATCCTCCTGCGTGACCGAGAGGCCCAGGCCGCCATAGCTGCCCTCCGTCTGCGTGCGCAGATTCTGGAAGTCGCGCGCGTCGAGGAAACTGCTATGCGGGTCGAGGCTGGCGAGCATGCCGTCGATCGCGCCCTTGATCAGCTTTTCATCGTCGACCTTCTCGACATAGTCGCTGCGGACCTTCTGGAACACGTCCATGAACTCGTCGAGCGCCTTGTAACTGCTGGCTTCCCCGTCGGCGAGCGCCGCGGTCGTGGCGGGGATAAGCGCAAGCGCACCGAGCGCAACGGCGCCGCGGAAAAAATGGGAAGTCATCGCTGTCCTGATTCCTGGCATCAAGCGGGCAGTATAGGAGCTTTCGCGGGGATACGCAAAAGCGTCCGTGGAACCTTGTTCCGTCATTCCAGCGCAAGCTGGAATCTCAGGAGACGGCGCGCGACATGGCCTGAGACCCCAGCTTGCGCTGGGGTGACGAGATTCAGCAGAGGACGATCCCCGCCCGCGAGATCAATGCTTGCCGGGTTTGCTCGACGTGCCGGGCGCGGTGGGGTTGAGGAGGTGCGCGCCGGTGGGGAGGCTGGTGCCGCCCATGTCGATCCTGGTCGCTTCGGCGCGGGCGACGGTCATGGGATTGTCGCGTTCGCGGATCGCGGCCTTTGTTTCTGCGTCCACGGCTTCCTCATCGTCGTCGCCGCCGCCGCCGCGGGTCCAGCCCAGGATGATCGACATGCGGCGGTTGCGCGGGTCGTAGACATCGCCCTTGGCGAAGGGCTCGCGATCCGCGACGCCTTCGATGCGGGCGAAGCGGGGGTTGCCGATGCCGCTCTCGCTCAGCGCCTTGCGCGTGGCTTCGGCGCGGGCGGAGGAGAGCATCCAGTTGTTCATCGTCTGCCCCGCGCTG
>DASVOF010000037.1:0-14740 GCA_036383495.1 Sphingobium sp. | reverse complement strand
GGCGGCGCGTGAAAATAAGGGGCGGCAGATCACGTGGCTCGATAAGCGCAGCCTTGGAATGCCGATCCCCAAGATAATTTCTGACTGGGCACCCGACAACGAGTTTTAGAAGATCGACGTCCGATTATCCCCTGCCGAAATCCAAAGCAGCCTGTCTGCAAACCGCCCCTTTGCCGCAATAAGCCGACCATCACGCCGGCTGAACGAAACTATCCATCACCCGCTTGCGGCCCGCGGTTTCGAAGTCGATCTCCAGCTTATTGCCTTCGATCTCCACGATGGCGCCGTAGCCGAATTTCTGATGGAAGATGCGCAGTCCAACGCTCATGTCATCGCGCCCCTTGTTGCCGAGCGAGACGGCCGACGCGTGGGCCTCGACGATGCGGACGGGTTCGCGGCTGAACTGGCCGCTTTGTTGCGCGCGTTGCCAGCCGGGGCCCCTGCCGGAGCTGCGCTGGACATTGGCGAAGGGGTCGGCCCGTTCGGACCAGTTGGCGCGCCAGAGGGAAGCGCCGCCGGTCATGCTGCTTTCCTCATCCACATGTTCGGGCGGCAGTTCGCCGACGAAGCGAGAGGGGATGGAACTGGTCCACTGGCCGTAGATGCGGCGGTTGGCGGCGTGGAGGATGATGCAGAGCCGCCGGGCGCGGGTGATCGCGACATAGGCAAGGCGGCGTTCTTCCTCCAGGCTGTTGAGCCCGCCTTCGTCCAGTGCGCGCTGGGAAGGGAAAATGCCCTCCTCCCAGCCGGCGAGGAACACCGTGTCGAACTCCAGCCCCTTGGCGGCGTGGATGGTCATGATCGTGACCTTCCGCTCCTCCTTCTGCGCGTCATTGTCCATGACCAGCGACACATGTTCGAGAAACGCGCCCAGCGTCTCATATTCCTCCATGGCGCGGGTGAGTTCGTTGAGGTTTTCCAGGCGTCCCGCGCTTTCGGTGGTGCGTTCCGCCTGAAGCATGGCGGTGTAGCCGCTCTCGTCGAGGATCTGGCGGGCGAGTTCCGCATGGGGAAGCTGCGCCGCGCGGTCGCGCCAGCGGGCGAGATCGCCGATGAAGGCGCCCAGGCTCCGCCGGGCTTGCGGGGTCAGTTCGTCGGTGTCCAGGATGCGAGCGGCGGACAGCGTCAGCGGGATGCCCTCGGTGCGGGCGAGGCGATGGAGTTTTTCCACGGCCTTGTCGCCCAGACCTCGCTTGGGGACGTTGACGATCCGTTCGAAAGCGAGGTCGTCGGCTGGTTGGTTGACGAGGCGCAGATAGGCGAGGGCGTCGCGGATTTCCGCGCGCTCGTAGAAACGGAAGCCGCCGACGATGCGATAGGGCAGGCCGATCTGAATGAAGCGGTCTTCAAATTCGCGGGTCTGGTGCTGCGCGCGGACGAGGATGGCGACCCCCTCCAGCGAGCCGCCGTTCCGGTCGATCGATTCGATTTCGTCGCCGACGCGGCGGGCTTCCTCCGGCCCGTCCCAGACGCCGACGACGCGGACTTTCTCGCCAACGTCGATCTCGGTCCAGAGCGTCTTGCCCAGGCGACCGCCATTTTCCGCGATCACGCCGGAGGCTGCGCCCAGGATATGCGGGGTCGAGCGATAATTTTGTTCCAGACGGACGATCTTCGCGCCGGGAAAATCCTTTTCGAAGCGCAGGATGTTGGCGACCTCCGCACCGCGCCAGCTGTAGATCGACTGGTCGTCATCACCGACGCAGCAGATATTCTTGCGCTGCTGGGCGAGCAGGCGGAGCCAGAGATACTGGCTGGAGTTGGTGTCCTGATATTCGTCCACCATGATGTAGCGGAAGCGCTGTTGATACTGTTCCAGCACGTCGCGGTGACGCTTCAGTATGGTGAGAATATGCAGCAGCAGGTCGCCGAAATCGCAGGCGTTCACGTCGCGCAAGCGCACCTGATAAGCGGCGTAGAGCTTTTGGCCGCGACCATTGGCGTAGCCTTCGCTCTCGCCCGCGCCGATCTCCTCCGGGGTCAGGCCCTTGTTCTTCCACTGGTCGATGAGGCCCGCGAGCTGGCGGGCGGGCCAGCGTTTCTCGTCAATCCCCTCGGCCTGGATCAGCTGCTTCATCAGGCGCAACTGGTCATCGGTGTCGAGGATCGTGAAATTGGATTGCAGGCCGACCAGTTCGGCGTGGCGGCGCAGCATCTTGGCGGCGATGGCGTGGAAGGTGCCAAGCCAGGGCATGCCCTCCACCGCCGGGCCGATCATGCGGCCGACACGTTCCCGCATCTCCCGAGCCGCCTTGTTGGTGAAGGTGACGGCGAGGATTTCCGATGGATAAGCGCGACGGGTGGCGATGAGATGGGCGAGGCGCGCGGTAAGCGCAGCGGTCTTTCCCGTGCCCGCGCCTGCAAGCACCAGAACGGGGCCTTCTGTGGTAAGCACGGCCTCTCGCTGGGGTTCGTTGAGGCCCTGAAGATAGGCGGGGTCATCGGGCGAGGGCGCGGGCAGGGTCATGGGCTACAACTAGGGAGCGGAGAGGGCGGGAGCAAGGCTGGACAAGCCTTGTGGCGACGCTCATTTTATGAGAACAAAAGGCGAATCATGCAAGGAGAAAGGCCATGGTCACGGGACGGTGCCAATGTGGAGCCATCCACTATGAGGCGCAGGGCGAGCCGGTTTACAGCGCGCTGTGCCATTGTTCCGATTGCCGCAAGAGCGCGGGCGCGCCGATGGTCGGCTGGGCTCTGTTTCCGGAAGGCAAGGTGGCGGTGACGGGAGAGCCCCAACGCTATCAGTCGTCGGAAAATGTAACACGGCATTTTTGCGGGACCTGCGGCACGGGATTATTCTACGCCAATCAGGCGAGCTTTCCGGGGATGATCGACATCCAGACCGCGACGCTGGACGACCAGTCGGCTTTCCCTCCCGCCACCCATGTGCAGTGGGCGGAGGCTGCTCCCTGGATGGCGGAGGCGCATAGCCTGCCCAAGTTCGACCGTTATCCTCAAGGCTGAAGTCGGGAGCAGGTTCATCTGGCGGCGCGTTCGACACGGTTCGTCGCCGTGATCGGAACGCTTGCGTCATCGACCCGGTTGTTCGTCAGCCCAAGCGGCAGAATGGGGTGAGGAACAAGGAAAGGACGATCCCGATGAAATCGATCATGCTTGCAGGCGCGGCCGTGCTGGCTTTCACGACGGGCGTCATTGGCATCGCGATCGCTCAGGATATGCCGGCGACCACGACCCAACCGCCCCCCGGCATGCCGCCGCCGTCCAACGATCCGGCAATGCCGGCGCCCGGCGATCCGGCGATGCCTGCGACGCCCGCCGATCCGAATGCGGGTCAGCCCACCGGCGCCGTGCCGGCAAATCCCGGAATGACGCCTGCGCCGGCTGGCGTCCCGCAGGATCCTGCCGCTCCGGTCGGCAGTTCCGCCAATCCGGTGACGGTCGGCGGAAACATGACGCCGCCTCCCGCCGAGAAGAAGGATTATCCGCTTTGCAGCAGAACGGTGCAGGACAGCTGCATCAATCCGGGTGAAGCCAAGGGCGTCAGGAAGGCGACGCGCAGGCGTCGCTGACGGAGCGATCGGGCTGGGGCAGCGCCGCGATCAGCGCAGCGAGCCCGGCGCGATCCTGCGCCGCGTCGGTCAGGCTGTGCTGGTCGAGCACGGCGAGGAAGGCCGCGGTTGCCGCCTTCAATATCCCGGTAAGGCCGCAAGCCGGACGGAGCGCGCAAGCGCCGCAGTCGGCCATGTTCATGTCGGGTTCGGCGTGACGGACAACGTCGCCGATCATGATCTCGTCCGGCGAACGGGCGAGCGAGAAGCCGCCGCCGCGGCCGCGTTGGGTGTTGAGAAATCCGCCCTGTCCCAGATGATGGACGACCTTCATCAGATGATTGCGTGAGAGATCGTAGGCGTCGGCGACTTCGGCGATGGTCGAGCGGCCGGTTGACGCGACCGCCAGGTGGATGAGGATGCGTAAGGCGTAGTCGGTGTGACGGGTTAATTGCATGGGGGAAACCGTTAAATGAACGCGCTTCTGATGGAAACATGCATACTATTTACATCTTAAAAGATGCGAAGTAAATGCGCCCTTACCGAGTCTCAGCCAAAAGGGGGTATTTCGTGAACCATCAGCTCACCGCCGAAACCATCGCCATCGTCAAGGCTACCGCGCCCGCGCTGCGGCAGCATGGGGTGGATATCACCACGGCCATGTACAAGCGGCTGTTCCAGGACCCGTCGATCAAGGACATGTTCGACCAGGCGGCGCAGGACAGCGGCGAGCAGCCCCGGCGGCTGGCGGCGGCGATCCTGGGCTATGCGGAGAATATCGACAAGTTGCAGGCGCTGGGCGGCGCGGTGGAGCGGATGGTTCAGCGTCACGTCGAAACCGGGGTGAAGGCGGAACATTATCCCAAGGTCGCCGAAGCACTGCTGCCCGCGATCCGCGACGTGCTGGGCGAGGAAGTCGCCACCGACGCGGTGTTGAACGCATGGGGTGAGGCCTATTGGTTCTTGGCCGAGATACTGATCGGTAAGGAAGCGGTGGCCTATGCCGAGGCTGACGCGGCCTGACCAAGTGACGTCGGGGGAGCCGAACAGGCCCTCCCCCGACCCCTCCCGCAAGCGGGAGGGGAGATTGTGGGCTGACTGCTAATTCGCGCGCAGGAGCGTAAGGCGCGCTTTGCCCACATCGCGCACGGCGTCGGCGGTGAAGCCTTTGACCGTCACGTCCTCGCGCCGGTCGGTTTCTATGCTGATCCAGGTGGCCGGGCCGGTCCAGCCCAGGCGGCTGAGCTTGTCGAGGGCGACGGAGCCCGCACCGCTATCATAGGGCGGGTCCATGAAGATGAGGTCCAGCGGCCTGGGCGCGGGGCCGAGCGCCAGGACGCTGCTCTGGCGGATGTCGGGGCGAATGCCGAGCTTGTCGCCATTGGCGCGGATCGCGTCGAGGGCCGCGCGGTCCTGCTCCACGAAAAGGCAGCTTGCCGCGCCGCGTGACAGGGCTTCGAAACCCAGCGCGCCTGAGCCCGCGAAGAAATCGGCGACGGCGAGACCTTCGAAGGAGCCGAGGCGGCTCAGCAGCATGGAGAAGAGCGTTTCACGGGTGCGGTCCGCCGTGGGGCGGGTGCCGTCGCCCTTCGGTGCGACCAGCGGGCGGCCCCGCCATTGGCCTGCGATGATTCTCATAGGTTTCCCTATTGTCCAGGTGCGCGCTGAGATTGAGCGGGCGGAAGAAGAAAGAAAAGCCCTTCGACAAGCTCAGGGCGAACGGCAGAGGAGGGGTCAGGTCTTCGTGTTCTTCAGCGTCTTGCGGAAGATGATGAGGTCGTGCTGGCGCACTTCCTCGACCGCGCCGGAGGGCAGTTCGCCAAGGCTGAACGGCCCGTAGCTGGTACGGATCAGCCGGTTCACCTGAAGCCCCAGATGTTCAAGGACGCGGCGGACTTCACGGTTCTTTCCTTCCATCAGCGTCATTTCGATCCACTGGTTGCGACCCGTCCGCCGCTCCAGATTGGCGTCGATCTGGCCGTAGCGCATGCCGTCAATCTCGATCCCGTCGAACAGATCCTCCAGCTGCGCCTGGCTGATTTCGCCAAAGGCGCGGGCGCGGTAGGTGCGGGGCACGCCGGTGGCGGGCAATTCCATCTGCCGCTTGAACTCGCCATCGGTGGTGAGGAGCAACAGTCCCTCGGTCGTCATGTCGAGACGGCCGATCGGCATCAGGCGAGGCAGATCGGCGGGCAGCTTGTCATAGATGGTCGGGCGGCCGTGGGGGTCCCGTTCGGCGGTCAGATAACCTGACGGCTTGTGGAAGAGGAAAAGGCGCGTGGGCGCGGGCTGCGCCACCGGGTTGCCGTCGACCGCTATGCCGTGGAGCGAGGTCAGCAGGGTCGCGGGCGTGGCGACGGCCTCGCCATGCAGGGTGATGCGCCCTTCCTCTATCATCCGTTCGATTTCACGGCGGGATGCGACGCCGGCGCGGGCCAGCAGCTTGGCGATGCGCTGCGGCTCATCCTTGCCGCCGGCAGCGGCCGCCGCGCGGGCGGGGTGGGGATTGGCCGGGTGAGGTGCGGCCGCTTTGGCCTTGCGGAAAGGCGGGCGGGCCGGGCGGGAACCGGCGGACGGCGCTCCATGCGGGCGTCTGGGGCCGCCGGGTCCTGCCCTGCGGGGCGGTCCAGATTTTTTCGGCGGTTCCACCCTTGGGTTCCTTTTAACGAAGCAGGGGCGTTCCCATATCGGAAACGCCATGAAAATGACGAAGCGCGCCGTCCCGTCGTCCATCCGAGGGGATGCCGCACCGCTGACTTGAAACCGGTGCGGGGCCGCGCGCGTTGGTCGGGTGAATGGCGCATATGGGGCGGATCGGCAAATGTTTTTCGGGCTAGTCAGAGGCGAAAGCAGGCCGAAGGGGCGCCAAAAGGCGATCCATAGCGTGTTGGTGGTCGAGGATGAGCCGCTGGTCGCATTCGACAATGAGCATGTGCTGGAACTGGCCGGCTATCGCGTCGCCGCGACGGTCGAGGATTATGAGCACGCCATCAGCGTGATCGAGGAGGCTGAAGTCGACCTGGTGATCGCCGACATCAGGTTGCACGGCGACAAGACAGGCGTGGACGTCGCCCGTCATGCGCATGGCAGGGGACTGCCGGTGCTGTTCGTGACGGGGGCCTGTCCTGTCGATGCCGAAGAGATGGCCGTGGGATGCCTGTCCAAGCCCTATCTGCCGCGCGACCTGATCGGCGCGATCGAAGTGATCGACGCAGTGCTGCGCGGGGGCGAGCCGCCGCGTTTTCCCATGGGGTTGCATATGTTCCGTGACGTAGCGGATTTTTGAGGGGCGGTGGGCGGCTGAAGTGGCTGGTGCTCAGCGTTAACGAAGGAAAATGGCGCGACTTGCGCGTTTTTCCCCTCCACCGCCTGCGGCGGTCCCCCTCCCCACGCCTTTGGCGCAGGGAGGATTAAAGGTGTATCAACGCTTCGTCTTGCATGGGTGCTGGCTTCAACCTAATCGGGGGCAGGCCTGAATATCATATGCTTGTAATAAAGGGGCAAGGAATGGATCGCCGCAGCTTCGTTACGTCCACCGCCGCGCTGAGCGCACTTTCATTCGCGCGGCCTTCGTGGGCGAACACTGAAACCGTCGCTGCGACGGTCCATACGCGCGAAGGCGTGGGGAACCTCCCCCATGTCTGGGAGGAGTGCGCCGGTTCGGATCGCGCGGCGATCACCCTACGGGAAAGCTGGCGTCGCGACCTTGACCGGTGGCGCAACGAAATCGGGCTCAAGCGCGTCCGTTTCCACGGCATTTTCAACGACGAACTTGGAGTCTATGCGCCTTCGATCCAGAATATGGGACGAAGCGCGCCGAATTTCCAAAATATATTCGAGGTCTATGACGGTCTGACCGCGCGCGGCGCCTCGCCCTTCGTCGAACTGGGCTTCATGCCCAAGAAGCTCGCGTCGGGGAGCGCCACGTTCGGCTTTTATAATGGGAACATCACGCCGCCCAAATCGATGGAAGCCTGGGCGCAATTCATCGGCACATTTGTCCGCGCCTTAGTGGACCGCTATGGCATAGCGGCGGTTCGAAATTGGCCATTTGAAGTGTGGAACGAGCCCAATCTGACCTTCTTCTGGACGGGCAACCAGCAGCAATATTTCGATCTGTACAAGGCGACCGCCGTCGCGATCAAATCTGTCGATCCGCAGTTGCAGGTCGGCGGCCCGGCGACGTCCGACGGCGCATGGATCGGAGAATTCGCGGCCTATTGCAGCCAGAATAACGCCCCCGTCGATTTCTTCGCCACCCATTGCTATGCGGGCGACAAGAAGGAAGGCGTGAGCGTCAACGACGCCATTCCGTACACCATCGGGAAAGTGCGCCAGATCATCGACGCGTCGTCCTTCAAGGGCCGCCCGCTGTGGTTGTCGGAATGGTCATCCGACAGTCCCGCGATGATCGCGCATGTCGTCAAGCACTGCCTGCCGCATGTGCGGGGCATGTCGCATTGGACATTGTCCGGCACCTATGAAGAGCTGGGCGTGATGGATGTCGTCTTCAAGGAAGGCGATAATGGTTGGCCGGCCATGTATCGCGGGATCGCCCGGCCGAGTTTCAATACCTACAAGCTGTTGCACGCGCTGGGAACGCAGAGGCTGCAAGCTGACGGCCCGGTGCTTGCGTCGCGTCGGTCGGACGGCAGCGTCGCGGCCGTCGTGTGGAACCTGGCCGAGGCGCAGCAGGCGGCGGGCATTCCCGGCGCAAGCGCGGTGCGCACGGTTACGGGAAGTCCCAAGGTCCTGAAGGTGCAGTTCGCCGGTCAACGTCCCGGCGCGACTGCGAAGGTCAGCTTCGTCGATCAGGAGCGCGGTTCGCCGATGCCCGCGTGGCGAGCGATGGGCTCCCCCCAATATCTGACGCAGGCGCAGATGGCGAAACTTCGTGTGGCGGCGGACATAGCGCCGCCGACCACGATGAGGCTGGGCGCGGACTCCAGCCTCAGCCTGCAGCTGCCCCCGGAAGGCGTCGCGCTCATCGAAATCGCAAAGGGTTGATGAATTCGGGCGATCGGCGCGACTGGCGGCTTGTTTCGGCGGCGTTTGGCCATATGCTGATCCCCGATAAGCATCGGGGGCAATTGCATTTATGACCGACGTCGCCATGGGGACGAGAAGCTGGCTGGATGCGGTGAAGCCCTATGTCGAGAAAGCGCCCTTGGCCGCGCTTTTCCTGGGCATATCATCGGGCTTTCCGTTCGCGATGATCGGGGCGAACCTTGCCTCGCGGCTGGCGCAGGACGGGATCGACAAGAAAAGCGTCACCGCATTCAGCCTGGTGCTGCTCGCCTATAATCTCAAATGGTTGTGGGCATGGGTGATCGAGGGCGTGAAGCTGCCGCTGCTGCATCGCATGGGGCAACGCGTGTCGTGGATGCTGCTGGCGGGCGTGCTGGTGATGGCGGCGGTGGTCAATCTGGCGGTGGTGGACCCGGCGTCGGACATCATGGCGACGGTGCGGGCGGCGATATTGCTAGGCATTGCGGGCGCGACCTTCGACATCATCATCGACGGTTATCGGATCGAGATATTGCGGCCCGAGCAGTTGGGCGTCGGCGCGGGCATGTCGCAATATGGCTGGCGCATCGGCGCGGCGGCGGCGGGCGCGGCGGGCCTGGTCGTGGCGCAGCATTGGGACTGGACGGTCGCCTATCTCGTCTGTTCCATGTTCGCGCTGCCCGCGATGCTGGCGGCGCTGATCGTGGGCGAGCCCAAGCGGCATCGCGAGATTTCCGCGCGGAAGAGCGGCGGCGAACTGATCCAGGCGATCATCGGGCCGTTCGTGGACTTCTTCAAGCGCAAGGGCGCGTTGATCGTGCTGCTGTTCATCATCGTGCACAAGATTGGCGACACGCTGGCGAACCTGACCTTTCGCCTGTTGTTCAACGATCTGGGCTACACCAATGACGAGATCGCGCTCTACGATGTGGGCGTCGGATTCTGGGCTCTGCTGGCGGGGATATTCGTGGGCGGCGTGCTCTATGCGCGGCTCGGGCTGAAGCGATCGGTTTTCATCAGCCTGGTGCTGATGGCGGTTTCCAACTTCAGCTTCGCGGCGCTGGCGGCGGCGGGGAAGAGCAACATCGGCATGGCGGGCGCGATCGGCTTTGAAAATTTCGCGAGCGGGATCGGCGGCGTGGCGGTGGTCGCCTATTTCTCGGCTCTGTGCGACCTGCGCTTCACCGCCGCGCAATATGCGATGATCTCCGCGGCGGCGAGCATCGTCGGGCGGTTCCTGACCGGGACCAGCGCGGGGACGTTGATCGAACGGTTCGGCTATGTCGACTTCTACCTGCTGACCACCGTGCTGGCGTTGCCGGGCATCGTCCTGTTCTGGCTGATGATGCGCGCGGGGCTGGTCGACGCCAGCGTCGGCAGCGCAGCCACCGAAAACGGCACTCAGCCCGCGGCGTAGAGATCGAGCGGGCGGCCGAGGTCGCCATGCGCCTGGGCCACCGCCTGAAGACAGGTGAGCGCTCCCAAGGCATCGTCATTGCCCAGCAGGGTCACGACCTGCTCATAGGCGGCATGGGGGTCTTCCAGCGCGGTCCCGACCGCCTGCATCAACGTCCCTTCGTCGGCGGTCATGCGGGCGCAGCAACAGGGCGCGACCATGATCTTGCGCGTGGCGGAGCGGGCGAGTTCCAGCATCATCGCGCGCATGAGGATGAGGGGACGGCGATAGCTGCGGCCGAACGCGCCCAGCATGGCGTTGGCGGCATGGGCGTCGTTCACCCCGGCGCTCGCCATGCGGCGCAGGACATAGAGGAAGAGCCGGTTGCCGTAGCCGCCCGGAATGGGACGGGGCAGTTCGAGGTGCGATGTCTCTCCAGGGACCATGAGCGTATACCTTTGCCGTTCGTTGACGACTCAGGTTACGCTATTGCGAGTCAATCGCAAGTATAATCAGTCGGGATATTGATCGTTCAGTCGCAAAATCTCACCGGCGAGATAGAGGGAGCCGGCGATCAGGAGCTGTGGCGGCGCGGCGGTAAGGTGCGCGGCGGAGGGAGGCGGCGAAGCGGAGGCAGGCTGCGCGGCGATGGCGGCGATGGCCTGGGTCGGCGTGTCGTGCGCGGTGCAGCCGATGCCCCAGCGGGCGGCGATGGCGGCGAAGCGGTCGGCGGGGTGATGATCGTGGCCCGGCACGGGGAGCGCGTGGATGTGGTCGATGCAACCCGCGAACGGCGCGAGATAGGCGTCGACATCCTTGTTGGCGAGCATGCCGATGACGAGCTGGAGCTTGCGCCCCGCCAGCCGGCCGCTGGTGAAGAAGGCGCTGATCGCCTCGCCGGCGCTGGCGTTGTGGCCGCCGTCGAGCCAGGCTTCGCTCTCGGGCGGGAGAGGGGCGAGCAGCGGGCCGTGATCGAGCCGCTGGAGCCGGGCGGGCCAGTGCGCCCAGAGCGGCGCGGCCTTGAGCGCGGCTTCGCTGATGGGAACCGCCTTCTGATGGCGCAGCATGGCGAAGGCGAGCGCGGCGTTTTGAATCTGGTGTGCGCCGTGGAGGCGAGGGAGCGGGGCGTCGAGGCGGCCTTCCTCGTCCCGATAATGGAGGCGGTCGCGATAGCTGGCGGCGTCCCAGCTCTGGCCCATGGGAAGCCATGTCGCGCGTGCGCGCGCGGCGGCTTCGTAGATCACCTGGAACAGCGGCTGGGGATAGCGTTGCGTGACGAGGGGCGCGCCGGGCTTGGCGATGCCCGCCTTTTCGGCGGCGATCGCCTTCAATGTGTTGCCAAGGAACGCCTGATGGTCGAGCCCGAGTTGCGCGATGCCGCAGATGACGGGGTTTTCGACGACGTTGGTCGCGTCGAGCCGACCGCCAAGACCGACTTCGAGGATGCAGGCGTCGGCGGGGTTTTCGGCGAAGGCGAGGAAGGCGGCGGCGGTGGTGACTTCGAAAAAGCTCGCGCCGATCCCCGCCGCCACGTCGAGGACGCGTTCCAGATAGCGGGCGAGCGCTTCGTCGGCGATGAGTTGGCCGTTGATGCGGATGCGCTCGTTGAAGCGGACGAGGTGGGGGGAAGTGAAGACGTGGACGCTGCGCCCGTCCGCCTCCAGAGCGGCGCGCAGGAAGGCGCAGGTCGATCCCTTGCCGTTGGTCCCGGCGACGTGGAAGACCGGGGGCAGCGCGCGATGCGGATCGCCGACCCGGTCGAGCAGGCGCGTGATCCGCTCCAGCCCCAATATGTCCGCGCCGGGCGAGAGCAGCGCGAGCCGGTCAAGCTGCGCCTGGACGCCGGGATCGTCGGACACTGCATGATCGGCCATGGCGCTGTTCCCGGCCCTGCGCGATCAGGCGGCGGCGCGCGGCGTCAGATAGCCGATCACCCGCGCCAGCGTGTCGCGCAGGTCGCTGCGGTGGACGACCATGTCGAGCATGCCATGGTCCAGCAGATATTCGGCGCGCTGGAAACCGTCGGGCAACTTTTCGCGGATCGTGCTTTCGATGACGCGCTGGCCCGCGAAGCCGATGAGGGCGTTGGGTTCCGCGATCTGGATATCGCCTAGCATGGCGTAGCTCGCGGTGACGCCGCCGGTGGTGGGGTCAGTCAGGACGACGATATAGGGCAGGCCCGCCGCGTGCAGCTTTTGAATGGCGACGGTCGATCGGGGCATCTGCATGAGCGACAGGATGCCCTCCTGCATGCGCGCGCCGCCCGCTGCGGTGAAGATGACATAGGGGCATTTATGGCCGATGGCTTCGTTGACGCCCTGGATGAAGGCCGCGCCCACGCCCATGCCCATCGAGCCGCCCATATAGGCGAAATTCTGGACGCCCATGACCAGCGGCACGTCGTCGATCGCGCCGCGCGCGTTGATGAGCGCGTCCTGATAGCCGGTCGATGCGCGCGCGGCCTTGATGCGGTCGGGATAGCGTTTGGAATCGCGGAACTTGAGCGGGTCTTCCTGCACCGCCGGGGTCGGCAGGAGGATGAAGCCGGGGTCGAGGATGTGCTCGAAACGCTCCGACGGGCCGATGCGGCCATGATGGTCGCAGCGCGGGCAGACGGAAAGATTGTCCTCCCACTCCTTGATGAAGATCATTTCGGTGCAGGAAGGGCATTTGTGCCAGAGCGTTTCGGCGGTGGTTTCCTTCTTCGCGAGGAAGGGAACGGCCTTGCGGACGCGGTTGATCCAGCTCATGCGGCGGTCTCCCGGAAATGGGGGCTGTTGGCGTTGAGCGCGCCGCGCAACTGGGCGACGAACTCCTGAACGAAGGGCGCGGCGGCGTCGCCGTGCGAACCGACGATGTCGACAATGGCGGAACCGACCACGACGCCATCGGCGACGCGACCGATGGCGGCGGCTTGCTCTGCGGAACGGACGCCGAAACCTACCGCGATGGGGAGGTCGGTCGCGCTCTTGAGCTTTTCGACCGCCTGTTCGACGGCGGCCTGCGCGGCCTGCTGCTTGCCTGTGATGCCGGCGACGGCGACATGATAGAGGAAGCCGCTGGCGCCATCGAGGACGGCGGGCAGGCGGGCCGCATCGGTGGTGGGCGTCGCAAGGCGGATGAGGTGGATGCCCGCCGCGCGGAGAGCCGGGCCGATTTCCGCGTCTTCCTCCGGCGGGACATCGACGCAGATGACGCCGTCCACGCCCGCCGCCTTGCACTGGTCGGCGAACCATTCGGAGCCGCGCACCAGCATCGGGTTGGCGTAGCCCATGAGGATCAGCGGCGTGTGCGGATGACGCGCGCGGAAGGTGGCGGCGAGGTGGAAAATATCCTTCGTCTTCGTGCCCGAACCCAGGCTGCGCAGGTTCGCCAGCTCGATCGCCGGGCCGTCGGCCATGGGATCGGTGAAGGGCATGCCGAGTTCGATGATGTCCGCGCCTCCGGCGACGAGGGCGTCGAGGATCGCGGGACTGGCGGCGGGGGTGGGATCGCCCGCCGTCACGAAGGTGATGAGGGCGGCGCGGCCTGCGCTTTTGCAGGCGGCGAAGCGGGTGGCGAGGCGGTCAGCGGTCACGATAGCAATCCAGTTTCCGTTCGGGCTGAGCTTGTCGAAGCCCTCCACTTCTCTTCGAAAAAGAAAGCCCTTCGACAGGCTCAGGGCGAACGGAGGTGGGGTGGGTGCGAATGGAGATGTTGCTCATATCTCCACCCCCAGCGCGTCCGCCACGGTGAAGATGTCCTTGTCGCCACGGCCCGACAGATTGACGACGAGGATCTGATCCGCGTCGAGCGTGGGGGCGACCTTTTCCGCAGCGGCGATGGCGTGGGCGGATTCGAGCGCGGGGATGATGCCTTCGAGCGCGGAGAGCTTCTGGAAGCTGGCCAGCGCCTCATCGTCCGTGATCGGCATATAGTCGACCCGGCCGATTTCGTGCAGCCAGCTATGTTCCGGGCCAATGCCGGGATAGTCGAGACCGGCGGAGATGCTGTGCGCCTCCGTGATCTGGCCGTCCTCATCCTGAAGCAGGTAGGTGCGGTTGCCGTGGAGGATGCCCGATGCGCCGCCCGCCAGCGAGGCGGCGTGCTTGCCGGTGAGGCCTTCGCCCGCCGCTTCTACGCCGATCATCTTGACGTCTGCGTCGTCGAGGAAGGGGTGGAACAGGCCGATGGCGTTGGAGCCGCCGCCGACCGGCGCGATCAGCATGTCGGGGAGGCGACCTTCCAATTCCATGATCTGCGCGCGGGTTTCGTTGCCGATGACCGATTGGAAGTCGCGGACCAGTTCCGGATAGGGATGCGGGCCCGCCGCCGTGCCGATGATGTAGAAAGTGTCGTGGACGTTCGATACCCAGTGGCGCAGGGCGTCGTTCATCGCGTCCTTCAGCGTTTGCGAGCCGGAGACGACGGGGATCACCTCAGCCCCCAGTAGCTTCATGCGGAAGACGTTGGGCTTTTGCCGTTCGACATCCTTCGCGCCCATGAAGATCTTGCATTCCATGCCGAACAGGGCGGCGACGGTGGCGGTGGCGACGCCGTGCTGGCCCGCGCCGGTTTCGGCGATGACCTTCTTCTTGCCCATGCGGCGGGCGAGCAGGGCCTGGCCGATGCAATTGTTGATCTTGTGCGCGCCGGTGTGGTTCAGTTCCTCGCGCTTGAGGTAGATTTTCGCGCCCTTGCCTGCGGGAGATTCGGCGCGGAGGGCCTCGGTCAGCCGTCCTGCGTAATAAAGCGGGTTGGGGCGGCCGACATAATATTTGAGGAGGTCGGCGAACTCCCGGTCAAACTCGGTGTCCTGCTTCGCTTCACTGTAGACCTTTTCGAG
>DASVOF010000036.1:0-9016 GCA_036383495.1 Sphingobium sp. | reverse complement strand
TACCGATCCCGCGCGCGCGACGCCATCCGCCAGGCCGCCCTTCATCCTTTCCCGATATAGGTTGTTTGGCGGCCTTACCTGTGGTCAAATGGGCCATGGGCAGTTTGTCGGGGGGCATATCGCCATGTTTACAATGCCGGGGACGCCATCTTCGATGATGGATCGCCTGGTGCTTTGGCTGGGGCGGTCTCCGGCGCTGGGTTTCGCCATATCCCGCGTCGCCTTTGCCGTGGCCGCAACGTGGCAGATTTCGGCGATGTTCAGCAACGAACCGGACTTCGCCCGGCTTGTCGCCATGCTTCAGGGGGCCACCTGGCTCTGGACCTTCGCCAGCATCGCTCAGCATCTGCTGCTGCCGCCGCTCGGGCTCCTGCTGCGGCCGATCTCCCTGATCGTCGACCTCATCATCTTCCTTACGGTCATCGTCCTGTGCGAACCGCTCCAGATCGCGGCGCTCGGCTGCCTGTTCTTCGTCGCATGGTCCGCATCCGACCGGTTCGGGCGCGGTTCCATCATCGTGCTGGCGCTGTGCCTGATCCTCGCCTTCCTTGCGCGCAGCTATTATGAAGTGTGGACATCCTCCCGCCATGTGGTGGAGGTGGACCGCGCGATCGACGGCCTGACCGTGCTGATCGGGTGCGTCATCGCGGTGACCATGCTCAGCCTGTCGATCCTGGAAAAGCGCCAGATCGCCTGGTCCGAACGATTGCAGGGCGTCGGCCTCTCCTTCCAGAAGTCGCTGGCTCGCTTCGTGATCGAGCAGATTTCCGAGCTTATGGCCGCCCGCTATTGCGCCTTCATATGGCAGATGGGTGAGGACGGACCGATCCAGTGCGACCTTATCGACGCGCACGGCGCCCGCTCCCTGCCTCTGCCCGACCGGCAGGTCCTCAGCCTCTTGAGCGTCACGCCCCGCGACGCGCCTTTCCTCTATTCCAACCAGTCCAGCCGCATATTGCTGCGCAGTCGCATGGGCATGTTGCGCAACGAAAAGGCGTCGGACATGGCTGAAGCCGTGATCGACGTGTTCGGATCAGGCCAGGGGACCAGCTTCCACGTTCATGTAGGCGACCTGCGGGGGCGTCTTTTTATCGGCGCCCGGCACGGCTGGTCGCCCGCCGCCCTGCTGCGTTCGCTACGCATCCAGGAAGGGTTGGAACTGTTTCTCGATCGGCACTTCTTTTTCCTGGCCTGGCGGGAGCGCACCTTCGCCGAAGCCCGCCTGGCGCTCAGTCGAGACTTGCACGACAGCGTCCTGCAAACGCTCGCCGCACTGCGCGTCCGGCTCGCCACCACGATCCACGGCCTGGCGACGGCGAACACACCGCATCAACTGACCGAGCTTCACGCGATGGAGGAGCTTGTGACCGCGGAGCAGGCGCATCTGCGCCGCCTCCTCGCCGCGAACGAAGCCGCGTCAGGCGCCACCGTCGACCTCGCCCGCGAGGTCGAGCGCTGCTGCCGCTTCATCGCGCTGCAATGGGGCATAGAGTGCCGGCTCACCCCGATTGATCACAACATGCCGGTGTCGGCCGAAACCGCCGCCGAAGTGGAATATCTTATCCGCGAGGCCGCCGCCAATGCCGTCAAACATGCCGCCGCCCGCCACATCACCGTCTCGCTGGCGCAGGCCGACGGGGAAATCCTCCTCGCGCTCAAGGACAATCCGGGCGCCGAACCCGTTACGCGGGAAGCCTATACCGGCGACTTCGAACTCCAGTCGCAATCCATCATGAAACGGCTGGGGAAGATCGGCGGCACCGCCTACTTCCATAATTTAAGCATGAATTCATTGATTTCGATCAGACTACCTTCATCCTTACCGAGGTCTCCAATATGATGGCGCAGATTGCGATAGTCGACGATCATCCGATCTTCCTTGACGGCATGGTGCAGTTTTTAAGCTCGCACGGCCATGACGTCGTCTTCTGCGCCCGATCGGTCGACGAAGCGCTGACCCGCATGCAGGGCGGGGAACCGGACCTGCTGATCCTGGACGTCAGCATGAAGGATGGCGGCGGTCTTGCCATCCTCTCGGCCCTCCGCGGCGGCGGCAGCACGGTGCCGGTCATCTTCATGACCGTCCATATCCGCCCGGAACAAACGCTCGAAGCGATCAAGCTGGGCGTCGACGGCGTCGTGCTGAAGGACAGCGATCCCAATGAACTGCTGACCTGCATCGCCCAGGTGCTGGAAGGCAATAAGAGCATCGCCCCCTTCGTCATGGAACAGGCGCTGGTGCACAGCATCTCAGGCCCGTCAAACGACGCAAGCGCCCTTTCCTCCCTGACCGAGCGCGAGTTCGAGATCGCCGGCCTGATCCGCGCCGGCCTGCGCAACCGCGAAATTGCAGCGCGCTGCGGCCTGACCGAAGGCACGGTCAAGGTGCACCTGCACAGCATCTTCCAGAAACTCAGCATCAAGTCGCGGTCGGAACTCATCATCCTCATGCTGTCGGTCGACAGCGACGTCCCCGCCGTGGGGATGCATTAGGGCCATCCCTATGCGCCTTGATTTGCTGACTTGCTTGGCGGCGGAAGGCCGACAGCCAAGCCCAAGGAAATATTACCGCAGGGGCTTCACAAATTCCGGCATCCGGGCTGCGCCGCTCGGGTTCGGGCCCACCATGTAAAGCGCCATGATCGTCCCCAGCGCGATCGCCACGCCATAGGGAATGGGGCCGCTCGCCGAAAAGATCGCCAGCGAAGACCCCGCGCGCGCCGTTCGTGGGACCAGCCGCCGTCCGGCCATGATCAGCAGCGCCAATATCCCGCCGCCCACCGTCACATAGACGAACCACGGCAAGGCGGCGTTCCAATCGAACCACAGCGCGCAGGCCGCCAGCAGCTTCACGTCGCCCCCACCCATCCAGCGGAGCGCGAACAGCGCGCAACCCAGCGCGAACACCCCAAGGAACAGCGCGCCATTATGCCAGATATCGGCCTCCCAGCCTGTCGCTGCGACCCAGGCGACGAACAATCCCATGACGAGCAACGGAAAGATGTTGGATATCCTGAGCTTCGCCATATCCTCGATCGCCGCACCGACAAGGAGCAGCGAAACCGCCAGCAGAACCAGGTCCTTGATCATGGCTTTGCAGATCCCATCGTTGCAAGGGCGGATGCCGCGTCCGACTGGAAGCTCTCCGATTCCGTCATCGCCCGGCTGAGATAGGCCTGCGCCTTGACCATATCGCCCGATCGCAGAGCGACCCGCCCCGCATCGCCAAGCCGCCTCGCCCAGCGGTCGGCATCGTCGGCCGGTCGGCGCTGGATATCCCTGCCGGACATGACATAGGCCGCATCCGCATTGGCGATGAGCCTGGAATCTTCGGGAGTCAGCTCCCGCGCCTTGTCGAATATGGCTGCCGCCCTGTCCGGCTGTCCCTGCGCCATCAGGGACATGCCGTAATTGTTGAGTATCTGCGCCGGCCGGTCCGTCAGCTGAAACGCCCGCTCATAGGCCGCCGCACTCAGCGCCCAGGAACCCGCCGCGTCATAGGCGACGCCCAGCGCGTTCCACGCACGCCACCGATCGCCGCAATTGTCCACCGCGCGCTGCAAGGGCGCCAGCGCATCGCGCGCACGACCAAGGCGCAGACGCGCGACGCCCAATCCTTCATCGACCCGGCAATTGGTCGATCCGCCCTGACTGATCGCGGCGAAGCGTGTTTCCGCTTCCGCCGTCCTGCCGTTGGCGAGCGCGATCCGGGCGGTCGCGATCTCCATGACCGGCAGGTCCTGCGGCTGGGGCGCCATCCGCCACTGGCCCAGCATCGCTTCGGCCTGGATCATTCTGCCGCCGTCGATCGCCTCATCGACCATTTTCGCATAGTCGATCGATGGAGCCGGGGAAGGCGCCGGCGGTGCGACAATGGCGGCGGTCGCCGCGAGCAGCAGGGCGAAGCTCATCCCCGCCCTCCACTCCGTGCCCAGAGGCGTTCGAACCGCGCGTCATTGTCTTCACCGCCCGCCAGGCTCGGGCATTTCCCGGCCGCGTCGGCGTCTGCCCGCGAGGTGATCAGGTCGATCGTATAGCCCGTCGCGCGCAGGCGCATACCCTTCGCGACGGCGCAACCGTCCGCGTCATTCGCCACTGCAACGATGGGCTTCGCCCTTGCGGCTGTCGCTACCGCCGGCGTGGCGACAGCCTGCCTGCCCAGCCGCGCGATCGGCGCCGTCAGTTCCCGGCTCAGCGACACCACCGGCGTCGACCCTCCATCCTCGGCCACCGTGACGATCGCCGCCGACAGTTGCGGCGTCATCCGCCCCGGCAAAGTGGACGTGGTGGTGCGCAGCCGCACCTCACCCATGGAAATCCGCTCCAGCCCCCCGTTCGCAACGCGCACGGTTGCAGCGGCGGGTGCGCGAACGCTCGACAACTGCGCCAGCGTCGGACGGTTCGCTACTCTCGGCGCGCCACCGCTCATCTGCGCCAGCAACGCGTCCGCCTCGCCGCGCAGGCCCTGCGCGGTCAGGCTGCGGGCGAAATTGCGATAGATGCGTTGATCCTGCGGCGCGCGCGCCAGCGCCAGTTCGAAAAATTCTCGCGCCAGGTCATGCCGACCTATCGCCGCATAGCTGATCGCCACGCCGTTCAGGGCATGAGCATCCCCTGGGTCCTTCCGCATAGCGCGGCGATAGGCGTCGAGCGCCAGCGCATGCTCCCCCCGCCCAAACAGCAGGTCGCCCCGCGCGAGCGCATCCTGCGCCGCCGCGCCCGCTTCACCGTTCAAGGGGCGAACTGCGACTTGCCTGTTCATGGAGCTGCACGCCGTAGTCGCGACGATGAGCGCGATGGCCACTATCCGTCTTTTCATGCCCCCTACCCCTCTTCTACCTCGTCATTATCGGCAGAATGTCGCGCACCACGCGGACAACCGCCGGCAGCATCAGCACCCCGATCATCACCGGCAGCATGCAGGCCACCAGCGGCACAGACAGCAGCACCGGCAACCGATGCGCCTTCTCTTCCGCCCGCATGCGCCGCTTTTCCCGCATTTCGGCGGCATAGATGCGCAACGTCTGCCCGACGCTCGACCCCAGCTGGTCCGATTGGATCAGCAATGTCGCAAAGGACCGGATCTCGTCCACGTCCACATCGTCGGCCATCCGACGCAGCGCGTCCTGTCGACTGCGCCCCGCGCGCAGTTCCAGCACGACCTTACCCAATGTCGTGGATACCAGCGGGTGCGAAAGCGCCAGTTCACGCCCGACGCGATCCATCGCCGCCTCCAGCCCCAATCCCGCCTCGACGCACACCAGCATCAGGTCGAGCGCATCGGGGAAGCCGTGAATAATGGCCTCCTGCCGCCTCGCCGCTTTCGCCGAAATGAAGAGGTTGGGCAGATACAGGCCCATGACCGCGACCGCCGTCGCCATGAAATACAGCTTCACCGGGCTCGGCGGCTCGGGCTTGCTCAGCGACAATATGACGATCGCCGCCGGCAGCGCGAGCGTCAGCACCAGCCGGATCAGCGTGAAGAACTTGGGCGCATCGACCGAGGCGTAGCCCGCCGCGATCAGCCGCCGCCGCAAGCTGTCGCTCTTGGTGTCGACCAGCGAAATGCCCAGCCTCTCGATCCGGTCGACCACCTTCTTCCATTCGCCGTCATTGCGTTCGTTGCGCAGGCTCTGCCCGCCGCCCTGCACGGCGCCGCCCGCCTCGCTGACGATGTCCAGCCGGCTGCGCACCTTCGCGTTGCGCGCGACCATTTCCGACACGCCATAGACGATCGCGACGATCGCGACGAACAGCAGCACCAACAGAACCGGGCGAAGCTGCGAGATGATTGCGAGGTCAAGCATCAGGTCACACTTTCAGATCGACCATGCGGCGTATCGTGAAAAAGCCGATGATGTAGAGGAGGATGAGCCCGGAAAAGCCGTAGATGAACATGGAGTCCTGCGCCACATCCAGGTAAAATCCCGGATTGACCAGGAACAGCCCGACAAAGGCCAGGATCGGCAGCGCGGTCAGCATGACGGCGGTCATCCGCCCTTCGGAACTCAACGCCCGCACCTTCATGAACAGGCTCGCCCGCTCGCGGATCACCAGTGACAGATTTTCCAGGATTTCCGCCAGGTTGCCGCCCGTCTCCGCCTGCACCGACAGGGAAATGACGAACATATGCATCTCGTTCATGTCCCACCGCTCGGCCATGCGCTGCAAGGCGTCGCGCAGGTCCGAGCCATAAGTCACTTCATCGACGACGATGCCGAACTCGCTGCCGATCGGGTCCCTCATCTCCTTGGTCAGCAGGTCGAGCGCGGCGGCGATCGGATGCCCCGCGCGCAACCCGCGGACAAAGGTATCGAGAGCGACCGGAAACTGCTCTTCCATCTTCTTGCGGCGACGCTGGCTCATGCGGCTCAGCACCATGATCGGCAGCAGGATGCCCAGACACCCGGCAAAGGCCGCCGCCATGACGATCATCCCCGCCGTCATGCCATAGCCCGACATCAGCCCGCCGATGATGACGATCAGGAACAGCGCCCCCGTCGCGATCGCCATCATGGTGAGCACCGTGCGCGCCGGAACAGCCAGCCCCGCGCCATGCAGCGATCTGACGACCGCCAGCCCCATGCGCCCGAACAGGCTGTCATGGTCGAAATTCAGCGTGTCGTCATTGCGCCGCAACTTCGACAGCACGGTGCTGCGCTCATAGCCCGCCGCGATCATCTTCAGCCGCCGATTGATGACATGCTCCGTCACGCCGCGCGCTCGCAGCCAGCTGGTGACGCCCTCTATCGTCAGGATCACCGCCGCGAACAGCAGGACGAGGACGAATACGCGGATGTAAAGCGGGTTCATCAGTGCACCACCGCATCGGGTCGGAACAGGTCGGCGGGCAGGTGAATGCCCCGGTCGGCCAGTTCGCCCATGAATTTGGGCCTGATGCCCGTCGCTTCGAAATGGCCGCGCACCATGTCGTTTTCGTCCCGGCCGGTCATCTTGAAGCGGAAGATCTCCTGCATGGTGATCACCTCGCCCTCCATGCCCGTGATTTCGGAAATGCTCAGCAATCGCCGTCGTCCATCCGCCAGGCGCCCCACCTGCACGATGACGTTCAGCGCCGACGCGATCTGCGCCCGCGCTGACCGTGGCGAAATGTCGATGCCGCTCATGCCGATCATCTGTTCGACGCGCGACAGCGCATCGCGCGGCGTGTTGGCGTGGACCGTCGTCATCGACCCGTCATGGCCGGTGTTCATCGCCTGCAGCATGTCGAACGCCTCGCCGGCGCGCACTTCGCCCACGATGATGCGGTCGGGTCGCATACGCAGCGCATTCTTGACGAGATCGCGCTGGGTCACTTCGCCGCGCCCCTCGATATTGGCGGGCCGCGTTTCCAGCCGCACGACATGGCGCTGCTGCAACTGAAGCTCCGCCGAATCCTCGATCGTGACGATGCGCTCCGCCTCGTCGATGCTCGCCGACATGGCGTTCAGCAACGTCGTCTTGCCCGAACCCGTGCCGCCGGAGATCAACACATTGCGCCGCGCGGCGACCACGGCCGCCAGCACCTGCGCCATCGGCGTCGGGACGCTGCCCAACTCCGAAAGCCGCGCCATGCTGATCGGAACCTTGGCGAATTTGCGGATCGACAACAGCGATCCATCGACCGCCAGCGGCGGCACCACCGCGTTGACGCGCGATCCATCCGCCAGCCGCGCGTCGACAAAGGGCGAAGCCTCGTCGATGCGCCGTCCCACAGCCGCCACGATCTTCTGGATGATGCGCAACAGATGCTTCTCATCCTTGAAGCGCGTCTGCGTTTCCACCAGCCGACCGGCGCGTTCGACGAAGACGCTCTTGTGCGTGTTCACCAAAATATCGGTGATGCTGCTGTCCTTCAGCAGCGGCTCCAACGGGCCCAGCCCCAGCAGCTCATCCAATATGTCCGAAACCAGCCGCCGCCTTTCCTCCAGATTGAGCGCATGTTTCTGCAAGGCGAGTTGCTCATGGACGATCTCGCCCACTTCCGCCTCCACCTGCGCCCGCGACATGGTTTCCAGCGCCGACAGGTTGATCAGGTCGATCAGCTTCTGGTGCAGCGCGACCTTCAACTCGGTGTGCCGGTCCTCTTCCCAATGCACCAATTCGGTGTCGGTCGGCCCCACCTCGTCGCGCGGGTCGCCATGCCTCGCGTCTCCCTTTCGGATCTGCCACATCAGCTTTTCTCCGCCTGACGCTTCGCCTCGACCGCCTCGACGCAGCAATCGACAATGTCCTGCATGTCCTTGCAAATGCGGCTGCGCGCCTTGATCTCCTGGATCAGCACGCCCTGGTCGAGCGCCGAGCTGACCAGCGGGAAATCATTGGCGATGCTCAGCCGCACCGGATGATCCAGCGCCGCCGCCGCATCCTCCAGCCCGATCGCGCGGAACAGCTTTTTCTCGACCCGATTGGCGATCACATGGATGCGATCGGGGTCGATATCCTGATTGCGCAGCAGAGCGATCTGCCGCCGGGCCTGCCGCAGGCTGGCGATCGTCAGTTCGCACACCAGGAAGATCACCTCCGACCGCGCGACCAGCGACATCGACCAGTTGGTCCAGTTACCCGGCAGGTCGAGATAGATGGTGTCGAAGGTCCGCTGCGCCAGTTCGATGACGCGGAACACCTGGTCGGCGTTCACCGCCTCCATCGGCGCGATCTCCGCCGGCGCGGTGACGACATGCAGCCCCGTCGGCGTCTGAACCGTCACGCTGCCCAGCAGTTCGCGGTCGACGCGGCTCCCGCCCTGTAACAGGTCGCTCAACGTCAGCGACGAAGAAATCCCCAGGAACGTGCCCGCATTGCCGAACTGGATATCGAAGTCGAACAGGCAGATCTCGCCCCCGCCCTGCTGCTTGGCCGACCGCGCATGCAGGCTCGCCGCCTGCGTCGCGATCGTCGTCGCGCCGACGCCGCCGACGCTCTTGATGATCGACACCAGCTGCCCCAGCTTGACGTCCTTGACCGCATCGACGCTGATCCGCGCGCGCAGGTCGTCCAGGATCGCGGAAAGCTC
>DASVOF010000035.1:0-5189 GCA_036383495.1 Sphingobium sp. | reverse complement strand
CCCTTGAATCTTGCGAGTGAAAGCGGATCAGGCCGCTTCGTACTCGTCCTCGTCGGCGGTCTGCACCGGACCCGAATCCAGGCCCTTGGCATCGACGTCGCGGTCGACCAGCTCGATGATCGCGACCGGCACCATGTCCGACTTGCGGAGGCCAGCCTTGATGATGCGAGTGTAACCGCCGCTACGATCCTTGTAACGCTCGGCCAGAACCTCGAACAGCTTGACCAGCTGCGTGTCGTCCTGAAGGCGTGCGTGCGCCAGACGACGATTGGCGAGACCGCCACGCTTTGCCAGCGTGATCAGCTTCTCGACATAGGGGCGAAGCTCCTTCGCCTTCGGCGTGGTGGTCAGGATCTGCTCATGCTTGATGAGCGAAGCCGCGAGGTTGCGGAGCAGCGAGTTACGATGCCCGGCGCTGCGCTGCAGCTTGCGATGACCAACCTTGTGACGCATGTCTTCTTCCTTCGTTCGTTAAGGGCCCGTGTGAGGTAGCCCAGACCAGGCGGTGTTAAGGGCCACCGCCCAAAAGCCCCTCTTTCGTCATCCCAGCGAAAGCTGGGATCTCGTGCCCCAAGGTCGCCCGTAGCGGCCTGAGACCCCAGCTTGCGCTGGGGTGACGGGTCGATCAGCCCAGCAGCTCTTGTTCGAGCTTCTTGGCCATTTCCTCAATATTTTCCGGCGGCCAGCCGGGGATGTCCATGCCCAGACGCAGGCCCATGGACGACAGCACTTCCTTGATTTCGTTCAGCGACTTGCGGCCGAAATTAGGAGTGCGCAGCATCTCGGCTTCGGTCTTCTGGACCAGGTCGCCGATATAGATGATGTTGTCGTTCTTGAGGCAGTTGGCCGAACGGACCGACAGTTCCAGCTCGTCCACCTTCTTGAGCAGGTAGCGGTTGATCTGGTTGGTGTCGCTCTCGCCTTCCGAAGCAGTCGACGTAGCGGCGCCGGCGGCCGGAGCGGCGACAGGCAGCGCGTCCTCGAAGTGGACGAACAGCTGAAGCTGGTCCTGCAGGATGCGTGCGGCATAGGCCACCGCGTCTTCCGGCGTGACGGTGCCGTCGGTTTCGAGCGTCAGCGACAGCTTGTCATAGTCCAGTTCCTGGCCGACGCGGGTATTGTCGACCTTGTAGGCGACCTGACGCACCGGCGAATAGAGCGCGTCGATCGGGATCAGGCCGATCGGAGCGTCCGCCGGACGGTTCGCGACGGCGGGAACATAGCCTTTGCCGATGTCGGCGGTCAGTTCCATGTTCAGCGTCGCGCCCTGGTCCAGGTGACAGATCACCAGATCGGGGTTCATCACTTCGATGTCGCCGACAGTGGTGATGTCGCCCGCCTTCACTTCACCGGGACCGGTGGCGGAAAGCTGCAGCCGCTTGGGGCCATCGCCTTCCATGCGCAGGGCGACCTGCTTGATGTTGAGGACGATGTCCGTCACGTCCTCACGCACGCCAGCTAGCGAGGAGAATTCGTGGAGGACGTTCTCGATCTTGATCGAGGTGACCGCCGCGCCCTGGAGCGAGGACAGAAGAACCCGGCGGAGCGCATTGCCGAGCGTCAGGCCAAAGCCGCGCTCCAGAGGTTCAGCGACGAACGTCGCCTTACGCCTGCCGTCGCCCGAAACCTTGATCTCAAGGCTGTTGGGCTTCTTCAATTCCTGCCAGTTCTTCATGTTGACAGTCATGTATTTCCCCTAGGGATGAGGCCGAAACGCTTAAAATCCTGGACCCAGCAGGACGTTCCGACCGATGTAGACGGGTAAGCGGGCGGCGCGTCCGCCGCCCACATTTCTGGCAAGCCGGTGGTTAGACGCGGCGGCGCTTGGACGGACGCACGCCATTGTGCGGGATCGGCGTCACATCGCGGATCGAGGTGATGTGGAAACCGACGGCCTGCAAAGCGCGCAGGGCCGATTCACGGCCCGAACCGGGGCCCTTCACTTCGACTTCCAGGGTGCGGACGCCATGTTCGGCGGCCTTGCGGCCCGCGTCTTCGGCGCAGACCTGCGCGGCGTAAGGGGTCGACTTACGGCTACCCTTGAAGCCCATCATGCCGGCCGAGGACCAGCTGATCGCATTGCCCTGGGCGTCCGTGATGGTGACCATGGTGTTGTTGAAGCTGGCGTTGACGTGCGCCACGCCCGCCGAGATGTTCTTGCGCTCGCGCCGCTTGATGCGCTGGGGTTCGCGTGCCATTTTTTGCTCTTCCTACTGAAATCGTTGAAAGGAGAAGTCGCCGGAGGGTTGTGCCGAAGCCCTGACCCTCAACGATTACTTCTTCTTGCCGGCAATCGGCTTCGCCTTGCCCTTGCGGGTGCGCGCATTGGTGTGCGTACGCTGGCCGCGGACCGGCAGGCCCTTGCGATGACGCAGGCCGCGATAGCAGGCCAGATCCATCAGGCGCTTGATGTTCATCGCGGTTTCGCGACGAAGATCGCCCTCGACGGTCAGGTCGGCGTCGATCGCTTCGCGGATCTGCAGGACTTCGGCGTCAGACAGGTCCTGAACGCGGCGGCTCTGATCGATGCCCAGCTTGGTCGCGATGTCGACGGCGGTCTTGCGGCCGATGCCGTGAATGTAGGTGAGCGCGATGATCACGCGCTTGTTGGTCGGGATGTTGACACCCGCAATACGTGCCATGGTAATTATTCTCCTGCTCCACGGGGCGGTTGGCGCCACCCCATCTCAAAGCGTCCGGGCCGGGAGCCCTTAACAAGGACATCGGCCGATTCGATAGGTCCCCAAGACGCAAAAAAGACGGCCAGCGCCATGCACTGCCGCTCCAGCGTGTCGGGATGCGGTGAGCCCCTAGCGATTCGACCGGAAACTGTCAATGACCAGCTGGCTGAAGGGGAGGTCAGGGCAGGCAATATTCGCCTCACCCCTTTTCGGGTTGAACCACCACCCTCGCCTGCGGCATGAAGGCCCGATGCGCCTTCCTTTGCTTTCCGCCGTGCTCGCGCCCTTCCTGCTCCTGCTGCCCTCCTGCGTTGGCGCGCCCGAGCGGCGTCCCGCGCCTTCCCCGGCTGTGGCGCCCGCCCCGGCTCCCCGGCCCATGGCCGCGCCTGCGCCGGCCACGGTCGAATGGCAGTATCGGCCCGCGACGCCGGGAAGCTGGACCTACAGCGCGGACGGCGCCGGCTCCTCGGCCCTCTTTGCGGGGCCGGGTGCTGGAGCCGCGCTGAGCCTGCGCTGCGACAATGCGACCCGCCGGATCAGCTTTACCCGCGCCGGGGCCGGGCGAGAGGTGATGGTCGTGCGCACCAGCTACGGCGCGACGAGCTGGCCCGCCACAGCCACCACATCGGGTGTCGAGGCCGCCCGCGCCGCCAACGACGCGACCCTCGATCAGATCGCCTACAGCAGGGGCCGTTTCGCCGTGGAGGTGGAGGGGCTCGACATGTTGGTCCTGCCCAGTTGGGCGGAGGTCGGTCGCGTGGTCGAGGATTGCCGCCGCTGACAGGGGCTAAAAAGCCTGTCCAAAAGCATATCTTGTGGCCGCTTGGACCGACATGCCCCAGATCAGGGTGATCGGCGGACGCGAAAGTATGATTCGAAAAAAGAATTTTACAAGTCTTGATCATCGATCCCATCTGATTCACAGTCCGGTTCGTGGCCATCCGGGGACAGGAATATCCAGGCGGGTCGCGCGGGGCTTCAACAAGCGAAAGGAGGTGATCCGATGTCTCATGGTTCAGCAGTGAGGTCGGTCAAGTCCATTCGGGAAACGCGCCGCTGAGCGACGCCATCAGTGTCGATTTTCACAAGGGTCCGGGGCGCCCGCCGCGAACTTTCGCGAAAGGTCCCGCTCGCCTTGAAAAAATAGCGCGACAAACGTTTTCCTTGGGCGGCGCTTCCGGCCGCTGACCATGTCAATGATGGGCCGTCGGGACTTATCTCCCCGACGGCCCCTCTCATTTTTTGGGGGCCAATTCCCTCTCCCCTCGGGGAGAGGGTTAGGGAGAGGGGGCTGCGCAACGCCGGTGACGAAGCGCAGCGGCCCGTCCTATCGCTCCATTCCCTTGACCTTCCCCCACGCCCGCGCCGCCGTATATCCCAGATAGCCCGTCCCAAACAGCGCGTAGAGCGGCTCGGGCAGCGCGTTGAAATAGGCCCGCATCGCCCGGATGATCGCCGCCGCCACCTCGGGCCACGCGCCGCCGATCAGTCCCAGCGGCACCGACCAGAGCAGCAACGCATATATGACGTAGAGAAAGGCCGGTCGCGCCCGCGCCGTCCATCGGTCCGGCGGAACCCGCCTTTGGCGAACTATGCTCATGCCATAGCCTCCTAACCAATCCGGTTCGCGAGCCAGCCATAGAGAAAGGCTTCATTGGCCGGCCTGCGCTCCGCCAGTGTGAGATAGCGTTCCCCCTGTAGCGCTTCGATCGCCTTCAGCAGCACCTTCTCGCCCACCTTGCCGCGCAGCGCCATGAAGGCGGTCAGTGCGCGCAGGGTCTTCGCCCCGACCGCCCGGTCGACCTTCAGGTCGGGATAATCCTTCTGGTTCCGGTTGAGCGCGTTGAGCGCCCGCTGCAGGAATCCCGTAGCCGTGGCCGGGCCCATGTTCACGGCGCTGTCGAACAATTCCGCCGCGACTCCCGACGCGATCTCCGCGACGAAGGCATAGCCGGTCTGCTCCCAATAGAGCCGGCGGTAGATCGCCTCCGCCGTCGCGCGCGGCAGGTTGCGCATGTCCCCCGCATAGCCATTGGCCCGGGCCACCGCCTGGGTGACGCCAAAGCATGTGGGGCCGCCGCGATCGGCCGGATGGTTGCTATACCCACCCTCGCGCGCGATCACCTCGTCGATCAATGCCGAAATATCCATAAAACCGCCTCCCGTTCGATGAAGACGAGTTATTTATCCCATTTGGTTCATTGTAGGACAGCAAAAACGTGACGCCGCGCGAAAATAGGAAAACGCGCTTGCCAGAAGTCTGCGCCAACGCTTCGGATTGCGATAACCACTGGGCATCCGGGCCTTGCATGGAGTGGCTGGCGCGATTGGAGGCGGGAGAGAAGCCGAGGCCGTCGCCCTTCACCCTCTAGAGCATTATCCGACCTAACTGAATCGAGGGGGATTCCCTTGAGCTGGAAAATCTGATTCACCCTGCCAGCTGGACGAGGAGGCCAGCCTGGCATGACGAAGTCCATATCAGAGGATTTACGTTCGCGGTTGATTGCG
>DASVOF010000034.1:0-2849 GCA_036383495.1 Sphingobium sp. | reverse complement strand
GAAGTGACGCATGCGATGGTGCATGGCGGGCCGTTCCCGTCGACCGCGGACGGCCGTTCCACCTCGGTCGGCACGCTGGCGATGATGCGCTTCCTGCGGCCGGTCTGTTATCAGGACGTGCCCGATGCGCTGCTCCCGCAGGCATTGCAGGCGGCCAATCCGTGGAAGCTGACGCGCCGCGTGGAGGGCCGGCTGGAGACCTTGGGATGACCGCCGTCATCAAGGCGGGCCTCGTCGGACTGGGCAAGATCGCGCGCGACCAGCATCTGCCCGCGATGGAGCGGACCGACGGCATCGACCTGGTCGCCGTCGCCAGCCGCAACACGCAGGGGCAAGGGGTCGCCAACTATCCCGACCTGACCGCCATGCTGGCGGGCGAGCCCGATCTGGACGCCGTCATCCTGTGCCAGCCGCCGCAGGCCCGCTACGAAGCGGCGCGGCAGGCGCTGCTGGCGGGCAAGCATGTGTTCCTGGAAAAGCCGCCGGGCGCGACCGTGACCGAAGTGGAGGCGCTGATCTCCATCGCGCGGGAACAGGGCGTCACGCTCTACGCCAGCTGGCACAGCCGCTATGCCGCCGCCGTGGCGCAGGCGAAGCAATGGCTGGCGTCGCGCGCGATCAAGAGCATCGATATCCAGTGGCGCGAGGATGTGCGGCACTGGCATCCGGGCCAGCCGTGGATCTGGGAAGCCGGCGGTTTTGGCGTGTTCGATCCGGGCATCAACGCGCTGTCCATCCTGACCGAGATCGCGCCCGAGCCGGTGACGATGCTGTCGGCAAGCCTGGAAGTTCCCGCCAACAAGGATGCGCCGATCGGCGCGGAACTCCACATGACGACGGCTTCGGGCGCGCCGGTGGAGGCGGTGTTCGACTGGCGGCAGACCGGGCCGCAGACCTGGGACATCGCGGTGGAGACGAACGGCGGCAGCCTGTTGCTGTCCGAGGGCGGCAATACCCTGCGGCTGGACGGCGAGGTGCAGTTGAAGGCGCCGGACGAGGAATATCCGGCCATGTATCGCCGCTTTGTCGGGCTGGTCGCGCAAAAGGCGATCGACGCGGATATCGCGCCGCTGCGATTGGCGGCGGACGCCTTCCTTTGCGGGCGACATTGCCCTACGGCGGCGTTCGAGGACTGAACAAGGAGCCGGATTTTGGATAGCGGGCGCAAGGGCGGGACGGAACGCAGGTTCGGAACCGAAGAAAGCGCGCTCCGCATCCATCAGGCTATCGCCCGCGACCTGGGCACGGCGATCCTGATGGGCAAGCACAAGCCCGGCGACCTGTTCGAAGGCGAGATCGTGGCGGCCGGGCGGCTGCATGTATCGCGCACCGCCTATCGCGAGGCGGTGCGCATCCTGATCGCCAAGGGCATGTTGGAAAGCCGGCCCAAGGCGGGGACGCGTGTGCTGCCGCGCAGCCGCTGGAATGTGCTGGACCCGGAAATGCTGGCGTGGATGTTCGCGGGCGAGCCCGACGGCGCCTTCATCCGCGACCTGTTCGAACTGCGCGACGTGATCGAACCGGCGGCGGCGGAATTGGCGGCGCGCCGACGGACCGACGAGCAACTGGCGACGATGGAGCAGGCGCTTGCCGACATGGACCGGCATGGCCTGTCCACCGAGAGCGGACGCGCGGCCGACCAGCGGTTCCACCATGCGATATTGGCGGCCACGCATAATGACGCGCTGGCGGCGCTGGGGAGTTCGGTCGGGGCGGCGGTAAGCTGGACCACGACCTTCAAGCACCGCAAGAAGATGAACCCGCGCGATCCCCTGCCCGACCATCGCGCCGTCTACCTGGCTATAGCGGCGCGCGACACACAAGCAGCCCGCGCGACAATGATGGAATTGTTGCGGCTGGCGCTGGCGGACATGGACATAGCGCCGTCGGAACCGGCGGCGGGTTAAGGGATTTAGCAGGCGCTCAGGCAGGCTTCGACAAGCTCAGCCCGAACGGAAGTTGGGCGAACGGGAGGTAAACTGAACCGCTCAGCGGCGGTCCCAGACCTTGATGCCGCTCGCCAGGCGGTTCGCGCCGATCTTCACCGCGTCGTCGGTGAAATTGGCGACGAAGCTGCTGTTGCGCTGGAGCCCCGGCACGAAGGAGGCGCTGTTGTTCGCGATCGAAAGGCCGGCGCTGTCATGTTCGCGGCCTTCGGGGGCGACGGTGATGAAGGCGCTGTAATTGTCCTTGTCCTTGCCCTGCACCATGATGTTGCGGCTGATCTGTCCGCTCGCGCCGTTCGACAGGTCGATCATATAGTTGGTGAGCCGCCCGTGGCTGTCGTCGAAGCTGTTGTCGGTGATGGTGATGCGCGGCGTGCGGGTTTTGAGATAATGGCCGCCATCGCCCTGGTCGAAGCGCGAGCGGGTGACGGTGAGGCTGCCGTAGCGGCCGATATAGACGCCATGGGCGCAATCGAGATCGCGGTCGCAGCGGCCGAGATGGCGGAAGGTCGACTTGTCGATCGTGACGCTGCTTTGGGGGGCGTCGCCGCTCAATATGCCTTCCTCGCTGTTGCGGAAGAGGCTGTTGCTGACGGAAAGGTTGCCGCTTTCCAGGCGGATGCCCGCGCCGTTGCCGTCGGGCACGCGCATATTCTGGAATACGATGCCGTCGACGCTGCTCGCCCGGCCGCGCAGGACGAGCGCCGCCTTGCCCTCGCACGGAACGCCGTCAAGGATGACGGAGCCGGGGGTCTGCGCGCGGAAGGTGACGTCGCCGCCCTGCTGCACGGCGCATTGGGCGTAGCTTCCCGCAGCGATCAGGACGGTGCCCTTGCCATTGCCGATCGCGGCCACCGCATCCTTGAGCGAAGCATAGCCGCGCCCGCTTTCCGCCACGGTGAA
>DASVOF010000033.1:0-28591 GCA_036383495.1 Sphingobium sp. | reverse complement strand
ATCGTCGCTGGCGAGCAAGCGCGGACAATTATTGGGGATCGCGCCTAAGGATGGCTGGTCGCGCTGGGACATCATCGAAATGTTGCTGCCCCGCGCCGAACTACATGGGCTGGAGGCGGACCTTCGTTCGATGAGCCAGGGAATGGCGCATTTCGAAGCCCGCTTCGATCATTTCGCGGAGGTCAATCCGAAGCTCGCCAACTCGATCATCCACAAGAAGCTGGAGCCGGCCTGATCACCTGAGCGCCGCGCCGCCGGAACTTCTCTGAAGCTTGAGGGCCATCGCCTGAAAGCGGACGGCGCGTTCGTTATGGACAGCAACGGTCAACATGTCCGCGCCGCGCAACCTTGCTTCCCTGGCGCGCCGCGCTTCTGCGGCGGCGCAGGCAGTAAAATGCGATGCATCCTGACGAGGGCTCATGCCCAAATCCTCTCTCTTCTCTCTTAAGGACAGCCATAACACCCGTGCCGTGAGGCTGGATATAATGCAGGTTACCCGGTTGCACGGTCGGTCATTTTTTTACCGTTTCAGGCGATCAGGTGGACAAGACGGCCTGTGAAGGATAGCGAAGAAGCAGGGCAGGGCGGCGACTTTTTAGGAGGCTGGAACCATGTCTCCCCTGGTGCTTCACGGCTATTTTCGGTCCAGCGCGAGCTACCGTGTGCGCATTGCGCTTAACCTGAAGGGTGTCGTGCATGACGACGTCCATCATCATCTGCGGCGCAATGAGCAGAACGCCCCGGCCTATCTGGCGCTCAATCCGCAGGGACTGGTGCCGGCGCTGGAAATCGGCGGCGCGGTTCTGACGCAGTCGCTGGCGATCTGCGAATTTTTGGACGAAGTCTATCCCGATCCGCCGATACTGCCCGATGACCCGGTCGAACGCGCCAGGGTTCGCGCCTTCGCCCAGATCATCGCCTGCGACGTGCATCCGATGCAGAATCTGAAAATATTGCGGCGCCTGCGCAAGATCGGACTGGGTGAGGCGGCGGTCAACGACTGGGCGCGCGCCGCGATAGAGGAGGGGTTGTCGGCCTGCGACAGGCTGATCGCGGACCGCGCATCGTCCTTTTGCTTCGGCGACAGCCCCAGCCTGGCCGACATCATGCTGATCCCCCAACTTGGCGGCGCGCGACGATTCGGCGTCGAGTTGAAGTGGCGACGGCTGCTCGACATAGAGGCGCGCTGCCTGGCGCTGGACGCCTTCGCTCGCGCCGCGCCGGAGCGTCAGCCGGATGCCGAGTGAGCGGCCTCGTTCCACGACACATGGCTGAAACAGTGTTTGAGGAACGCGACGAAGGCGTCGACCGCCGCCGGACGTCCGCCCGCGCGCGGGTGCACCGCATAGACGGCCAGATCGCCCGGCCCTTCCCACCCATCCAGCAACTGAACCAGCCGGCCCTCCGCCAGCATTTCCCCCACGTCCCAAAGCGACCGCAACGCTATGCCGACGCCGGAAAGCGCCAGTTCGCGCACGATCTCGCTGGAATTTGTCCGCACATGGCTATGGCCGTCGACCAGCTTGCGCGCACGGCCATTGATGAGCCGCCAGGGCAACTGCCCATTGGCGGCGAGCAGGCGATGGTCCGACAGGTCGCTGATGCGCCGGGGGACGCCATGTTCGGCCAGATAGGCGGGACTCGCACACAATATCCGGCGATTGGCCGCCAGATAATGCGCCTCCAGACTCGCGGGCGCCTCGCTGGTGATCCGGATCGCGACGTCCACCCTTTCCGTCAACAGGTCGACATAGGCGTCGGACAGGTTCAGCTCCAACTCCACCTGCGGATGCGCTTTCAGGAAATGGTCGATATGCGGGGCGACGTGCAGGCGTCCGAACGATGTCGGGGCGGACACGCGCAGCGGCCCGGCTGCGGTCCGATGCCGATTGGTGACGCGATCTTCCGCCTGCTGGATCGCATCCAGGATCGCGACGATGTCCCGATGCAGGCCCGCGCCCGCTTCCGTCAGGGCCAGCCTGCGCGTCGTGCGGTGGACGAGGCGGACGCCCAGCCGCGCTTCCAGCCGGGCGATGCGTTTGGACATCATGGCGGGCGAAATCTTCAACATTCGTCCCGCCGCCGAAAGGCTGCCCGCGTCGACCGCCCGGGCGAAGAGCACATAATCCGGGTCCATCATAATCTT
Organism: Sphingobium sp.; assembly: GCA_036383495.1. Lineage (GTDB taxonomy): Bacteria > Pseudomonadota > Alphaproteobacteria > Sphingomonadales > Sphingomonadaceae > Sphingobium. The sequence goes on along the minus strand of DASVOF010000033.1, from coordinate 26,445 downwards.
TTCCTCTGAGGAAAATATCTTTCAATTTTATATGATCTAGTGCGATGATAGGCCTCGGTCTATAGGCGGGGAACAGCTTTCGGAGGAGTGACCCGATGTCCGCAATGATCGAAAGAGCCGGCCTGCACGTCGCCGCCGACCTCGCCGCTTTCTTTGAAGAAAAAGCGCTGCCCGGAACGGGGATCGATGCGGACCATTTCTGGACCGGCGTTGCTGCAATCTTCAGGCAGTTCGCGCCGCGTAACGCAGCCCTGCTTCGGAAACGCGACGAACTTCAGGCGCAGATCGACGCCTGGCATCAGGAGCGCGCCGGTCGGCCGATCGATCCCGAAAGCTACAAGGCGTTCCTGACCGATATCGGCTATCTGGTTCCCGCGCCCGCGCCTTTCACGATCGGATCGACGCGGGTCGATGACGAACTGGCGACGCTGGCGGGGCCGCAGCTGGTCGTCCCCATTCTCAACGCCCGCTTCCTGCTCAACGCCGCCAATGCGCGCTGGGGCAGCCTCTATGATGCGCTCTACGGCGCCGACGCCATCGCCGGATCGCCAGCGGGGAGGGGCTATGATCCCGAACGCGGCGCGCAGGTCATCGCCTGGGGCAAGGCGTTTCTCGACCGCGCGGCGCCGCTGGCCCATGGCGGCTGGGCGGAGTGGAAGGGCGATGCGCCCGCGCTGCGCGATCCCTCGCAACTGGTGGGCCATGCGGGGGACAATATCCTGCTGCGGCACAATGGCCTGCATATCGAGCTGGTGATCGACGCCACCCATCCGATCGGCCGCGAAGATCCGGCGCATCTGGCGGACATCATCCTGGAATCGGCGCTGTCGACCATTTGCGATCTGGAGGATTCCATCGCCGCTGTCGACGCGCAGGACAAGGTCGCCGCCTACGCCAACTGGCTCGGCCTGATGAAGGGCGATCTGGAGGAGAGGTTCGAAAAGAAGGGCGCGATGATGACGCGCCGCCTCAACAGCGACCGCACCTACACCGCGCCCGATGGGAGCGCATTCGCGCTGCCGGGCCGGTCGCTGCTGTTCGTCCGCAATGTCGGCCACCTGATGACCACGCCCGCGATCCTTTTGCCCGATGGCCGCGAAGCACCCGAAGGCATATTGGACGGCATCGCCACCAGCCTGATCGCGCTGCACGACCTGAACCGCAAGGGCCGCTTCATCAACAGCCGCGCGGGCAGCATCTATATCGTCAAGCCCAAGATGCACGGTCCCGAAGAGGCCGCCTTCACCAACGACCTGTTCGACGCGATCGAGGATCTGCTTGGGCTGGACCGGCATGTGCTGAAGGTCGGGGTGATGGATGAGGAACGGCGGACGTCCGCCAATCTCGCCGCCTGCATCCATGCGGTTCGCGACCGCATCGTTTTCATCAACACCGGCTTCCTCGACCGCACGGGGGACGAGATGCACACGTCGATGCGCGCCGGGCCGATGATCCGCAAGGGCGACATGAAATCCACCGACTGGATCAGGGCCTATGAGGATCGTAATGTGCAGATCGGCCTCGCCTGCGGCCTGTCGGGCAGGGCGCAGATCGGCAAGGGCATGTGGGCCGCGCCCGACCGGATGGCCGACATGTTGGACCAGAAGATCGGCCATCCGATGACCGGAGCCAACACCGCCTGGGTGCCGTCGCCCACCGCCGCCACGCTGCACGCCACCCATTATCATGCGGTCGACGTCTTCGCCCGGCAGGATGAACGGCGCGCCGAGCCCATCGCCAGTCTGGACGCGCTGCTCACAGTGCCGATCACTCTTGGGCGGAACTGGTCGGAGCAGGAGATCGCGCAAGAACTGGACAACAACGCCCAGGGCATATTGGGCTATGTCGTGCGCTGGGTCGATCAGGGCGTCGGCTGTTCGAAAGTGCCCGACATTCACGACATCGGCCTGATGGAGGACCGCGCGACGCTGCGCATCTCTTCGCAGCATATGGCCAACTGGCTGCTGCACGGCGTATGTTCGGCCGAAGAGGTCGACGCCGCGCTGCGCCGCATGGCCGCCAAGGTGGATGCGCAGAATGCGGGAGATCCGCTTTATCGTCCGATGAGCGGGCATGAGGACAGCAGCATCGCCTATCAGGCGGCGCGGGCGCTGGTGTTTGAAGGCGTTGCGCAACCCAGCGGCTATACCGAACCGTTGCTGCACAAATTCCGCGCGCGCGTGAAGATGTCGTGACAATGCACAGTCGCCCCTTTTCCTAGACCAGCCAATCTGGCTACAGAGGGGCGAAGGCGAAGTGCGGGCCATGCGTTGCGACGGCGCGACCGCGATGACCGCAAGGGTGAGTTACCAATGACCGACCGAATGTCGAAGCCGCTGCCGCGTCTGCGTTCACTGCTGTTCGTGCCGGGCGACCGGCCCGAACGGATGCGCAAGGCGCTCACCCTTGGCGCGGATGCGCTGATCCTGGACCTGGAGGATTCGGTCGCGCTGGAGGGCAAGGCCGGAGCGCGGGAGGAAATCGCGACCTTCCTCAAGGAAGCGGCGGGCAGCGCCACCGCGCTGTTCGTGCGCGTCAATCCGCTCGACGGCGGGCTCACCGATGCGGACCTTGACGCGGTTATACCGGCGGGGCCTACCGGCATCATGCTGCCCAAGGCGGAAGGCGCGGCGTCGATCGCGGACCTGGACAAGCGGATGCGGACGCGCGGCGACAATGACGGACTGATCCTGCCGATCGCGACGGAGACCCCCAAGGCGATCTTCCGGCTTGGTGAATATGCCGATGCGCGGGAACGGCTTGCAGGGCTCACATGGGGCGCGGAGGATCTGCCGGCGGCCGTCGGCGCGCTCAGCGCCCGTCACGCGGACGGCAGCTACACGCCTCCCTATGAGATCGCGCGCGCGCTGACGCTTTTTGCGGCCAGCGCTGCGGACGTGCCGCCGATCGAGACCGTCTATCCCGCCATCCGCGATCTCGACGGCCTGGCCGCCTATGCCGCGCGCGGCGCGCGCGACGGGTTTCTGGGCATGATGGCGGTCCATCCTGATCAGGTGCCGATCATCAACGCCGCTTTCACGCCTGCGGAGGAAGACGTGGCGCGGGCGCGCGCCGTCGTCGACGCCTTCGCCGCCAATCCCGGCGCGGGCGTCCTGACGCTGGACGGCAAGATGATCGACAAGCCGCATCTCAAGAAAGCCGAGGCGCTGCTCGCCCGGCTTTGAGGCGCGATACCGCCCTCTCTTCAGAACATATGTCCGATAAATATGATTCTCGGACATGAATAGGGGTTGGAAATCGCGCCTTCCGCAGTCTATGTCGGTTGCATGGCTCGCGACATCCTGCCCATATCGTCCGCATTGCCGGCGGACCTGCGCGCCGAGATCGAAGGCGCGCAAGATACGCTGGCGGCGTCCAAGGCCGGATCGACCCGGAAAGCCTATGCGGCGGACTGGTCGCGCTTTTGCGATTTCTGCGAAGCCCGCGATGTCGAGGCCTTGCCCGCCCATCCGGACATCGTCGCGCTGTTCGCGCATGTGGAGGCGCAAGCAGGCATAGCGCCGGTGACGATCGGCCGACGGATCGCGGCGATCAACCATCACCATAAGGAGGCCGGTCTCGCTTCGCCCAGCGCGCGCGACGATGCGGGCGTCATCGCGGCCATGCTGGCGGGCGTCCGCCGCAAATATGCACGGAGCAAGGTGCAGAAAGCGCCCGCTCAGGCCGAAGTGCTGAAGGCGATGCTGGCGGCGGTGGAGGGACACGGGCTGCGCGCGCTGCGGGATCGGGCGATATTGGCGTTGGGAATGGCGGGCGCGTTCCGCCGGTCCGAACTGGCCGCCATGCGTATCCACGACCTCCTATTCGTGCCGTCGGGGCTCCGCATCACCATCCCCCGCTCCAAACGGGATCAGGAAGCGCAGGGTCAGGTCATCGCCATTCCCGAAGGGCGCTTCATTCGTCCGGTCGCGCTGTTGCAGCAATGGCTGCACGCCGCGGCGCTCGACCAGCCGGACCCGACGACCGGCAAGCTCGCTCAAGGCCCCGTGTTCCGCCGCCTCACCCGCTCCGACGCGGTGACGGCCGATCCGATCACCGACAAGACGGTCGCCCGTCTGGTCAAAACCATAGCCGCCGGAGCTGGGCTCGATCCCGGCATTTATTCGGCCCATTCTTTACGCGCGGGATTCCTCACCGAGGCGGCGGCCCAGCGGGCCAATCTGTTCAAGATGAAGGATCACTCCCGCCACAAGTCGCTCGATGTCGTGGCGGAATATGTGCGTGACGCCGCCCTGTTCGACGACCATTCGGGCGACGGGTTTCTGTAGATCACCGCCCTTTCAGAAGCTCGATCATCACCGAAAAGTCCCGAGCGCCCTCGCCGCGATTGGCGAGCAGCTGATAAAGCGACTCCGCGGCGTTGCCCATCGGGATGCTCGCGCCAACCGATGCGGCGGCTTCGGACGCCAGCTTCAGGTCCTTGAGCATCAGGCCGACGGCGAAACCGCCATTATAGCCGTTGTCCGACGGACTTTGCGGACCTACGCCCGGCACCGGACAATAGCTGGTCATCGACCAGCTCTGGCCCGACGACACGCTGGAAATGTCGTAAAAGGTTTGCGCGTCGAGGCCCAGCTTGTCCGCCATGGCGAAGGCTTCGCAAGTAGCGATCATGGTCGCGCCCAGCAGCATGTTGTTGCAGATTTTCGCCGCCTGCCCATTGCCCGCGCCGCCCGCATGGATAACAGCCTTGCCCATGGCGGAAAGGATGGACTTGGCGCGACCGAAGGCGGCGTCCGTTCCGCCCGCCATGAAGGTGAGCGACCCGGCGCTGGCCGCCGCAATGCCGCCAGAAACCGGCGCGTCGACCATTTCAAAGCCACGGGCATGCGCGGCGTCTATCACCCGGCGGGCCGTCGCCACGTCGATGGTCGAGCAGTCCAGGAACAGCGCTCCCGCCTTCGCCGCGCCGAACACTTCGTCATTATAGACGCTTTCGACATGCTTGCCCGCCGGCAGCATCGAAACGACCGCGTCCGCTCCCGCCACGGCGTCCGCCACGCTGGCGCAGCGGGTCGCGCCAGCCTGCTCCGCCTTGACCAGCGCGTCCTCCGACAGGTCGAATGCGCGCACTGCGAAGCCATTCTTCAGCAGATTGGCGGCCATTCCGCCGCCCATATTGCCGAGCCCGATGAAAGCGACGATGGTGTTCATTGCCAGATCCTGAATCCTTGAAAAAGCATCATTTACGCTGCTGCAACTGGGGCAGAGGCGTCCATTCCCTGCCCCACGGAAGCGGTGCGAACAGGCTGTCCAACAACGCATCCGACACGTCTTCGGGCCGCGCCGGGTTCCAGCGGGGCGCATTATCCTTGTCGAAAATCACGGCGCGCACGCCTTCGATGAAGTCCGGACGGCGGATGACATGATAGCCGATGCGATATTCATTGCGCATATTGTCGGCGAAATCAGTGAAAGCCGCGCCCTCGGCCATCTGGCGCAGCGCGACCTTGATGGTTTGCGGCGATTTGGTTGCGAGCGCCGCAAGCTGCGCCTGCGCCCAATCCGACCCGTCGGCCCGCAGGGCGGCGAGGATGTCCTCATAACGGTCCGATGCGAACAGCCGGTCGATCTCCTCGCGATGCGCTTCCCAGTCAGACGGCGGCGGCGTGTCGCTCATCTCGTCCAAAATCTGCTCTAGGCCATAGGGATCGGCGATGATCCGCGCCTTGACCGCCGCCAGTCTGTCGGACGCCATATAATGGGTGGCGATGCCGATGGCGGCGCAGTCCGGTCCCTTGATCCGCGCGCCGGTGGTCGCGAGCCATGCGCCGGTGCGCCCCGGCAGGCGCGGCAGGAACCAGCCCCCGCCGACGTCGGGGAACAGGCCTATGCCCGTTTCCGGCATGGCGTAGGTCGTCCGTTCGGTCGCGACGCGATAGCGCGCGGGATCGGAAATGCCCACGCCCCCGCCCATGACGATCCCGTCGATGAAGGCGACGATAGGCTTTTCGTAGACGAACAGCAGATGGTTCATCCGATATTCGACGAAGAAAAATTCTTCGGCTTCCGAACAATCGCCCTTGGCGCTGGTGGCGATCATCGCAATGTCGCCGCCCGAACAGAAACCGCGCGACAGCTTGGGGTCACCGTCCGGCGGAGGCGCATGGTCCAGCATGACCGCCACCACGCCCTCATCCTCCCGCCACGCCAACAGCGCATCGATGATGGCGCGGCACATTTGCGTCGTCAGCGCATGGATGGCCCTGGGCCGGTTCAACCGGATGCGGCCGACGCCATTTTCAATGAATGTCAGGACCTGGTCCGTCATATCCGTTCTCCCGGCAGTTCGTTCATTGCCGCAGCATGTCCCTGGCGACGATCATGCGCATCACCTGATTGGTGCCCTCCAGGATGGAATGGACCCGCAGGTCGCGCCAGAAGCGCTCGATCGGATAATCCATCAGATAGCCGTAGCCGCCATGCAGTTGCAGCGCCCGATCCGCGACCGAGGAGCCCGTGTCGGTGGCAAGGCGCTTGGCCATCGCAGCGAAGCGGGTCTTGTCCGGCGCATTTTCCGTCACCTTGACAGCGGCGGCGTAGAGCAGGGTGCGCGCGGCCTGCAATTCCGTCTCCATGTCCGCCAGCGTGAATTGTGTGTTCTGAAAGTCGGCGATGCTCTGCCCGAACTGCTTGCGCTCCTTCGTATAGGCGACCGCCTCGTCGATGCAGCGTTGCGCCCCGCCCAGCGAGCAGGCCCCGATATTGAGCCGCCCGCCGTCCAGCCCCATCATCGCGATGCGGAATCCTTCACCCTCCGCGCCCACCAGATTTTCCGCCGGAACGCGAACCGCGTCGAAATTGACCTGAGCAGTCGGTTGCGAATGCCAGCCGAGCTTGCGCTCCCGCGCCCCGAAGCTGACGCCGGGCATGTCCTTTTCGATGACGAGGCAGGAAATGCCCTTGGGCCCCTCCTCCCCCGTGCGGACCATGACGACGTAGATCTCATTCTCGCCGCCGCCGGAAATGAACTGCTTCGATCCCGAGACCACATAATGGTCGCCATCCCTGACCGCTTTTGTCTTCAGCGCCGCCGCGTCGGACCCTGATCCCGCTTCGGTCAGGCAATAGCTGCCCAGCCGCTCCATCGGCGTCATGGATGGCAGATATTTATCCTTCAGGGCCTGCCCGCCGAACCGGTCGATCATCCACGCGGCCATGTTGTGGATGGAGATGAAGGCGCTGGTCGAAGGACAGCCATAGGCCATCGCCTCCATGATCAGCGCCGCTTCCAGCCGCCCCAACCCGATGCCGCCCGATTCCTCCGACACATAGATGCCGCCGAATCCCAGATCGGCGGCGGCGCGGATCGTGTCGCGCGGGAAGAGATGCTTTTCGTCCCACTCCGCCGCATAAGGCGTGATCGCGTCGGCGGTGAACCGGCGCGCCATGTCCTGGATCGCCCGCTGCTCGTCGGTCAGATCGAATTGGGTCATGGCGCCTTTCTCGAAAACCTCGTCCCTGTTCTTGTTTACTTCTCGCGGGACAGGCTGGGAACAGGAAAGCCCGATGGCGCAGTCCATGCCCGCAACCATAGCGCGCTTGCGAATTTGCCTACAAGGGTGGCTTTGTGCAGTATCGCCCTGCAATTTTGCAGCATCTTTCCACGCGAATAGGGTCTGAATTTCCAGGGGATAATCGTCCAATGAAGAAGCTGCTGCTCGTAGCTTTGGCCACCGTCACGATCGCCGCCCCGGCAAGCGCCCAGAGGACGCCGATTTCCACCCCGCCCCAACGCAACGCCATCCCGCTCTATCCCCAGGACAAGGTGGCCGATACCGAGCAATGGAGTCAGGCTGCCGGGAGCAGCGGTCAGGAGAGCTTCGTCCGCAACGTCACGCGCCCGACTATCACACCCTATCTCCCTGACCCGGCCCGCGCGACCGGCGCGGCGGTTGTGGTGGCGCCTGGCGGCGGCTTCCTGGCCCTGTCCATGACCGGCGAGGGCGAGAATGTCGCCCGTTGGCTCGCCGACCATGGCGTCGCCGCGTTCGTGCTGAAATAACGCCTCACCGAAAGCCCGCGCGACGAAAAAACATTCATGCAGTTTTCCGGCCAGCGCATCGGCGCGGCGATAGCACGTGGCGATACGTCGACTATCCAGGAGCCGCGCGCCACGCTGGACGCGCTTGCCGCGCTCGCCCTCATCCGGACCCGCGCGAAGGAGTTTCGCATAGACCCCGCCCGTGTCGGCATGATCGGCTTTTCGGCGGGCGCAAAGACCACGCTCAACGCCACGCTTGAAGGCAAGGGCGACGCCCGCCCCGCCTTCATCGGCTATATCTATGGTTCCATGAACGCAATCGCGGTCCCCGCCGATGCGCCGCCCATGTTCAATGCGATCGCGCTGGACGACATCCTGTTCAAGGGCCAGGGATTCGGCATTGTCGAAGCATGGCGTCAGGCCCGCCGCCCGGTCGAGCTGCACGCCTATGAGCGCGGCCAGCATGGTTTCGGCGCTGGTCTGCCCGGCGCCACCAGCACCGGCATGCTGCCGCAATTCCTCGACTGGCTGCGTATGCGGGGCCTTCTCAAGCCCGCGCGCTGAGCCGCAGGATCGTCAGATCATCGGCCGCGAAACGCGGACTTTCAGGCGGCCCACCTTGCGCCGGATCGCCTTGGGATCATGCAGCACGACTTCGCCGCTGTGCCAGCTCAGCTCTCCCGCCTGTCGCGCCTGTTGCAGCATGCGGTTGACGTGCACCGGGGTCAGGCCCAGCGCATCGGCCAGCATTTCCTGCGTCAGCGGGATCGCATAGCGTCCATCCTGCGCCAGCCCGGCCGTCTCCAGCCGCTCCATCAACTCCAGCAACAGGTCCTGAATCCGTTCATCGGCGTTCAGCCGACCGAGCCGGGTAATCTGTCCCAGCAGATGCGCCTCGTCGATCGCGCGGCTGATGGCATAGGCCATTTCCAGCGACGGCGACGATTCGGGTTCCGGCGCGGGGCACCATGCCGCTTCGGTCAGCGCGACGACGGTCGACGGGGCCAGCGGCCGGGGCAGCGAGCTAAAGCCCAGCAGATCGCCGGGCAGCACGAAACTGATGATCTGCCTGCGTCCATCCTCCAGGCATCGGGTCAATGCCGCCCATCCCCGCACCATCAGCATGGGACGGGTGATCTCCTGCCCCTCATGCAGCAGTTCCTGCCGGACCTTGACCGTAACGGTCCGGTCCAGCGCCTCCTCCAGCGCGGTGATAGCCGCGCCATCCAGCGCGGTCAGCGCCCCCAGCCTGCGGATTACCGGATTAACCGGCCTTGCCCGTGCAATCATCGCCTTCATGACAATATCCCTGCTACGCAAAGTTCCTCGACCATTGAGATCGGCGCGCATTCGAAAACGGTTTGCCCTGACCAGTGTGGAACGATTGTCGCCAACTAGCAAGCGTAGGTCATGGGGGAGAGGGAAATATCAGCCGAACTGAGCCGCGATCGACCGTCGGCGCGCTTCCTGTTTCCTCGCCGCCAAGCCGGCTGGCAATGTTTTTTACCATTTCGGCGCAAGTGCTTGGCACAAGATCGCCGGTGCGTCGTTCTTCGCTGACAGGAGGCGCCTTCAATGGCCGCTCATGATGACATTGTCGCAATCGGTCTGCTGACGCAGGATGATATCCGCCGGCTGGGAGAAAATTTTTCCCGGCTTTTCCCGGTTCCTCATGATGGCGCCTTCGACGATCTGATCAAGGCGATCGATGCAGCCGCCGATCAGTCGCGCGAGCCCGATCCAAAGCGCTGAGCGTCGTTCAAAATTTGGGCCCGGCTGTAACTGTTGCAAAAGGGGTGGTCGGGGCAGCCGGGCCCAAGGTTCGCCGGATCGGGGGTCAATCCGGCGAAGGCCGCGAGTTCCCCGAACCCCGTGGCTGACAGCGATGATATAACGGGGGCGCTTCTTGAGCATCTGCCCTTAATGCTCGCACGCCGACAATTAGGAACAGGGCGTCATGATCCTTTAGGAGAATTGACGGGAAGGCTTGGTTATCCTTGGGGATCGCGCCATCGAACCTGTGGGTCCGCCGCTCGACTTGAGCTGGACCCGGCCGTCGCGTTAAGGGGGGTGGATGACATGCTTTCCCCGCTTCATTCCGCTTCTGGCCTATGGGCTGCTGATGGCCGGTTGCGCCTCCTATCAGCCCGTATCCGATACGCCGGTCCGCATCGGCGCGCCCTACAAGATACGCGGCGTCACCTATGTCCCGGCGGACCAGCCCCAATATGACGCGGTCGGCTATGCCAGCTGGTATGGGCATGAATCGGGCGACCGCACCGCGCGCGGCGAGAAATTCCGCCCCGACTGGATCAGCGCCGCTCATCCCACGCTGCCGCTCCCTTCCTATGTCGAAGTCACCGATCTCGCCAGCGGCCGCACCGCGCTGGTGCGGGTGAACGACCGGGGTCCTTTCGCGCGCGATCGCATCATAGACCTCTCGCGTGGGGCGGCGCAGTTGCTGGGCGTCAAGGACCGGGGCCATGTCGCCGTCCGTGTGCGCCGGGTCGACCCGCCTGAAAAGGACCGCAAGCGCCTGCGCAAGGGCAAGCCTGCGCGCGAACGCGAACCGCTCTCCGGCGAAGCTCTCGCCGTTCAGCGCGCGCGTCTCACTAGCGGCCGCTGAGGGATCACCCCGCCGGCGATATAACGGCCCGGCACTCTCCAAAGCCGATCGGCGCATATCCTTCAGCGCGCGCAACAGCCTTCAGCACCACCTCATCCCCATTCTCCAGGAAGGTGCGCGCTTCCCCGCCGGGAAGGGCGATTGTCCTCGCGCCGCCCTCGGTCAACTCCATCAGGCTGCCATAGCTTTCCCGCTCCGGGCCCGACAGCGTCCCGCTCCCCAACAGATCGCCGGGATTGAGATTGCAGCCATTGGACGCATGATGGGTCAGGATCTGCTGCGCCGTCCAATACATGGCCGAGGCCGTCCCTTTGGACAGCCGCACAGGGGCCATTCCCGCCGCCTGCATCGTCGCGCTCGATAGATAGGCCTCCAACTCGATACTGAGCGCGCCCCCTGCCTGATCCCCTTCGTCCCACAAATAGGGCAGCGGCTGCGGATCGCCTTCAGCCCGCGCGGGTTGGGCGATGCGGAACGGGGCCATCGCCTCCGCCGTCACGATCCAGGGCGATATCGTCGTATGGAAATTTTTGGCCAGGAAAGGCCCCAGCGGCACATATTCCCAGGCCTGAAAATCGCGCGCCGACCAGTCGTTGAGCAGGCAGAAGCCCGCGACATGCGCCGCCGCCTCGGCGATCGGCGTCGGCTCGCCCAGCGCATTGCCGGGACCCACCCAGATTCCCAGTTCCAGTTCATAGTCGAGCCGCACGGTGGGGCCCATTACCGGCGTATCCGCGTCGGCCGTCTTGCGTTGCCCCATGGGCCGCTTCACCGCCACGCCCGAAGGCCGGATCGACGAGGATCGCCCATGATAGCCGATCGGCACATATTTATAATTGGGCAGCAGCGGATTGTCGGGTCGAAACAGCCGACCGATATTGGTGGCGTGATGGATGCCGACATAGAAGTCGGTATAGTCGCCGATCACCGCCGGGAGATGCATCGCGCAGTCCGCCGCCCGATGCAGCAAGGGTTCCACCACGTCCCTGCGTCCATCCTCGCTCAACAGCGCGCCGAGCACCCGCCGCAATTCCCGCCGATCGGCGGCTGGCAGCGCTAGTAGTTCGTTCAGCGCCCCGCCATGCAGCGCCCCCGCCGCAGGCTGAGGCAGCAGCCCCGCCGCCGCAGCGCCTTCCAGGTCCAGTATCTGGTCCCCGATGGCCGCCCCCGCGCGCTTCTCCCCGCCGCGCGGTGAGAAAATCCCGAACGGCAGGTTTTGCACCGGAAAGTCCGCATGGCCATTGGCGCTGTCGACCCAACTGCGCCGAGCCGGATCATGCGTCTCGTCCAGCGGCGGGAAATTCATGCTCCCTCCCCTCCCGGCAAGCGCGCCTTCGCAAAGCCCGCCCAACACGCGTCATAATCGCTCTGGCGCCGTGGCGTTTCCACTGCGAAGCGCGTCGGATGCAGCACGAACCGGCTTTCGAACATGAAGGCCATGCCTTGATCTATCTTCCTTGGTTTCAGGTCAGCCGCGACTGCCGCCTCGTAGGTCGCCCGGTCCGGCCCATGCCCCGCCATGCAATTGTGCAAAGAGGCCCCGCCCGGCGCGAAGCCGCCCGCCTTGGCGTCATAGCTGCCATGGATAAGGCCCATATATTCGCTCATCACATTGCGATGAAACCATGGCGGGCGGAACGTATCCTCCGCCACCGTCCAGCGCGGCGGAAAGATCACGAAGTCGCAATTGGCCGTCCCCGCACGATCGCTGGGAGAGGTCAGGACGGTGAAGATTGAGGGATCGGGATGATCGAAGCTCACCGTGTTCATCGCGTTGAAGCGCCGCAGATCATAACGGCAGGGGGCCAGATTCCCATGCCAGGCGACGACGTCGAAGGGCGAATGATCCTGCACCATATGCCACAGCCGTCCGCCGAATTTCTGGACTATCTCGAACGGCCCCTCTTCATCCTCGAACGCCGCCGCCGGACTCTCGAAGTCGCGCGGATTGGCGAGCCCGTTCGCCCCGATCGGCCCCAGTTCCGGCAACCGGAACAGCGCGCCGTAATTCTCGCAAACATAGCCCCGCGCCTCTCCGTCAGGCAGCGCCACCGCAAAGCGTACCCCACGCGGAATGATCGCCACCTGCTCGGGCGCCAGCGTCATCCGGCCCATCTCGGTCAAGATCGTCAGCATGCCGATTTGCGGCACGATCAGCATCTCGCCATCGGCATTGCAGAAGGCGCGCCGCTCCATCGACCGGTTCGCCGCATAAAGATGCACGCCCAGCCCCACGCCAGCGGCCACATCCCCCGCGCCGCAGATGCTCGCCAGTCCGTCGACAAAGTCCGTGGGCTCCTCCCGCGTCTCCATCGGGTTCCACCGCATCCGATTGGGCGAAGCGGGAAGCTCGTCGAACGGCGCGCTCCGCAACAGGGTCTCGCGTTCATAGGCCCGATAAGGCGGATGCCCCGCCGCCGGTCGCATCCGGTAAAGCCAGCTGCGCCTGTTCTCGCCGCGCGGCGCGGTGAAGGCGGTTCCCGACAACTGCTCGGCATAGAGGCCGAAAGGCGCATGCTGCGGCGAATTACGCCCTTCCGGCAGCGCCCCGGCGACGGCTTCCGTCGCGAAATGATTGGCGAAGCCGCTCATCATCGGCTCGCCCCCATGCGGTTCCATGACCAGCATCCTCATCCTGTCCGCCGTCAATATCGGCGCTTGCAGATAGCGTGTCAAAGGGCCTGCGGTGGCTCGCCACATTGAAAAAAAGCCGAGAAGCCCGAAATATACCAATGACTATCGTTATGCCGATGGAGTTTACAGGAGAATAGGGATGCAGGACGATCCTGTGGTCATCGCCGGTTATGCGCGGACGCCCATGGGCGGGTTTCAGGGCATATTATCCCCCCTCACGGCCACGCAGCTGGGCGCCGCTGCGGTGAAGGCCGCGATCGAGCGGGCAGGCGTCGCGGCGGATGCCGTCGACCGCATCTATATGGGGTGCGTCCTGCCCGCCGGGCTGGGTCAGGCCCCGGCCCGGCAGGCCGCGCTGGGCGCGGGACTGGCGCGCTCGGTCGAGGCGACGACGGTCAACAAAATGTGCGGATCGGGCATGCAGGCGGCGATCATGGCGCAGGAGGCGCTGCTGGCGGGCGCGGCGGACGTCATCGTGGCGGGCGGCATGGAAAGCATGAGCAACGCGCCCTATGTGCTGCCTAAGCATCGCTCCGGAGCCCGGATCGGCCATGACCGGATCATGGACACGATGATGCTGGACGGCCTTGAGGACGCCTATGAGCCCGGCAAGGCGATGGGCGTGTTCGCCGAAGAGGCTGTGCGCGATTATCAGTTCACGCGGGCGGAACAGGACGATTTCGCCATCCGGTCGCTGGAGCGCGCCAATGCGGCGATCGCGAGCGGAGCCTTCGCGCGGGAGATCACGCCGGTGGCGGTGCCGGGCCGGGGCGGCGAGACCATGGTCGACACGGACGAGCAGCCGGGCAAGGCGAAGCCGGAGAAGATCCCCTCCCTCAAACCCGCCTTCGTAAAGGATGGCACGATCACGGCGGCGAACGCCTCATCCATTTCCGATGGCGCGGCGGCGCTGGTGATGACGCGGGAAAGCGTTGCGCGGCGGCTGGGTCTGCCGTTGATTGCGCGGGTCGTGGCGAGCGCGGGCCATGCGCAGGAGCCGGCGCGGTTCACGACCGCCCCCGTGCCCGCGATGCGCAAGCTGCTGGAAAAGGCCGGCTGGTCGGCGGAGGATGTCGACCTGTTCGAGATAAACGAAGCCTTCGCCGTCGTGGCTATGATCGCCGCCATGGAGCTGGGCATCCCGGCGGAAAAGCTGAACGTCAATGGCGGTGCGACGGCTCTGGGCCATCCCATCGGGGCCAGCGGCGCGCGCATCCTGGCGACGCTGATCGCGGCGCTTGAGAATCGGGGCTTGAAGCGCGGCGTCGCCAGCCTCTGCATCGGCGGCGGGGAAGCCACGGCGATGGCCGTCGAACTGATCTGAATACAAAAGGGCATAGCATGGACATCAAAGGAACAGCCGCCATCGTCACGGGCGGCGCGTCGGGCTTGGGCGGCGCCACGGCCAGAATGCTGGCCGCCAATGGCGCGAAGGTCGCGATTTTCGACCTGAATGAGGAAGCCGGAAAGGCGACGGCGGCCGAGATCGGCGGCGTCTTCGCCAGCGTCAATGTGGCGGACGACGCCAGCGTCGCGGCGGGCATAGATGCGGCGGAACAGGTGCACGGCGTCGCCCGCATCCTGGTCAACTGCGCGGGCATAGCCCCGGCGATCAGGACGGTGGGCAAGGAATATGCGCCGCATCCCCTCGACGCCTATCGCAAGGCGATCGAAGTCAACCTGATCGGGACATTCAACGTCCTGTCCAAATTCGCAAGCCGCGCGGCGACCATAGAAGAGATCGCAGGCGAGCGTGGCGTGGTCATCAACACCGCTTCGATCGCGGCCTTTGACGGGCAAATCGGTCAGGCGGCCTATGCTTCGTCCAAGGCGGGAGTCGTCGGCATGACGCTGCCGGTGGCGCGCGATCTCGCGCAGCACAAAATCAGGGTCATGGCGATCGCTCCGGGCGTTTTCCTGACGCCGATGCTTGCGGCCTTCCCTCAGCAGGTTCAGGACACGCTGGGCGCGCAGGTTCCGCATCCCAGCCGCCTGGGCCAGCCCGCCGAATATGCGCAGCTGGTCGAATCCATCATCCGCAACCCCATGCTGAACGGCGAGTCCATCCGCCTGGACGGCGCGATCCGCATGGCGCCGCGTTAGGGGAGAGCATTTACCCCCTCCTCCGTTCGGGCTGAGCTTGTCGAAGCCCTTTCCTTTCTTGAAGAGAAGGAAAGCCCTTCGACAGGCTCAGGGCGAACGGAGGTGAAATTACCGCTAAGTCTCACTGCGCGTCCTGCGCACCGCGTCGCGCCACCCGGCGATCAGGCCATCGCGGCGCTCCGCGTCCATGTCCGGCTCGAAACGCCGCTCCCTCGACCAGAGGCGTTCGAGCGCGGGAAGCCCTGACCACACCCCGACGCCAAGGCCCGCATGGAAAGCCGCGCCACGCGCGGTCGCCTCAAGGTCAGTTGGCCGTTCCACCGGCAGGCGCAATATGTCCGCAAGAAAACCGCACAGCCAGTCATTCGCCGCCATGCCGCCATCCACCCGAACCATGTCGGGCCGCACACCGGTGTCAGCCACCATCGCCTCCAGCAAATCGCCCGTCTGATAGGCCACCGCCTCCAGCGCGGCGCGGGCGAGGTGGGCCTTGGTCGACCCCAGCGTCAGGCCGAATATCGCCCCGCGCGCGTCCGGGTCCCAATGGGGCGCTCCCAGCCCGACGAAAGCAGGCACCATATAGACGCCGTGGCTGTTGGGGGCCTGCGTCGCCATGTCGTTGGTGTCGCTGGCGTGGGTGATGACGCCGATGCCGTCGCGCAGCCATTTGATCGCGGCCCCCGCGACGAAGATAGAACCTTCCAGCGCATAAGTGGTGCGGCCGTCCAGCCGATAGGCGGGCGTGGTCAGCAGCCGGTTCTCCGATAGCTTCGCCGTCGGGCCGGTGTTGAACAGCATGAAGCAGCCCGTGCCATAGGTCGACTTCGCCATGCCGGGCGCAAAACATGCCTGCCCGAACAGCGCCGCCTGCTGGTCCCCCGCCACGCCCGCGATCGGAATCTCGACGTCGAACAGGCCGGGCGCGGTGGTTCCGTAGAGATGGGCGTTGTCATGCACCTGCGGCAGCATCGCCATCGGCACCCCGAACAGGCGGCACATCTCGGCGTCCCATCTCCCTTCGAACACGTTCCATAACAGGGTCCGGGACGCGTTGGTGACATCGGTCGCATGGATGCGCCCTCCGGTCAGCCGCCAGAGCAGGAAACAGTCGATCGTGCCGAAGGCCAGTTCGCCCCGTTCGGCGCGGGCGCGCGCGCCGGCCACATGATCGAGCAGCCAGCCGATCTTCGTCGCTGAAAAATAGGGGTCGAGCAGCAGGCCGGTGCGGGCGCGGACTTCCTCCTCGACGCCCTCACGCTTCAGATCCGCGCAACGGGCGGTGGTGCGGCGGTCCTGCCACACGATCGCCCGATGGATCGGTTCGCCGGTGGCGCGGTCCCACATGACCGTGGTCTCGCGCTGGTTGGTGATGCCGATGGCGGCGACGTCGCGCGCCGCGACGCCGCTCATGGCTTGCCGCGCGGTGGCGAGCACGTCGCGCCAGATATCCTCGACATCATGCTCCACCCATCCGGCCTGCGGATAATGTTGCGGAAATTCCGTCTGCGCGGTGGCGACGCGCCGGGCGGAGGCGTCGAATAACAGGCTGCGCGTCGACGTCGTGCCCTGATCGATGGCGAGGATGTGCGTGGCGGCCATTCCGGCGATCTCCTTGTCGGCCCCGGTATCGTTTTCGTCCCGGCCATTTTCCGTATAGCAAGGGAAGCGATGAGCGGGAACGAAGCTTCGCGGGTCTATGATCTGCTGGTCGTGGGCGGTGGCGTCAACGGCGCTGGCATCGCGCGCGACGCGGCGGGGCGGGGCATGTCCGTTCTGCTGGTGGAGCAGGACGATCTTGCGGGTCACACATCCTCCGCATCGACCAAGCTGATCCATGGCGGCCTGCGCTATCTGGAATATGGCGAGTTTCGCCTGGTGCGGGAATCGTTGATGGAGCGGGAGCGGCTGTGGGGCATGGCCCCGCACATCATCTGGCCACTGCGGTTCGTGCTGCCCCAGACGCAATCGCCGCGCCCCGCCTGGATGGTCAGGCTCGGCCTCTTCCTCTACGATCATATGGGCGGCCGCAGGAAGTTGCCGCCGACGCAGACGATCGCGCTCGACCGATCGCCTATGGGGGCGGGGCTGGCGGACCGATCGGGCAAGGGGTTCGTCTATTCGGACTGCTGGGTCGAAGACAGCCGTCTGGTCGTGCTTAACGCCATGGACGCGGCGGCGCGCGGCGCGGACATCCGGACGCGCACCCGACTGGTGAGCGCGGCGCGCACGGCAAGCGAATGGCGCGCGCGGATCGCCGACGAAGCAGGCGAGCGGACAGTGCGCGCGCATATCCTGATCAACGCGGCCGGGCCATGGGTCGCCGATGTGATCGAGCGGGCGGGATTGCGCAGCAAGCGAGCCGTGCGGTTGGTCAAGGGCAGCCATATCGTCGTGCCGCGTCTCTATGAAGGCGACCATGCTTTCATGCTGCAAAATCCCGACCGGCGCATCGTGTTCGCCATTCCTTATGAAGGCCGCTTCACGTTGGTCGGAACGACCGAGGAATCATGGGAAGGCATGCCGCGAAAGGCGCAGATCGACGCGGCGGAGCAGCGCTATCTGCTGGACACCGCCAATCGCTATTTCACGCGACCGATCGAGCAGGCGGATATCCTCTGGTCCTATTCTGGCATCCGCCCGCTCCATGACGACAGCGCAGGCGCCGCGACAGCGGTCACGCGGGACTATGTGCTGGACCTCGACACGGAAGGCGCACCGCTCCTGAGCGTCTTCGGCGGAAAGATCACCACCTATCGCAAGCTCGCCGAACAGGCGCTGGACCTGTTGGCGGCGCAGGGGCAGGCATGGACGGCGGGAGCCGTGCTACCAGGCGGCGACCTGCCCGACGGGCATTTCGACAGTTTCGTCGCCAGCCTGATAGCGGAGCGACCGGGATTGCCCCCTCCCCTGCTACGCCGTCTCGCCCGCGCCTATGGCGCGCGCGCGTCCGCTGTGCTGAGCGACGCGGCGCGGCTTGAGGATATGGGGGAGCTATTCGGCGGGGATTTGAGTCGAGCGGAAATCGACTATCTCGTCGCGGAGGAATGGGCGCGCACGGCGGAGGACATACTCTATCGGCGCAGCAAGCTAGGCCTGCATCTGCCCCCTGACGCGGCGGAGCGGATCGATCGCTATCTGCGAACAGGTCGCTAAATTTGCAGTCGCCTCGTCTCACCATCGCTGTATAGGAACATATATTACCGAAGGCGGGAGTGTCCGATGCATCGCTATCTTCATCTGCTGTTCCTGCTGCTGACAGCGATCGCCGCGACGCCCGCCGCCGCGCGGGAGCGGGGGCCGCTCGTGCTGGCGGCGGCGAGCCTTCAGGAGTCGCTGACGGCGGCGGCGGACGCCTGGACGGCGCAGGGCCATGATCGCCCGGTCCTCTCCTTCGCCGCCTCGTCCGCGCTGGCCCGGCAAATAGAAGCGGGCGCGCCCGCCGACCTGTTCCTGTCGGCCGACGAACCGTGGATGGACGCCATAGCGGCCAAGGGGCTGGTGCGGCGCGGCGCCCGCTCGTCCTTCCTCACCAACCGGCTGGTGCTGGTCGCCGCCGCCGATCAGCGCGGCAGACTTACCATCCGGCGCGGCTTTCCGTTAGCGCGAGCGCTGGGCGAGGGGCGGCTGGCGATGGCCGATCCCGACAGCGTGCCGGCGGGCAAATATGGCAAGGCGGCGCTGACGGCGCTCGGCGTCTGGCCCTCGATCGCTGGCCGCATCGCGATTGCGGAAAATGTCCGCGCCGCCCTCGCCATGGTCGAACGGGGACAGACTCCTTACGGCGTCGTCTATGAAACCGACGCGCGCGCGGCCCGACAGGCTCGGATCGTCGGCGTCTTCCCGGCGGCCAGCCATCCGCCGATCACCTATCCGCTAGCCTTGCTGAAAACGTCCACCCACGGGCAAGCGGAGGGTTTCCGCCGCTTCCTCCTGTCGCCGCGCGGCAAGGCGATCTTCCGCCGCTTCGGCTTCGGGACGAAGTGAGCGTCCGATGCCGCTGTGCCCCGACGATTGGGAAATCATTCGCCTGTCGTTGCAGGTGAGCCTCGCGGCGGTGCTCGTCACCTTGCCCTTCGCCTTCGCGCTTGCCTGGATATTGGCGCGGGGCCGCTTTCCGGGCAAGCTGCTGCTCGATGCGGCGGTGCATCTGCCGCTCGTGCTGCCGCCCGTGGTGATCGGCTGGATGCTGCTGGTGGCCTTCGGTCCGGCGGGGCCGGTTGGCGGATGGCTCGAACGCTGGTTCGGCGTCAGCGTCATGTTCCGCTGGACGGGCGCGGCGATCGCGGCGGGGATCATGGCGTTGCCGCTGATGGTGCGCGCGATCCGCCTGGCGATCGAAGCGGTGGACCACCGGATCGAGGACGCCGCGCGCACGCTGGGGGCAAGCCCCGCCAGGTGCTTCCTCACCATCCTGCTGCCGCTGTCGCTGCCGGGGATCGCGACCGCCTTCATCCTCGGCTTCGCGCGCTCCATAGGGGAGTTCGGCGCGACCATCACCTTCGTGTCCAACATTCCCGGTGAAACCCGCACCTTGTCGATCGCCATCTACAGTGCGTTGCAAGTGCCGGGCGGCGACGCGACGGTGTGGCGGCTCGCGCTCATCTCCGTCGCCCTGTCGCTGGGCGCGTTGCTTATGTCGGAGACGCTGAGCCAGCGGATACGCGCGGGGCGGAGCGGCCATGTCCTTTGACGTCGACGTCCGCAAGACGATCGGCGACCGGCTGATCGAAGCCCGCTTCACAGCGCCTGGTGGGCTCACCGTGCTATGGGGGCCCTCGGGCGCGGGCAAGACATCGGTGCTGAACATGGTCGCGGGGCTGCTACGGCCGGACGAGGGGCATATCCGCGTGCGCGACGAAACGCTGTTCGACGCTGGCCGCGCCATCGACCGGCCCGTGCATCGCCGGCGGCTGGGCTATGTGTTCCAGGACGGGCGGCTGTTTCCGCATTTGCGGGTGCGGGCCAACCTGCTCTACGGTCACAGGCTGGCCGATCCGAAAGACCGATGGATATCCTTCGCCGAAGTCGTGGACTTCCTCGGCATCGGCGCGCTGCTCGACCGCTGGCCGCGATCGCTGTCGGGCGGGGAGGCGCAGCGCGTCGCCATCGGTCGCGCCCTGCTGTCGGGCGCGCGCGCGCTGTTGCTGGACGAACCGCTGGCGTCGATCGACCTTGACCGGCGCAGCGGCATCATCGACGTCATCCTGCGCATCCGCGATGAACTCGCACTGCCGATGCTCTACGTCACCCACGACCCTGTAGAGGCGGAGCGGCTCGCCACCCGCCGCGTGGAGATCACGCCGTCATCTCGATAACCGCCGCATCAGGACGCGGATGCGCAAAGCGCCACCACCGCGTCGATCACGCGGGGCGTTGAGAATGGCTTCGCAACGCGCGGGGCCTCTTTATAGGCGGGGGGCAGCGACCAGCCGTCATAGCCGGTCAGGAACAGGTAGGGGACCTTTTCGGCGGCCAGCCGATCGGCGATGGGATAGGACATCGTCCCTTCCAGGTTGACGTCCAGTATCGCCGCGTCCAGCGCATCCTCCTCCGCCAGGCGCAGTCCATGCGCCAGGTCGCCGACCGGTCCCACGACCACCGCGCCCTCGGTGGCGAGCGCCCGCTTCAGATCGGATGCGATAAAATATTCATCCTCGACCACCAATATCCGTTTGCCGGCAAGCTTCTGTTCCATCGGCCTGCGCCTTCTCCCTCCATGGTGGCGCGTCCCCCGCCAAGCGGCATGAGGGAGGAGCAGCGCACGTCGCCACGATATCAAGGGGTCCGCCGATAGACCGGATTCCGGGCATTCTCGACGATCCGAAAAAAGCCGGGCCACGGCGATCTCGGTAAACCCCTGTTAGTTGCACAGTAGAGGGTGCCGCCCCTCAACGCCTTGATCGAGATCAATTGGCGGGAAAATGTTCCTCCAATGTTGCTCCGCTGGCCTTGAAGGTCCTGAAATTGAACGCGCTAACCGGCCTTAGAGGCATGAATTAGCTCCAGATACCGGAAAACCCGCCGCGCGGGGCGACAGGTTTTCCTTTGGCGTCCACGCGCGCGTCAGTGCAGCCCGCTGCCTCCGCCCGCCAGTTCCTTGGCGATGGTGCCGACCATGTCCTTGGCGTCGCCGAACAGCATCTGGGTGTTGCTGTTATAGTAGATCGGATTGTCGATCCCCGCGAAGCCCGCGTTCATCGACCGCTTGATGACGAACACCGATTTGGCGCGATCCGCCTCGATGATCGGCATGCCCGCGATCGCGCTCTTGGGATCATCGCGCGCCGACGGGTTGATCGTGTCATTCGCGCCGATGATGAGGGCGACGTCGGCCTGCGGCAGTTCCGGATTGATATCGTCCAGGTCGACCAGCTGCTCATAAGGCACATTCGCCTCGGCCAGCAGCACGTTCATATGGCCGGGCATACGCCCCGCCACCGGATGGATGGCGAACTTGACGTCGACGCCCTTCTTGATGAGCGCCTGATAAAGTTCGCTGACCTTGTGCTGCGCCTGGGCGACGGCCATGCCATAGCCGGGGATAATGACGACGCTGCCGGCGTTTTCCAGCTGCATCGCCGCTTCCTCGGCCGATGCGGAACGGACGATGCGGTCGTCCTTGCCGCCCGCCACGCTCGCGACCACGCTGCCGAAGCCGCCGAACATGACGTTGGCGAAGCTGCGGTTCATCGCCTTGCACATGACGACCGCCAGGATGAAGCCCGAAGCGCCGTCCAGCGCACCCGCGACGATCAACAGCTTGTTGCCCAGGGCAAAGCCCATGGCGCTCGCCGCCAGACCGGCATAGCTGTTGAGCAGCGCGATGACGGTCGGCATGTCCGCCCCGCCGATCGGAATCACCAGCAGGATGCCGAACAACAAAGCCAGCGCGACGAAGGCCGGGAACAACCAGGTCTGCGTCGGGTCCAGCGCCAGCGTGGCGCCAATCGCCACCGTCGCCAACGCGACGATTCCGTTCAGAATGCGCTGGCCCGGGAAAGACACCGGACGGCCGCCGATCAACTCCTGCAACTTGGCGAATGCGATGACCGAAGCCGTGCAGGTCAGGAAACCCAGCAGCATCTCGAACATCAGCGCCCACATCACGAATCCGCCGGCATATTCGGCATGGGCGTGCTTGTAATATTCGGCGGCGCCGATCAGGCCGACGGCGAGCGCGCCGAAGGCGTGGGAGATCGCAGTCCGTTGCGGGATCGCGGTCATCGGCATCAGCAGCGCCATCGGGATGCCCGCGGCCGCGCCGGCGATCATCGCGATGATGATGAGGTTATAGTCGACCACCTCATGCTGCACGAGCGCGCCGATGATGGCGATGACCATGCCGATTTCGCCCGCACGCACGCCGCGACGCGCGGTCGACGGGTGGCTCATCCACATCAGCGAGAGGATGAACAGGGCCGATGCGACAATCGCCGCGAAAGGAACGAAGGCGCCCATCTGTTATTTCCCCCGCGGCTTGAACATCTTGAGCATGCGGTCCGTGATCATGAAACCGCTGACCAGGTTCACCGTGGCGCAGAACACCGCGATGAAGCCGAGCGTCTTGGCGAGCGGCGTCGCGCCTTCCTCACCCGTGATCGTGATTGCGCCCACGACCACCACCGCCGCGATCGCATTCGTCAGCGACATCAGCGGCGAATGGAGCAACGGCGACACCTTCTTGATCAACTGGAAGCCCAGAAAGGCGGCCAGTATGAAGACGAACAGATAATCTGCACTAAGAGCGTTCACTGACTATATCCCCTGTTCAGGCGCCGGCAGCCCGGCCGAAATCGCATGGCGACCTTCCAATGCCATGACAGCCACGGGCCCTCAGCCCGCGTTTCGACCAGATTACTGGCGCCCATTGATCCCCCCTATATTCTGATAAATGCCCTTATTGATCCATATCGTCTCAGGCAAGCGCACGATCCCAATTATCATCTTCATCGCCGGCGCAATGAAATTTCCCAACCCTGTTTCCCGTAAAAAGATAAAAACAGCAATATATGATCAATAAATGTCCAATTTATAGGGCGCCCTTCAGCACCAGCGGCAGGCCCGCCGCGACCAACGCCACGCTGTCGCACGCCGCCGCGACCGTCTGGTTCAGCCATCCGGCCTCGTCCCTGAACCGGCGGGCCAAAGCGTTGTCTGGCACGATCGACAGGCCGACCTCATTGCTCACCAGCACGATCGGGACCGGGCACCCGCGCACCGCTTCCACCAGCGCCGCGCTTGCGCCCGCAATGCCCTCCTCCGCGAGCAGCAAGTTGGAAAGCCACAGCGTCAGGCAGTCGACCAGGATCGCGTCGGCGTCCTTCGCCGCCGCCGCGATGGCCTCGGGCAGATCGATGGGCGCCTCCATCGTGCGCCATCGCGCGCCGCGATCGGCCTTGTGCAGGGCGATCCGCTCGGCCATCTCGTCATCGAACGCCTGCGCGGTGGCGATATAGGCGAGCCGACCCGGAACAGCCTCGCACCATGCCTGCGCATGCCGGCTTTTGCCCGACCGCGCGCCTCCCAGCACCAGCAAGCTGCGGCAATCCTTCATCGGCTCAACTCCCCCAATAGCGTCGCCACCCACAGCAGCGCGCAGGCCCGCAAATAGATGGCGATCGCGGTCCGCCCCTCCCGCGCGGTGGCGTCGCATCCTTCGCCGCCGATCCATGGCTTGTCGTGCAGGACGCCGTCATAGCGCACCGGCCCGGCCAGCCTGACGCGCAGCCCGCCCGCCATCGCCGCTTCCGGCCAGCCCCCGTTGGGCGAGGCATGGCGGGCATGATCGCGCCACATCACCCGCCATCCACCGCCGGCCGCGATGCAGAGCAGAAGGCCGGAAAACCGCGCGGGGAGCAGGTTCATCAGGTCGTCGCAGCGCGCCGCCGCCCAGCCGAACGGGCCAAAGGGCTCCTCCCGATGGCCGATCAGGCTGTCGGCCGTGTTCACCGCCTTATAGGCCCACACCCCCGGCAAGCCGCCGACCAGCAGCCAGAAGAGCGGCGCGACGATGCCGTCGCAAAAGCTTTCCGCCAGGCTTTCTATTCCCGCCCGCGCGACCCCCGCTTCGTCCAGCGCCGCTATGTCCCTGCCGACGATCCGCCCCACCGCTCGTCGCGCGACCGGCAGATCGCCCGCCTCCAGCGCCCGCACCACGGGCGTCACATGATCGAACAGGCTGCGCTGGGCGAGCGCTGGCCAGGCGGCGATGGCGATCCCGACCCATGCCCAACGCCCCATGCTCTCGCGGATCAGCGCCTCGCCCCCCCAGCCGCTTGCACCGGAGACCGCCAGCAACAACAGCAGCGTCGCCACGCCGCCCAGTCGCCGCCGGGTCCGGCCAAAGGCAGGCCGGTTCCAGCGCCGCTCGCATGCCGCGATGATCCGTGCGAAGCCGCCGACCGGATGCCCCACGCGCGCATGCAGCCGCCCCGGCCAGCCGATCGCTGCGTCCATCGCCAGCGCGCCGAGCGCCACCAGCTCAACCATGCGCCAGCGCCGCGTCCAGCCGCGCCATTTCCGCTTCGCCCGCCGGCAGCCCGAAACGCAGCCAGCGCGGCTCCTGGTCGAAGGGGCGGGTCAGGATAGCCCGGCGGGCGAGCCGGTCGAACAGGCTGGCCGCATCCTCCGTTTCCACCAGGCGGAACAGCGGACACTCGCCCCGCGCCGTCAGCCCATGGCGGGCCAGCAGTATGTCGAGTTCCCGCGCCTTGTCCGTCAACGCCTCGACCGTTCCGGCAATCCACGCGCCATCCCGATAGGCCGCCCGCCCGAAAGCGATCGCCGCCGCCGACACCGGCCAGTCGCCCAGCAGCCGACGACAGCCCGCGACGATATCCGGCGGGCCGATCACGAAGCCCAGTCGGACGCCCGCCAGGCCGAAGAATTTACCGAAGGACCGCAGCACCACCAGCCGCCGCCCCTCGCCGACATGCGAAGCGATGCTGGAGCCGGGGACGCAGTCGGCGAAGGCTTCGTCAACGACCAGCCACTCCTCCCGCGCCAGCAGCCGCTCGCGAGGAAACAAGCGGCCATCGGGGTTGTTTGGATTAGCGAGCAGCAAGGCTGTTCCGGCCGGCGCCTCCTCCGGCGCGCGAACGGCGATATTTTGCGCGAAAACCTCGCCATGGGTCCGATAGGACGGGGTCAGATGGCGCCCCGGCCGATCCAGCATTCGCCCGACGATCCGCAGGCCGATCTCACTTCCGGGCACGGTGCAGACACAGGCGGGCTCCACGCCGAAATAGGCCGCCGCCGCCGCCTCCAGATCGGCCAACGCCGCCGGATCGGGCAGCGCCCGCCAGTCGAGCGGGATCCCTTCAGCGCCCGGCCATGCGACAGGATTGATCCCCGTCGACAGGTCGATCCACGGCCCGTCGCCCTCGCCATATAGCTTGCGCGCCTCTTCCAGCCGCCCGCCATGCCAGCGGAACGCCCCGCTCACCGCATCACCAGCAGCAGGCAGAGCAGCGCGCTTTCGATAATTTCGATGCCCGCGCCATGACCATCGCCGGAAATCCCGCCAATCTTCACCCGCAGCCACCACGACCAAAGCAGCGTCAGAACCGCCGCCGCCAGCAAGCCCGGCATCCACAGGCAAAAGCCCAGCGCCGCCACGCCCCAGCCGATCAGATGCACCGGCGCGACGCCCTGCCGAAAACGGCTGCCCAGCCCCTCATGCAGAGGCGGCAGCCATAGCGTCCAGGCCAGCGGCCCGATCCGCGCGATCGTCGCCACGCCTATCAGTCCCCAGGGCGGAAGCTGCTCCGCCCACAGCCGCAACAGCACCAGCTTGCACAGCAATTGCAATACGATCGCGACCACGCCGAAACTGCCGATATGCGGATCAGCCAGCACGGCGGATAGCCGCGCCCGGTCGCCATGCGCCGCGCCAGCGCCATCGGCTATGTCGCCCAAGCCATCGAGATGCAGCGCCCCGGTTATCGCGACCCAAACCAGCAGCGCCAGCAGCGCGCCCGCCCAGGGATCGACCCGGGAGCCCAGCCACAAGGCCGCCGCCACCGCCGCGCCGACCGCCAGCCCTGCGGCAGGAAACCAGCGTATCGCCGCAGCGAAA
>DASVOF010000032.1:0-46966 GCA_036383495.1 Sphingobium sp. | reverse complement strand
AAGGCGCTGCGCAAGATGATCGGCGCGTTCGAGACCCGCGCGGCGGAACTTTACGGGGAATCGGGCAGCAGCAGTTCGAGCGCGCAGAGCGCCGCCTGAAGCCGCACGCCGGCGCGGCCGGTATTTTCGAAATGATGCATGTCGGCCACGACCTTGTCGGGGCTGACGCCGCGTTCGGCGCGGGCGAAGACCACGGTGCCGACCGGCTTTTGTTCGGAGCCGCCGCCGGGGCCCGCTATGCCGGTGATGGCGACCGCGACATGGGCGTGGCTCTTGGTAAGGGCACCCTGCGCCATGGCCCAGGCGGTGGCGATGGAGACGGCGCCGAAGGTTTCAAGAACATCCTGAGATACCTTGAGCAGTTCGTTCTTCATGTCATTGGAATAGACGATAAATCCCGCCTCGAACACTTCCGATGACCCGGCGATTTCCGTAAGCGCGGCGGAGACGAGCCCGCCGGTGCAGCTTTCGGCGACGGCCACGGTTCGGCCCGCGCGACGATTGGCGATGATGACGCGCTCGGCGAGTTCGACAAGCTGCGCGGGGAGGATGCTGTCAGACATAGGATCCTAGAATAGCGCGGGGAGGGAGAGGGTGGCAACCGCTTGCGCGGCGATGCCTTCGCGGCGACCGGCAAAGCCCAGCCGCTCGGTCGTGGTCGCCTTCACGCTGACGCGATCCTGGGCAATACGCAGGACATCGGCGATGCGGGCGCGCATGGCGTCGCGATGCGGGCCGATCTTGGGTGCCTCACAGATGATCGTGAGGTCGATATGTTCGATGCGCCCGCTGCGCGCTATGACGCGGTCCCTCGCATATTCGAGGAAGCGGGACGAGGCGACTCCGCGCCATTGCGGATCGGAAGGCGGGAAATGGCTGCCGATGTCTCCGTCCGCCAGCGCCCCCAGCAGCGCATCGACGATGGCATGTAACGCCACGTCGGCGTCGCTGTGCCCGGCGAGCCCGTGAGAGTAAGCGATCTGAACGCCGCCCAGCCATAGCTCTTCGCCGGCGGCGAGGCGATGGACGTCATAGCCCATTCCGACGCGTGTCGTGCGCTGCCAGGACAGCAGCGCTTCGGCCCGGGCGAAGTCCTGCGGATAGGTCAATTTCTCCAGCCTTTCATCGCCGGGGACCAGAATGACGTCATGGCCTCGCTCTCTCAACATCTGGGCGTCGTCGGTGGCTTCGCGGGCGTCGTCCCACGCGCGATGCGCGGCGAGGATCGCGTTGAAATGGAAGGCTTGCGGCGTCTGCACGCGGAACAGGCCGCTGCGGTCCACCAACTCGCTCGTGCGGCCCGAATCCTCCCGGACCAGAGTGTCGGCGACGGATAGGGCGGGGATCGCGCCCGGCGCCTGCTCCAGCGCGGCCAGAAGCCGATCGACCACCTCCGCCGGGAGGAAGGGGCGGGCGGCGTCGTGGATCAGGACCCGGTCGGCGCCCCCGGCGGCGGAGATCGCCTCCAGCCCCGCGCGAACCGATCCACGACGGCTTTCGGCGCCTTGCACGATGGCGGAGATGGGGCGTTCGGGAAGCAGGGCGCGCACTATGGGCTCCTGCCCCTGGCCCACCACCAGGATCAGGGAGTCGATCGCGGCGGAGGATAGCAGTGCATCGACCGCGTGGGCCAGCACCGCCTTACCCCCGATCAGGCGAAACTGCTTGGGCGTATCTGCGCCGGCGCGGCTTCCCCGGCCGGCGGCGACCAGCAGTGCGACGGTGCGGCGCTTCCCTTCTGTCATGGCGCAGCGTGTAGACGAGGGCGCATCGCTCCGCCAGACCGCTTTGCTTGCCGTCGAACCGCTTTTCGGCTAAGGGGCTGCCTGTTTTTTAGGCAAGTCTGGTGATGCGCATCCTATCCCCTATCTCCGTCGGTCCGGTGAAGATCGATATGCCGGTGATCCTGGCGCCGATGACCGGCGTTACGGACATGCCCTTCCGTACGCTCGTCCGCCGCTATGGGTCGGGCCTGAACGTTACGGAGATGATCGCGACGGCGGCGATGATCCGGGAAACGCGCCAGTCCCTGCAAAAGGCCGCATGGCATCCGGTGGAAGAGCCGGTGTCGATGCAGCTTGCCGGCTGTTCGCCCCGCGAAATGGCGGAAGCGGCGAAGCTGAACGCTGATCGGGGCGCGGCGATCATCGACATCAACATGGGCTGTCCGGTGAAAAAGGTCGTCAATGGCGATGCGGGCAGCGCATTGATGCGCGACCTGCCGCTGGCCGCCGCGCTTATAGAGGCGACGGTGAAGGCGGTCGACGTGCCCGTGACCGTCAAGATGCGGATGGGATGGGATCACGCCAGCCTGAACGCGCCTGAACTGGCGCGGATCGCCGAAGATCTGGGCGCGAAGTTGATCACCGTGCATGGCCGGACGCGGTGCCAGATGTATAAGGGCAGCGCCGACTGGAGCTTCGTGCGGAATGTGAAGGAAGCCGTGTCGCTGCCGGTGATCGTCAATGGCGACATCTGCTCTATCGAAGATGCCGAAACAGCGTTGGAACAGAGCGGAGCCGACGGCGTGATGATCGGGCGCGGGGCCTATGGACGACCCTGGCTGATCGGGCAGGTGATGCATTGGTTCCGGACGGGACAGCGGCTTTCCGACCCCTCTCTGGCCGAACAATATGGCGTGATCACCGAACATTATCGGGCGATGATCGACCATTATGACGGGCTGACCGGCGTCAACATGGCGCGCAAGCATATCGGCTGGTACACCAAGGGGCTGACCGGATCGGCGGAATTCCGTAACGCCGTCAACCAGGAGCCGGACGGTGACGTGGTGCTCGACATGCTGGCCCGTTTCTACGAGCCGCTGATTGCGCAGGAGGGACCGGTCGAGGCGCTCAAGGCCGCATGACGATGCCGCTGGCCTCTATCCCGCCGCTTCCCATGCAGCAGGATGGGCCGTCCTTGTCGGAACTGATGACCGCGCTTCCGGTGGCGACGCTGGTGGTGCGGCCGGACAATCGGATCGCCGACGCCAATATGAGCGCGGAAACGCTGTTGAACATGGCGCGATCCGCCATAGTGGGCAGCGATGTGACGCGCACGATCCGCATGGCGGAAATGGGCGCGCGCTTCGACATCTGGCACAGCAACAAGCCGATCGCCGCCTATGACATCAAGGTGCATGCCGGGCGGACCGCCGAGATGGAAATCGACCTGATGATCGCGCCGATCGTCGATCATGAAGGCTGGCGCGTGGTGTCGATCCACGCCCAAAGCCATGCCCGCAAGATCGGCCATCGCGGAACGGCGGGCGGCGCGCGATCGGCGATCGGCGCTGCGGCGATTTTGGCGCATGAGATCAAGAATCCGCTGTCGGGCATTCGCGGCGCGGCGCAACTGCTGGAAGCGGACAATGGCGGGCGCGACACCGCGCTGACGCAGCTTATCTGCAATGAGGTGGACCGTATCGCGGCGCTGATCGACCGGATGCAGGATTTCACCACCGACCGGACGCTGGAATGTCGATCAGGGAATATCTATCCGCTGATCGATCGCGCAGCCAGCATCGCGGCGGCGGGATTTGCAAAAAATATAAAGATCATAAAACATTATGATCCATCCCTGCCATCATCCATCATCAATGACGATGCCCTGGTGCAGGTGATGATCAACCTGCTCAAAAACGCCGCCGAGGCGCTGGAGCATCATGAAAAGCCGCATATCCGCGTCGAAACCGCCTTCCGCCATGGCGTGTCGGTGGTGATCGGCGACGGCAAGGGCAGTGCGGTGCTGCCGATCGAGATATTGGTCGTGGACAATGGGCCCGGCGTCCCGGAACATATCCTCGACCATCTGTTCAACCCGTTCATCACCGGCAAGCGCGACGGGCAGGGGCTGGGGCTGGCGCTGGTGGACAAGCTGGTGCGCGACATGAACGGCTTCGTTCAATATTCGCGCGATCAGGGGGCGGGGGAATCCACCTTTCGCATCCTGCTGCCGATGGGAATGGGATGATGTCAGCGACGGGCGCGATACTGGTAGTCGACGACGACCCCGCCATCTGCGTGGTGGTGGGCGAAGCGCTGCGGCGGCAGGGGCACAAGGTAAAGACCGCCGGCTCCATCAAGGAGCGTAGCGCCCTGATCGAAAGCTTTGCGCCCGATGTGCTCATCACTGACGTCATGCTGCCCGATGGCGATGGGCTCGACGGCGTGGCGGAGATATTGCAGCGTCGTCCGCATCTCAGCGTGATCGTATTGTCGGCGCAGAACACGCTCAACACCGCCATTCGCGCGACGGAAAGGGGAGCGTTCGAATATCTGCCCAAGCCGTTCGACCTCAACGAACTGGCGCGCGCGGTGGGCGATGCGCTGGGCATGGCGAAGGTGGAGGACAGCGATGCGCCCGATGTCGGGCTTCCTCATGACGGGCTGCCGCTGGTCGGGCGTTCGCCGGCGATGCAGGAAGTGTATCGCACGATCGCGCGGGTGTTGTCGAACGACCTCAGCATCCTGGTTCTGGGGGAATCCGGGACCGGCAAGGAACTGGTGGCTGAGGCCATCCACAGCCTGGGGCAGCGCCGGACCAAGCCGTTCGTGGCGATCAACATGGCCGCCATTCCGCGCGAACTGATCGAGGCGGAACTGTTCGGTTATGAAAAGGGCGCCTTCACCGGCGCCCACGCGCGGACAGCGGGCAAGTTTGAGCAGGCGCAGGGTGGAACGCTGTTCCTGGACGAGATTGGCGATATGCCGATGGAGGCGCAGACGCGGCTGCTGCGTGTCCTGCAATCGGGCGAAGTGACGACGGTGGGCGGATCGAAGCCGGTCCGCGTGAATGTCCGGATCATCGCCGCGACCAACAAGGACCTGCCCAGGCTGATCGCGGACAACCGGTTCCGGCAGGACCTTTATTACCGGCTGAACGTCGTTCCCATATCGCTGCCGCCGTTGCGGGAGCGGCGGGAAGACGTGATCCTGCTCGCCCGTCATTTCCTCGACCGGGCGGCGCAGGAGGGGTTGCCCCGCAAGTCCCTGTCGGACGATGCGGCGCAATTGTTGATGGCCTATCATTGGCCGGGCAATGTCCGCGAATTGCAGAATTTGATGCAGCGGCTGGCCGTGTTGAGCCGCGACAATGTCATCGCCGCCGACATTTTGCGAAACAGCCTGCCGCTGGACATGGTGCCGGCGGACTATGCTGCGCCCGGCGATCAGCTGGCGCAGGCGGTGCGCGATTGGGCGAAGCGGCAGCTGGGCATAGGCCTGGGTCAACCGAACCGGAACCTGCACGACGATCTGCTGGCCGTCGTGGAGCCGATCCTGTTGCAGGAAACGCTGGCGAGCGTCGATGGCAACCAGATCCGCGCGGCTGGACTGCTGGGGATCAATCGCAACACGCTGCGCAAGAAGCTGACCGACTATGGGCTCGACCCGTTGCAACTGCGCGTGACGGATTGAAGGGGTTGGGACGAAGCGATCCAGCCCTTCGGCCAGAGGTTAGGTTTATACAAATACTGTGTTTGATTGGGCACGGCGTTGTTGTAACAAAGCCACTATGGAAGGTGCAGTGACTCTCTCCACGCGAGGTCGGGCCTGGAAGAGGTATTTTCCGCCCTTCCTGCGGCGCCGCCTCGCTTCGCTGGTGGAAGCGGTGACGTTGATCCTGTTTTTGGGAACGGCGGGACTCACCTATTTTCTGCTGTCGGGGCAGGGCCAGTCCTACGCCTTACTGACCCCGCCGATCGTGGCGCTGCTGCTGGTTGCCAATCTCGTCCCCGCGATCGCGCTACTCGTTTTGCTGGGCCGGCGGGTCGCCAGGCGGCGAGCGGCGGCCTCGGCGATCGGCAGCGATGGGCAGTTGCACGTTCGGCTGGTGGCGATCTTTTCCATCGTCGCCAGCGTGCCGATGCTGCTGGTCGTGATCTTCGCATCGCTATTGTTCCAATATGGCGTGCAGTTCTGGTTCTCCGACAGCGCGCGCGGCATGTTGCAGAATGCGAGCGACCTGGCGCGGGGCTATTATGAGCAGAATCTGCGCGAGGTCGGCGACGAAACGGTGACGATGTCGAGCGATCTTCGCGATTATCTCACCCAGTCCAAGGTTTCGAGCCCGCGCTTCGCCGAGGGGTATATTTATCAGGTGGTGACGCGAAAGCTGAACCGCTCAGCCATCATCGAAGTGGGCAAGGATGGCGTTGCGCGGACGGCGGCGACCGTCGATCCGGACAGCCGCCCGGCTTCTGAAATGTTGTCGGCAGATGTCATCAAGCGACTGAATGCCGGCGAAAATGTCGTTGTGGCGGCCAAGCCGAACCAGATCGAGGCGGTGACGCTGCTCTATCCGGGGGCGAAAATTTATCTCTACGCCACGCGGGATTCCGGATCGACGGCCTTCAGCAATGTCGAGCGGGCGCAGAAGGTGTTGTCGGACTATGACATCTTCGCGGCGCAGTCCCGAGGTTTGCAGTTGCGCTTCAACGTCGCTCTGTTCGTCGGATCGCTGCTGCTGGTCGGCATCGCCGTCTATATCGCTCTCGCCGTTGCAGACTGGATGGTGCGGCCGGTCAACGAACTGGTGACGGCGGCCCGGCGGATCACCGCCGGCGATCTGTCGGCGCGCGTCACCAGCCCGCAGACGCGGGATGAGATCGGGACGCTGGCGTCCGCATTCAACCGGATGACCCAGCGGCTGGAGGCGCAGACCGGCGCGCTGGTCGCCGCCAACAGCCAGCTCGACGAGCGTCGCGCTTTCATCGAGGCGATCCTGTCCGGCGTGTCGGCGGGCGTTCTGTCGGTGGATCGCCAGGGAACCATCCTGCTGCTCAACAGCTCCGCCGCCGCGATTCTGGTGAAGGAGGGGGATGATCCGGTCGGTCGGCCACTGACGGAGATATCGCCGGAGCTTGCCGCGCTGATCGCTTCGGAGGAGGGGGCGGGCATCGTTCAAACTCGCACCAACGGTGAGGTGCGGACGCTGGCGGTGAAGGTTTCGGAAGATGCGTCCCGCCATATCCTGACCTTCGACGACATTACCCAGCAGCTGTCCGACCAGCGGCGAGCGGCGTGGTCCGACGTGGCGCGCAGGATAGCGCATGAGATCAAGAACCCGCTGACCCCCATCCAACTCGCCGCCGAGCGATTGCAGCGCCGTTACGCCGATGAGGTGACGAACGACAGGGCGACTTTCACGCGCCTCACGGGGACGATCGTGCGGCAGGTGGGGGACCTGCGGCGGATCGTGGACGAATTTTCCTCCTTCGCGCGCATGCCCAAACCCGTGTTCCGGCGTGAGGCGGTAAGCGACATCGCCCGTCATGCGCTGTTCCTGCATGAAGTCGCGCATTCTGATATCCGCTTTGAATTTCACGCCGACGCGGAGGACATTGAACTGGTGTGCGACCGGCGGCAGCTGGGGCAGGCGCTCACCAACATAGTCAAGAACGCCGTGGAAGCGATTGAGCCCAAGCCGGCGCCGGAGCCGGGAGCGGCGCGGGGGCATGTGCGCATGAACCTGAGCCAGGATGGCGCGAACCTGTTGATCGAGGTGCAGGACGACGGCGTCGGCCTGCCCCCCGAGCGGGAGCGGGTGTTGGAGCCCTATATGACGACGCGGACCAAGGGGACGGGTTTGGGCCTCGCGATCGTCAAGAAGATTGTCGAGGAGCATATGGGCGAAATCCGCCTGGATGACGCCGCTGGCGGCGGGACGCGGGTGAGCTTGCGCTTCCCCGTGACGGCGCTCGAAAAATTGGAAGAGGGGCAGGTCGTGACCTTGCCGAAGGGAAAAGTAACAGCCAATGGCGCTTGATATTCTGGTGGTCGATGACGAAGAGGACATCCGCGATCTGGTCGCCGGTGTGCTTGAGGATGAAGGCTTCACGACCCGCACGGCCGCGAACAGCGACAGCGCGATCGAGGCGCTGGACACGCGGCGCCCGTCGCTGGTGCTGCTGGACGTATGGTTGCAGGGATCGAAGCTCGACGGGCTGGAGTTGCTGGACGAGATCAAGCGGCGTGACGCCAGCATCCCGGTGCTGATGATTTCCGGCCATGGGAATATCGACACGGCGGTGGCCGCCATTCGCAAGGGCGCGGCGGATTTCATTGAAAAGCCGTTCGAGGCCGACCGGTTGCTGCATCTCGTATCGCGCGCGACCGAGACCGAGCGGCTACGGCGCGAGAATCAGGTGCTGCGCGCCCGCTTCGGCCAGGATGACGAACTGACGGGCACGTCCGCCGCGATCAATTCGGTCCGCGCGACGATTAAAAAAGTCGCGGGGACCGGCAGTCGGGTGCTTATTTCCGGGCCGGCGGGCGTGGGCAAGGAAGTGGCTGCGCGCATGCTCCATAGCTGGAGCGGCCGGGTGGACGCGCCCTTCATCATCGTGGCGGCGGCCCGAATGGACCCCGACCGGGTGGAAGAGGAACTGTTCGGCGTCGAAGATCCGAGCGGGCTCGTGCGGCCCGGCTATCTGGAGCAGTCGCATGGCGGCACGCTCTATCTGGACGAGATCGCCGACATGCCCGTGACCACCCAGGGAAAGATCCTGCGCGTGCTGACCGATCAGAGTTTCACGCGCGTAGGCGGGCAGCGGCAGGTGAAGGTCGACGTTCGCGTCATTTCCTCCACCGCGCGGGACCTGACGGTGGAAATCGAGGAGCGACGGTTCCGCGAAGACCTGTTCTACCGCCTGAATGTGGTGCCGCTGGTGATCCCGCCTTTGGCTGACCGGCGCGACGACATTCCACCCCTGGTCGAACATTATCTGGCGCGCTTCGCCGCTGACCGCCGGGTGCCCGCGCCCGAGATAGCGAGTGACGCCATGGCGGCGCTGCAGGCCCATGAATGGCCCGGCAATGTCCGCCAGCTTCGGAACGTCATCGAACGGACGATGATATTGGCGCCGGGCGAGCGGATAGGCCGGATCGAACTGGACATGTTGCCCAACGAACTGACGAGCAACGGCGGCGCGGAAGCCATGGGTCAGTCGGCGATAATGGGTTCCCCGTTGCGCGAGGCGCGTGAAAGCTTCGAGCGCGAATATCTGCGGATTCAGATCCGGCGATTTTCCGGCAACATTTCGCGGACCGCGACGTTCATCGGGATGGAGCGTTCCGCCTTGCATCGCAAGTTGAAGCTGCTCGGCATAACCGATGGAAAAGATAACTGATAATTGCTGAAGGATATGCCGCTAGTGGGGCATGGACGCCTCTTCGCAATTGCGGTAGGGTCCATATGGCTTCCGACAAGCGGGAGCAGGCAAGACACCCTGCCCAGGGGTGCGAGAGCGGGTAACGTCCCGCCAATAAAGGACTGGCGACGCCATGGCCGATAAAGTGAACAATCTTCAGGACATATTCCTGAACAGCCTGCGCAAGACCAAGACCCCGGTGACCATGTTCCTGGTCAAGGGCGTGAAGTTGCAGGGCATCATCACCTGGTTCGATAATTTCTCTGTCTTGCTGCGGCGCGATGGCCAATCGCAGCTGGTCTACAAGCATGCGATCTCAACCGTCATGCCGGCTCAGCCGATGGATCTCACCGACGTCCGCAAGGTCGGCGAGGGCAACGGCAAGCCCAGGCTGTTGCAGGAAATCTTCCTGAGCGCCGTCCGCAAGTCCGGCAGCCCCGTGACGATGTTCCTGGTCAATGGCGTCATGCTGCAAGGCGAAATCGCAGCTTTCGACCTGTTCTGCATGCTGTTGGAGCGCGATGGCATGGTGCAGCTGGTCTACAAGCATGCGATCTCGACGGTTCAGCCGCTCCACGCGATCGACCTGAGCGGCGAAGGCGAGAACGAGGATTGATCATTTTTTGCTTGGCGGGCCCGTCTTCCGATGAAGCGGGCCGGCAGTTGATGCGTTAGGCCGACATGGCGGTCTTCAATCGCGATTCTGCCGATGAGGTAACGCGCGGCGCGCGCGCCGTGGTCGTGCGCGCCGAAACCCACGGGGCGGAACGGCGCGACAGCGAGGCGCGGCTGGAAGAAGCGAAGGGCCTCGCGCTCGCCATCGGCATAGATGTGCGGGTCGCGCAGGCGTTTCGGGTGCGCGACCGCAAGCCGGCGACTCTCTTCGGGAGCGGGCAGGTCGACCAGATCGCGGCGCTGGTTCAGACCGAGGAGGCGGACCTGGTCATCGTCGACAATGCGCTGAGCCCGGTGCAGCAGAGCAATCTGGAAAAGGCGACAGAGACGAAGGTCATCGACCGAACCGGGCTGATCCTGGAGATATTCGGTGAGCGGGCGGCGACCAATGAAGGACGCCTTCAGGTCGAACTGGCGCATCTCGATTATCAGGCGGGACGGCTGGTGCGCAGTTGGACCCATCTTGAAAGACAGCGCGGCGGCTTCGGCTTTTTGGGCGGTCCGGGCGAGACGCAGATCGAAGCCGACCGGCGGATGATCCGCGATCGCATGGCGAAGATAAGGCGCGAACTGGACCAGGTGACGCGGACGCGGAGCCTGCATCGCGCGCGGCGACAGCGTGCGCCCTGGCCGGTGATCGCGCTGGTCGGCTACACCAATGCGGGCAAGTCGACGCTGTTCAACCGGCTGACCGGCGCCGACGTCATGGCCGAGGACCTGCTGTTCGCGACACTCGATCCGACCATGCGGCAGATTGGGCTTCCGGGGCTCGACAAGGCGATCCTGTCTGACACGGTGGGGTTTGTATCCGACCTGCCGACGCAGCTTATCGCCGCCTTTCGCGCGACGCTGGAGGAAGTGCTCTCGGCCGACCTCATCATTCACGTTCGCGATATCGCGCATCCCGACTCCGATGCGCAGCGGGACGATGTGATCGACGTGCTGAGCGAACTGGGCGTTGCAGGCGAGGGTGCGCTGGAGCGCGGGGAGGGGGATGCGCCGCCTCCTATGATCGAGGCATGGAACAAGCTCGACCTTTTGACCGCTGACGCGGAGGAACTAGCGCGCGAGACGGCGGCGCGCAGGGATGATGTGGTCATCCTGTCGGCGCTGACGGGCGAAGGGATGGACGATCTGCGGCGAGCGATCAGCGCTCGGATGACGGCGGGAGCCCAGGTTCACCATTTGAAAATCCCCCTGTCCGACGGCGCGGCGATGGCGTGGTTGCACGAGCATGGCGAGGTGATCGCCAGCCGGGCGGAGGATGGCGAGATGGCGGTGGACGTGCGCCTTCCGGACTCCGCATATGCCCGGTTCAAGAAGCGCGGTGGGGCGGACGCTCTATAGCCGTTGCGGGATCACACCCCCTTCGCCTCTTTCTTGACGCGTCGCCACAGCGCCTCTTTTTCATCGAGCGTCAGGTCCGAAAACGCGTCTCCCGCTATAAACTCCATCGCACGGAAGCGGCTTTCGAACTTTGCGTTGGCGGCGCGCAGAGCGACTTCGGCGTCGACCTTCAGATGGCGGGCGAGGTTGACGACGGCGAACAGCAGGTCGCCAATTTCTTCCGCCTGATGTTCGGGTGAGCTGGCCGTCCTGACCTCCTCCAGTTCTTCCTCGACCTTGGCGACGACGCCGGTGATGTCAGGCCAGTCGAAACCGGTGCGGGCGGCGCGCTTCTGGAGCTTCTCAGCGCGGAGGAGGGCCGGGAGCGCCGTCGCCACACCCGCGAGCGCACTGGCGTCGGTTTCCCGTTCGGCGCGTTCGGCGGCCTTGATCGCTTCCCATTGGACATGCCCGTCTTCCCGACGAACGCCTTCGCCAAAGACGTGAGGATGACGGCGCATCATCTTTTCGGTGATGCCGTCGATGACATCTTGCAGGGCGAAGTGGCCGCCTTGTTCGGCCATGCGGCTGTGGAAGGCCACCTGGAGCAGCAAGTCGCCAAGTTCATCGCGAAGAGCCGCCATATCGTTTCGCTCGATCGCGTCGGCGACCTCATAGGCTTCCTCGATCGTGTAGGGCGCGATACTGGCGAAGTCCTGCCGAATGTCCCAGGGACAGCCGGTGTCCGGATCGCGCAGCCGGGCCATGATGTCGGCGAGCGGCATGATGTCGGCGGGACTCGCCTTGGCTTTGGAGGACATGGACAATCCGAAGTCATAAGGAAAGGAGGAGAAAGATAGAGTTTCAGCGGCGGGATGACCACCCCTTGGGCAAGGGCGTTTCCTTTACGAGGAGGGATGGGAAGCTGCTTTTTTCCTTTTCCCGAAGGTCAACGTGGCAGCGTTGTCACACCTGCATTATTTCGGTATGGCGAGCCTCGCTTCGCTTGACAGCTGTTCCGTCAGGCGCTTATCAAAAAATCAACTTTAACGATAAAAAATAATCCAGACATGTTGTCAGCGGATAACGAAGCTGGAAATGGTCTTCGAGACCGGGAGGGGAGAGCAAAGTGGGCCAAGCCGCAAATGCGGCGCTAGACTGTGTTTCGGGGCGATCATCGGAGTATGATAGCCAGTCAGCCAGTCGTCTGCGCATTATTGTCGCAAGAAATTCGGGATTTCCCGCGCGCGTCAGTGCGCGAGCCGCGCAGCGCCATGCTTTTTGCACAGTTCAAGGAATATCTGGAGCCAGGGGCTGGACGCCGCTGGCGAGCACGCTTGTTGGCCCGGTCGACTTGACCGTATAGGGCCGACCGAAAGTTGACAGCGCCAGCATTCGCTTTAACTATTTGAATCCAAAAGGGGAAATGAAGGCTTATGACTATCTCAAGCAAGGGGAGAATGATGAAAGATTCCTATTCCAACGCTCGTGTATCGAGCAAGATTCGGGCGGGACTGCTGCTGTCGGCGGCGGCCTTCGTCGGAATGCCCGCCCTCGCGATGGCGCAGGCGCCTGCTGAGCAGGCTGCACAGTCCGGCGGCATCGACGACATCATCGTGACGGCGCGCCGTGACGCTGAGAGTGTCCAGAATGTTCCGGTCAGTATCCAGGTTGTGACGGGCGACACGCTCAAGAAGCTGCAGATCACGCAGCCGGAAGAACTGGCCAAGCTCGCGCCGGGCCTGACGCTCAAGAACCCGAACACCGACAGCGGCGAAATCACGCTGCGCGGCGTGCGCTGGTCGGCTGGTTCCGGCCCCACCGCGACCCCGATCTACCTCAACGAATCGATCTTCAATTCGGGCTGGGCGCTGCAGAGCCTGTATGACGTCGGCCAGATCGAAGTGCTGCGCGGGCCCCAGGGCACACGGCGCGGCGCGCCGTCGATTTCGGGCGCGGTCACCATCACCACCCGTCGCGCGGATCTGGAACAGTTTGGCGGCTATGTGCAGGGTTCCGTCGGCACCCGCGATCACCAGATGCTGCAGGGCGCGATCAACGTGCCGATCATCAAGGACATTCTTGCGATCCGCGTGGCCGGCCTTCTGGAAAACAGCCAGGGCAACGGCGTTCGCAGCCTCAACAACGACGCCGATCCTTCGGTGAAGTCGCGCAGCTATCGCATCGGCGTGCATTTCAAGCCGACCGACAAGCTGGACATCAACTTCAACTACCAGCGTCTGGACCTGAAGCTGCGTCAGTTCTCGCAGGCGATCGGCACCGGCAGCCTCGGCAATGCGGCGCTGGGCATTCCGGTCGGCTACAATGGCCCGCCGCTGACGGTTAAGGATTATCGCGCTGTTGGCGAGGCGCCCAGGCTGTCCGATGGAGGCAATGAATTCTATACGCTGAACGCGAACTGGGAAGTTCTGGGCCAGGTCCTCACCTATAATTTCAGCCGAGGTGACAGCCGTCCGAATTCCGGCGCGGGAAGCCCGGTCGACCCGGCGAATATGCTGCCCGGCTTTGACGCCTATCCGACGACGACGGGCGGCGAGCATGACACGATGCATGAAATCCGGCTGTCGTCGCAGCGCGGCGACCATTTCTTCGACTATGATATCGGCTATTACAACTTCAAGGCCGAGGGCCCGCCGATCCGGATTACCCGTGAAGCGTATCTGCCGGGCGCCTTCGGTCGGCCGGGTGCGGTCGCCATTCCCCTCTTCCCGCCGTTTCCGGGCGGTGCGGCTCCGGGTGCCGTCACGACGCCCAACTCGCGCTATGTTCTTCCCGTCGTCGCCACGTTCGGCCTGAAGCAGAAGGACGAGTCCTTCTACGGCAACGTCCAGCTCCACCTGCCCCATGATATCGAACTGACGGGCGGCCTGCGGCACATGCGGTCGGAACTGCCGGTCTCCCTGGGCGTTGCGACAGGCAGCGCGTTCGTTGTCGCGGCGCCGAACTTTATCTTCCCCGCCCCGTGTGCGTTTTTGTCGCCGGTATTTGGAGTGCCGTTGTTCGATAGCAATTATGCCGGTTTCTGCGATCTCGCGGTCGATCCGCGGACGAGCAGCCAGGTAACCAGCGGCAAGAGCAAGGAGACGCTCTACAACGTGTCGCTCTCCAAGCGCTTTGGTCAGAACGTCCTGGTCTATGCTACGACGGGCACATCGTTCCGACCGGGCTATCCCGCCATCGGCCAGACCGGACTGCCGGCGGACCTGGCCATTCCCAATCCGGAAAAGGCGACCTCTTACGAGGTGGGCGTGAAGGCGACCCTGGCCCCCTGGCTGCGCATCAACGCCGACGTGTTCCAGATCGACTATAAGGGCCAGCTCGTGTCGTTCGCCGGCCTGCCTTATTGGAATACTGCCGCGGGACCTGGCCAGGAGAGGAGCTTCACCGGCGAGGCGTTCTTCGCCAACGTCGATTCGCGGGTGCGCGGTCTTGAACTGGAAATCTCCACCAAGCCGCTCGATAATCTGAGCCTCAACGCCCAGGTCAGCTATGCGAAGATCGAATCGCAAGGTGGGATCGTGCCGGCTGGTGAAAACGATTGTCCGAGTGCGGCGCCGGTCAGCGCCACCAACCCGATCAACCGTTGCCCGGCGCCCAAGGGCACGGGGCTCAACACATCGGCTCCGTGGCAGTTCAACGTCAACGGCAGCTATGATCTGCCGCTGGGTCCGGTGGACGGCTACCTGCGCTTCAACGTCAACTATCAGGGGCGCGCGCCGAACTTCCAGACCTCGTTCGAGGCCGACGGCAGCGGCTTCCGTTCGACCAAGGCTTATGCGATCGTTGACCTGTTCGCTGGCGTAACCGGTGGCGAGAGCGCCTGGGATCTGGGCTTCTACGCCAAGAACCTGTTCAACACGAAGGTCCTGCTGACGGCTCAGCCGACCGGTACGCCCTATGCCGGGTTCGGCGACAGCGGCTATCAGTTCGCATCGGCCACGGCTCGTCGCGAAATCGGCGTGACGATGCGCTACTCCTTCGGTTCGCGCTAACCCGCTAAGCCGATAATGTAATGAAGGCCCGGGTACGCAACGCGTGTCCGGGCTTTTCATTGCCTGAGCGTGGCGCGGGTTGGAACGGTCGCGATGCCAGTAGGAGTGAAGGTCGTTTATCAAGCCCGCATCGAGTCAACGCTATGTTCGCCTCCTATGAGGCCCGATACAGCGATCCTAGCCATCCTCGGGAGAGGCGCCATAGTTCCAGTCGCACAGGCGTTCTTTTCCACAGCGTGAGCAGGCTTCGTAGCCGCCGTAATAAGAACCGCGAAAACGTGCTCTGCCCGGACCCCGGCGGGTCCATCGCCCAGGCCATTGATGAAATCCAAGCAGGCATTTGATCATCTTCGATCTGAGCATCATTCACCTGCCTAGGCTCCGCCTCATCTTCAAGACCCCGGTCGCCGGCGCGGGTGCCCTTGATTACTTACGATGATACAGCGGCAGGTAGGATTGGGATGCAATGGCGAAAAAGGACTAGGTGTTTGGTCCCCACATTTAATGGTGCGGGTTTAACCTGAAGCGATCCGCCCTCTCATGGGCTTCATCAGCCGCCCGTTAATTCATCCGCGCCCGTCGTCGTCCAGCGTGTCAGGCGGTCGCCTGCCGTTGCGTGCGCCCTGTTCCAGATTGCTGCTGGTCAAAGAGTTTCAACGGGCGCACGATGCGCCTTGATCGATCACCATGGGGAAAGGGGCGTTTGTGCGGTCAAAGCCCATTTTTCGGTTCGGAAAAGGTCGCCTCCTCTGCGTTGTGGCAATGTTGGCGGTGGCGGGAGGAATGACCGCGCTGGTTCCTGCTTCGATGAGCAAGATGTCCGGCTACCGCGACGACACTCACGAGGCTCTCCAGACAGCAAGGCGGATCGTCAATCTTCGTGGCCAGCAAGCATTTGAGCGGTTGAAATTCACGCCGTCGGCCGGGGTGGGCGGCGCGGCTCTCGATGCCCGACGAGCCGCCTTCACGGTCGCCAATAGTCGCAACCCAACCCCGACCGCCGACCAGGATTGCGACCAGGGAACCATGCCGGTCAACCGCTATCCCCTGTTGATAGAGCAGCAAGATCGGACCGCTATCGTCGGGGGCCTGTTTCTGAGTCGTGTACCGCAATCGTCGGAATGGCGAGCCACCTACTGCAACAGTTCGGCGATCACGTTTGAGGGAGCCCCCAATGGCGTCGTCGACGGAGTGCGGATCACCGGTGCGTGGGATGCCATTCGCATGGGCCGCGGCTCCCCCGGCCTGTTGATCGTCAACAGCTGGATCGGCAATGCGCGCGACGACGCGGTCGAGAACGACCATCTCCAGACCGCAACGATCCGCGACACGCTGATCGACGGCGCGTTCCAGGGCATCAGCGTCAAGCCGCGAAAAAACAGCGACACCGGCGATGCGAGCAACCAGACGGTGACGCTTTCCGGAGTTCTGCTTCGCCTGCAGGAATATTCCTACAAGGAAGGTCGGCGGTTCGGGGCATTGGCGAAGAGCGATCAGCGCGCGCCGCGGTTTCGGGTAACAAATTCCGTTGTCGCGGTGGATTATGCCGGTGGCGATTCCTACCCGCAATTCTGGGCGACCAGCTGGTCGAAACTGACCGGCTCATCCAACAACCTGTTCCTGTGGCTTTCGGACGCGCCGATCCCCGATTTCGTCCCACTCCCGCCGTCCAGCTTCCGCGTCCTTAAGGCACAGGCCGCGAGAGACGCCTGGACCCGCGCGAAGAGCAACTGGATCAATTGCCACCCGAAGCTGGCCCGCCTTCCATCCGATCCACGCTCGAACCCTGATGCATGCGTTCCGAACAACTGGGGCGGCTTTACAAACTGATCGCTGCTGATCCTGCCTGAGAGCCTCGCCTGATTAGCATTAGGGGCGCGGATCAGGTGAACCAGTCATTGCCCAGGTGGATCTCGAACAAACGGCCGTCATTCTGTTGGTCGCTACCATAGTCAGCCACGTACAGGCTCAAGGTGTCGCCGTCGTTCGGGTCGCTGCTGGGCGCCAGCTCCATGCCCTTGAGCTTGGGCCGCGGGCTATAGGAAGACAATATGTCTATGGTCCCCATGATGTTGCCTTGCGGATCAATGGCCCAGATCGTGGATGAGGCCCCCGAGGCGACAAAATATACATCATGCATGGGATCATAGGCCAAGGCTTCCGCATCCTTCATTACGGAAGGGAGCGAAACCGAGTTTACGAACACACCCTGGTCGGTAAGTTCGATCATCTGCTTCAATACTCCATCGAGCATATGAAGATGCCCCGTCAACGGGTCGAATTTTATGTCTTCGGTGTCGAGAAGGCCAAGGTAAGACGTATCAAAGAAGCCGAGCTTGACCGACGGATTCGCGGGCGAGGCCCAGAACACCCCCTGTTTGTCGTCGTCCGGGATGTACAGAAAGCCGTTGTTCGGATTGTAAGCGAGGCCGGTAGGCTCCTTCGTGAAAGAAGTGAGGCTGTAGTTGCCGAGGTAGGACCCGTCGAGTTGCAGGGAGAACAGGTTAATGTTGCTGTTAAACGGGCTTTCGTCATGCTCGGAGTCCGCTATCAGGAGCTTTCCCAAGCTTGGAATGTAGGCGAGCCCCGATGGATCGCTTATCCCGTAACCGGGGCCTCCATTATATTTGGTTGAGTCTGAAATATTGTGCACCGCGACTACGGTTGCATTGATTGCCGGCATGGGCGGAACACTGGCATCGTCATCGGTGATTTTACCAACGGCGACGACGTTATCGATCTTGGCGTTGGTCGCCGAGTTGATCTGGACGGTGAAGGATTCCAGCCTTTCGGCGGCGCCGTCGTTCAAAAGACTGACATCGAACGTCTTGGTCAATTCCCCCGGCTTGAAGGTGATGGAACTGGTTGTGGCGACATAATCGGACCCTGATTTCGCCGTGGAATCGCTAGTGCCTAGGTTGACCGTGATATCCTGTGTCGAAGCCTGGCTGAGGGACAGGCTGAACGTCATATGGCCGTCATTCTCGTGCGCCGTAGCGACCGCCCCGATCGAAACCGCCGGCAGGGCGGAGGGAGGGACCCCGGCCTGCGTGTAGGTAATGGACAGCACCGGTTTTACGGCGCCTTGCGCCGAATTGAAGTCCCAACTGTCAATGTTCGTCGGCTTGAATACCCAGCCGAAGTTCGCGGCGTTCTGCCCCGCGGAAGTCGAAGCAGAATTATTCCAGGCGGTGAGGCTTTCCGTCACGTTGAACGTATGGCTGCCCTTCGCAATCGACCCGACGTTGATGGCGTCGGTTGACGTTGCCTCGATTCCATTGATCTGCACA
The DNA here is from genome assembly GCA_036383495.1 of Sphingobium sp. Taxonomy (GTDB): domain Bacteria; phylum Pseudomonadota; class Alphaproteobacteria; order Sphingomonadales; family Sphingomonadaceae; genus Sphingobium. Next base: position 28,508 of record DASVOF010000032.1, on the reverse strand, counting down.
CCGCTGCCCAGACTGTTCCAGGTCGATGTTGAATTCCAACCCACCAGCATGCGGTTGATCGAACCGCCGGAGGCGGACCCGTCAGTAACCTCCAGGGTTAGAGACGCCGAGATGATTGTCGCTCCAAGCGGGATCTGCCCCGGCCCGGATCCGAACAAATTGCCGAACTTCAGAAGCGGCTGCGATTCCTTTCCGGATTCCAGGATCGATCGAAAAAAGACCGCGTCGGCGAATGGGATAGACGCCCTGTTCTGCCTCAACATCGTATCGATGGCATCGGTGTATCCGTTGGCGTCTTGGCGGAAGGTGACGGTGACGGCGGTGAGACCATCCGACGAAGGAGGAGTAACGGTAACGTTCACATTCCCCTGAGCGGCGCCGCCAGCACCGTCCGAAACGGTGTAGATGAAGGCGTCGTCGCCGGTATAGCCCGCTTCAGGCGAGTAGCGGACTTTCCCATTCTCGATCTGAACGGTTCCGTGACCGGCGTTGCCCAAGGCCGAAATGGTCAAGGGATCGCCATCGATGTCGGTATCGTTCGCCAGGACGTCGATCAGGACCGGAGTGTCTGCATATGTGCCCGCATTATCGGTGTTGGCGACAGGCGGTCCGTCGTTGACCAGAGCGATGGCGATTGTGACCGTGGCTGGAGTGGAGGTCAGGCTGGAATCGTTGGCGGTGAATTTGAAGGAAGCCGCGCCGTTGAAGTTCGCGGCGGGGGTGAAGCTGTAATTGCCGGTCGCCGCATCGACTGACACCGATCCGCCGACCGCGGAATTCGCGACAAGCGCGTAAGTCAGCGTAGAGCTGTCGACGTCGGTGGCCTGCACCTGCCCGGTGATTGGCGGACCATCTTCGGCGCCCGACGCGCTGGAGGCCAGGCCGACCGGTGCGTCGTTGACGTTGGTGACGACGATGGATGCCGTTGCAGCGCCAGTGGAGAAGGCGGTCTGGCCACCATTGGTCGCAGCATCGACCTTGGTACCCGCCAGGCCGCTGGTCTGGTCCCAGGCATGATAGGTGAAGTTCGCTGTCGTGCCGTTGGCGCCATTCGGGACAAAGCGGATATAGTCCGACGACCGCAGCAGCAGTGCGGCGCCGTCGTCGACCGCGCCTATGTTGGACCAGGTTGCGCGGCCATCGGTGGAAAATTGCCACTGGCCATTGCCGGATGCGAGGCCCGTGATCGCGACCCCGCGCAGGGCGCTGGAATCAATATCGGTCGAATTTAGAAACGACGATACCGAATGGCCGCTATTGGCGATCTGATCCTCCGTGATCGTGCTCAGGGATGCGGAGGTTGAAGACAATATGGGGGCATCGTTGACACCCTTCACGGTGAATTTCAGAGTGGAGGCGCCGGAACCGCCGCCCACGGCGGCGTAGGTGAAGGTGTCGCTGGCGGAGGCGCCCAGTTTGAGACGTTCCGCCTGATCGGTCGACGCGGTGTAGAAGTAGCCGCCATCAGGCATGATAGTGAGAAACCCGTAGGTTCCCTGAACTGTCACGCCTTCGACCGGGACAGGCACGAAACTGCTGCTGCCAGCCTTGATCTGCGTTACCTGATTGGCAATGCTATCGTTCTGAAGAACATTGCCGGCAGAGCTGCCGTTCTCAAGGACGGTAGCGGCGTCGGAGCGTAATTTGAAACTCGCCATGATGTCGCTCCACTCCATTGGATCGGCCTGACGGAGCAATCTTGGGGTTTTCGAACTGGTGGAAAGCCAAAATCCGACCTGCGCTCGGTCAAGTCAAATTACCCATGGGTCTAGACCGTTTTAGACCGCCAAGCAGCCTGATCGGGGCTGGCGCAGCATCGTTCATGGAGTAAGATGTCGGTCCGATCACAGTGTTTGGTTTTCGCGCGGAACTGCATGGGAGGCTGATGCGGTGGGGTACAATAGTCATTACTCCAGCGATCGTGAGACAGTCGAAAGTCTGGTCGCTCATGGCGCAACCGCTCCATTGGCGCCGACAACCAGCAAGGACGAAAACGACCTGCCACCCAGTTCGATCGAGTTGATGCTGTTCGCCGCATTGGAGCGCCAAGGCATCCGTTACTGCCATTGGAAAAGTAATATACGACTGGATAAGACGTTGTGCGGGCGTGAGGATATCGACCTTCTGGTCCATCCTTCCGATGCGGACGCCTTTCAGCGCATCATCAATGAGTGCGGGTTCAAGCTTGCTGTTTCCCGCATGGGCGCTGGCCATGCCGGCGTTTTCCATGCCTTGGCCTGGGACCCGGACGGCGGCCGACTGCTGGATCTGCACGCCTATCATCAGTTGGTGAGCGGCGACAGTTTCGTGAAGTCGTTCAGATTTCCCGTCGAGGAGGACCTCCTCGCCCGGACATCCTCGTTGATGGGCGTACGTATCCCCGACCCCACGTCGGAACTAGTGCTGTTCCTGCTCAGGATGTTGTTGAAGCACATCAGCATTGTCGAGATCGTCAAGGTGAATGCTCATTATGACGAATGCAGGGACGAATTGTCATGGCTCCTGCAAAGGAGCGACGTCAACGAGGCGGCGGCCCTTTGCGAGGATTGGTTTCCATCGGTCCGGATTTCCATGCGGCGGATGATCGATTGCATTGCGCACGGCTCGATCCCTTTGCGAGTGGCGATGGGAATGCGGGTGGCCTGGGCGCTGAGACATCAGAGACGACTCGGTCATGTCGCTGCTGGATTTTCGCGCATCATGCGGGTCGGCAAACACTTCGCCATGCGCGTCCGCTCCAGGCGCAATCTATCGTTGCTGACCGGAGGCGCGTGGATCGCGCTGGTCGGGCCAAAAGGGACCGGGAAATCCACGCTGGCGAAACTCGTGGCGGAGCGGCTGGGGAAGAATCTCGACGTGAGGACGATTCACCTGGGCAAGCCACCGGCGACCTGGCTGTCTTTTCTGCCCAGGCTGTGCGTGCCAGCTGTTCGGAAGGCGTTACCGGATGAACGCCTTAGCGAGTATGAAAAGCCGGAGCGACGTGCTGAACGACGATATTCCACCTTCTTTGTCGTCTGCAAGTTGCTCGTCGCTTATGATCGCCGGCGACTTCTGACCCGCAGCATGCGGGCGATGTCATCGGGCACGATCGTGATTTCGGATCGGTGCCCGGCAACGAATGCAACGGGTCTGGATGGCAGCGCTTTCGACGATCTTGCAATCACCCAGGCTCGTTCTCCATTTCAGCGCTGGCTGATGGAGCAGGAGCGCTCGATCTATCGACGCCTCCCGAAACCCAGACTCGTTCTTAAACTGAGTGTGTCGATCGCGACCGCGCTCAAACGGGATCTCACACGATGTAAGCCCGGGGGACCAGATCCGAACGCCGTCCGGCGCCGGTGGAGACTCGAAAGCGAGGCCGAGTTCGCAAAGTCCGTCATTTGCCCGATCGACACTGACGGCGACCTCGAAGAAACCGTGCGGACAGCCGTTACGCGCGTGTGGCGATCGGTTTGAGAGAATGCCGAGCTAGGTAGACACAAGCCCGATCCGCCCTCCAATCAATGCTCCTTGAACGAGCGTTCGATCGCACCCATGAGCGGTTCGAAGGCGTATTGCAGCGCGGTGCGCTTGCGCAGCGGGATCTCGATGCTGACCGGTATTCCGGCCTTGAGAGCGCCGGGCCCGCGCAGATCCTCGATCTTGTGGAGTTCGGAGAGCGGCACCTGCACCGAAGCCGTGTAGTAGGATTCGCCAGTCCGCTGCTCCGTGAACGCATCTGCGGACACGCGTGTGACGTTGCCTTCCAGCGCTGGAAGCGATCGCTCATGGAGCGTGTAGAAGCGAACGAAGGCTAGTTGTCCGGGCTCCAGGTCGTCCGCATCGTTGGGTGATACCCGCGCTTCGATGGTCAGCGGCATGCGATCCGGAACGATGTCCATGAGCTTCTCGCCGGCCCCAATCACTCCACCGGGGGTGAACACGGTCAACCCCACCACCGTTCCGCTAGCTGGCGCCCGGATGTCGGCGCGGTTGAGCTGGTCTCGCGCCGCCTCCCATTTCGGCAGGACGTCAGCCAGGGAGTTATTGACGTCGCGAATTTCCGAAGCGACCCGTTCCTGGTAGCTACTCTTCGCTTGCAGGATCTCGAGCCGGCTCTGCCCGACCTGGCTAACGCTTGCGGCCGCCGTCGCCCGATCCTGGGCAAGCTGCCCCTGGAGATCGGCCCTGGCCCGTTCGAGCGCCCGAATCCGGGTTTTCGGCACGAAGCCCTTTTCCGCGAGTCCGCGAAGGCCTGAAAGCTCTTCGTTCAAGAGGCCGATCTGTTCCTGAATGGTCCCGGCGCGCTGGTTGTACCCACGGCCCTGGCTGGTCGCCTGGCTTGCTTGTTCGCCAAGCACGCGCTGCTGGGTGGAAAGCACCGCCGAGCGGGTGCGGAGCTGCGTCGCCTGGATATTCAGGGCGAGATCCGCGTCGATCCGGTCCTGACCCTTAAGTCGGGCGAACTCGGGCGGCGGAATGATGGTCGGCGAGCCCGCCTCCTCAGTTTGCAGCCTCGCCCGTTGCGCGAGCAGAGAGATGGCCTGGCCGGCGAGCGCGCGCTCCTGCCCGCGAGTTTCCGCCGCGGAAAGGCGGATCAATATATCACCACGGCGCACCTTGGCGCCTTCGCGAACATGGATGCTGGCGACGACCCCGCCCGTCGGGTGCTGCACCGACTGACGCTGTCCGGATACGACCAGATGTCCTGGCGCTATGGATGCGGCGTCGAGCGGCAGCACGGCCGCCCAGCCGAGAAACAATATGAAGAACAGGGCCAGAAGAGCCAGCCCGACTCGGATGTCAAGGTCCGGGTCCGAGGCGCGTCTCGGCTCTGATCCAGGAAGTGCGAGCGCCGGCCTTCCGGCAGGCAAGCAGGACGGCATGTTTCGCTGCAATATGTTCATTTGATCACTCATTGGACACCGCCCGCGGCGCTGGCGGTGCGATCTTGCGCAGCACCTCGTCGCGGGGACCGAAACAGGCAAGCTGGCCCTCGCGGATCACCATCAGTCGGTCGACCACCGGCAGCACGCTCAGCCGGTGTGCGACCACCAGGATCGTCTTTCCTGCAGCCTTGAGCTGCTCCAGCGTGCGTATGAGCTGCGTGTCGCCTTCCGCATCCAGACTGGCGTTCGGCTCGTCCAGAATGATGTAGCGCGGTGAACGGAACAGGGCTCGGGCGAGGGCGATGCGCTGCGCCTGGCCGGCCGACAGACCACGCCCGCCAATCTGGAGCGGGTGGTCGTATCCGCCGGGCAGCGCCAGGATCATTTCGTGCGTACCGGCCAGCTTGGCCGCGGCGATCGCGTCGTTGTCGATGCGATCGGCACTCTCACCATGCCAAGCCCGGAAGCGGGAGATATTGTCCTTGATCGTTCCGGCCAGAAGCACGGTTTCTTGGGGCATAAATCCAATGTGCGTCGCCAACTGCTCCGGGTCCCAGTTCCGCTGCTCGGCGCCGTCGAACCGGACCTCACCGACTGTCGGGCGCACCGCTCCGGCAAGCGCTCGGACGAGGGTTGATTTGCCCGCGCCGCTGGGGCCGACAATGGCGACCACTTCACCTGGTTCGATGCGGAAGCCGATATTGGCGAGGATTATTTGTTTGTCGGGCGCAGCGACGCCCATGTTGTGAACGTCGAGGCGGCCCTGCGGTTCGGGCAACTGGGTGCGGGCAATTTCTGGCGGAGCGCCGGCGAGAAGCTCGTCGAGCAGGGTAATCGCACCGCGCGCCTGGACGATCGAGCGCCAACCGTTGACCAATTGGTCGATCGGCGAAAGGGCGCGACCGACAATGAACATGGACGCAAAGATCGAGCCGGGACTGATAGAGGCCGTGATCGCCAGCAGCGCGGCCACGCCCAGCGCCAGGGATTGCAGCAGCAGGCGGACGAACTTGGATTCCGCGCCAAGCCGCGCCGAAGCGATCCCCGCTTCGGTTTGCAGCGACAACGCCTGTTCTCGGTCAGTGCTCTGGCCATGGATCAGGGCTTCGCGCAATCCGAGCGCGCGGACAATGTCGGATGAGGACACGGCGGTATCATAATTGGCGTATGTCCGGGCAGAGGCGATGTTCGCCTGCTGCAAGGGCTCCCGCGTAGCATTTTCGTTGCGCCAGGCAAGAAAGGTGATCAGCGCCGCGCCAATGACGGTCAGCACTCCGACCCAGAAGTGGATCAGGAAAGCAAGAAAGACATAGACCGGGATCCAGGGCGCATCGAGCGCACCAAGCATGGCTGGACCCGTGAGGACGTTGCGCAACTGGTCGAACTCGCGCAGCGCCTGGCGGGCAAGCCGCGGACGCGTTTCCCCCTGCAGGAAAGTGGCCCGCATGATTCGGCTAGCCATATGCTCATTGAGGCATGCGCCGGCCCGAACCAGCAGCCGCGACCGAATGGCGTCGAGCACCGCGAGGGTCACCAGGGCAAAAATCAGAACCACGGTCAGGAACAGCAGGGTGACCCGTCCCTTCGTGGGCACGACCCGGTCGTAGACCTGCAACATGTACAACATGGGTGCGATGAACAGCAGGTTGGTTCCGGCGCTGAACAAAGCCGCATAGGTGAAATGACGGCGGCAGGAGGATAGGGCCGCCGCGACGGTAGGGCTGTTTCGAAAGGCCTGAGGCAGGATCAACAGAGTAGCTTCCCTCATATTGGCCGAGGACTCTGGAGCGCAGTAGCTCGCCGGTTCACCCGCCTTAAAAAAGGGGCGCACCCAGAAACTAGGAGCGCCCCGCACCTTACGCCTAATTGAGCTCAACCGCCACCGATGGACTATACGTAGAAAAGCCGTCGCAAATTCAGACTACGAAAATGTCGTATTTGGTGAGGTCCAAATGAGCCGACAGATGCGCGATTGGAATTGGAGCGCCCGAACCGTTGCCGTCGGCATCGTAAGACAGAATGCCGGAGTGGCTGTCGTATAGGACATAATCGTTCGAGTCGTTGGCCGCCACGCCGTCACCGTGCTCGAAATAGGTGCCAGCCAGACGCTGTGGGCTGCTCATCGATCCGGAACCGAGCTTCGTGAAGACGGCATTGTCGAGATAGATGTAGTCGTCGGACGTATTGAAGTCGGTTATCTTGGCGACGCTGCCATTGAGCGGCGTGTCGAAGATAAACTTATCATGTCCGGAGCCACCGGTAAGCACGTCGGCGCCGCCCTTGCCGAAGATCTTATCGCTTCCGGCAAGCCCGTCGATGTGATCGGCGCCCGTCGTGCCGGTCAGCGTGTTGGCGCTGCTGGTGCCGGTGATCGTGTGTGGATCGGTGGTTGTGGTCGGCGTCGTAGGCACCGTCGGCGTCGGGCTCGAAGTGGTCGGGGTTGAGGGCGATGAGGTCGCGCCAGCCCCCGGAAGCGGCGGAAGCGGCGTCACGTCAGCATAGGGCGTGCCGTCATGATTATCGAGCCACGCCGCCTTGCTCGCCGCCCAATAATCGCGAGCCTCCTGACCCTGCAATATGGTGAAGCCGGCCGGAGGCTTGGGATAGCTCGACGGCAATGGCGTGTCCGACAGGTTCAGGAAGACATTGCCGTGCGATTCGACGACATGGTCCCAGGCAATCTTGAGCCGGGCCTGACTCTGATGGTTGGGATCCTCGATCGCGATCACCGTATTGACGATCCGGATGTCGGGCGTCGTCTGTGGCGCGCCCGTATCGGTCTTGAATGGGGAAACGTGCGTCACCCGGCCTTCGAAAAGGTAGGACTGCATCCGCATGAACACGCCATCTAGCTTAATCGTGTTCATCGAACCATCATAATGGTCGCTGTCGCCGAGGCTGATGCCCGAAAAGACGCCGTCGAACAGGCTGTCCCGAATGGTGCCGCCCATCACATAGTCGTTTTCGACGACATCGTCCCGCGCGTTACTGACGTGGGTATCATCAATCAGGAAGTTGCTGGCGCCGTTGGCGATCCGGATCGCGTCCCATGTCTTGTCGAGGCGCCAGTCATCAATGACCACGTTAGGCGCATTCTCGACGCGGATCGCGGCCGAATTGGTATAGGTATATTGCCAGTCGGACTGCTGCGGCACCTGCCCCCAGATTTCGCCTCCCTTGATCACCAAGCCTGAACCAGCGTTGGCGACCTTGAACGGGTAGGTATTCAGCTGACCCGTACCCGAAGTGGAGAGGTGGGTGGCATCGGGAGAATCATTGCGACTATTGTCAACGATCCAGGAGGCGTTGGTCGCATCGATCACCGAGCCTGCGGCAAGATTCGATACACTATAAGGAGTATAACCGTAATTCTGCGAAAGAGTGATGTACGTCATGTTGTGCGATCCCTTTATACAGAGAGCTTACAGAAGCGCTCTGCATGATTCACTTTGACTGTTGATGAAAAGTTATCGGGAAGTTTCTGTTATCTATGAAAACTGACTACTTATTGTAAATTACATGCAACAATAGAAAATAATTTTGGCGATATCAGTGACTTGCGGTTAAATAGATGTTCGAAACATCTACTCAATCGCATTTGGACGAACCCCACATGGAGGTAATATCTCGACGCGAAACGATCGGTTCCCGAGCCGTTGTTCACGCGCCGTTAGCACCCGGACGATCGCCGGTGCGGAACCACCAGGAGATCGTTGAAGATGGATTGTTACTATTTTGTGCCCGTCTGTATTACAAGGTAATCGATCGCTAGTGGGGCACAGCTCGTCTGGAAAATTAACATTTGTAAGACCATCCAATTTCGATCCTACTTTAAGATAATTCGTTCTTCTCTTGGAATGAATCCCGCTTATTCATTGAAAGATAAGTGGATTCTATGACGAATCGCAGTAGTTGTGATTGCCACGGGGAGTTAACCCGGAATTTCCGCCGAGAAGCGACCATCCGCAAAGGCCATCGCTAGGAATAGTGCGGGTTAAGCCGGGGAAGAACCAACGAACGGACCACGGCCGCATAGGCTGCGACGGCCAAGGCGAGGACGATGAGCGAGTGCCAGGAACCGACCAGCAACGCGATGGCGGTCATCACGCCGCTACCCAGCAGGGGGCGCTGCAGGGCGCGGAATAGATCAAGCAAGGGAAGGTCGATCAGCCGCCAAAGGGCTACTCCATAGGCGATGCGTGACACGCAATAGTGGCCGAGAACCGCTAATGCCGCACCGGGCAGGCCCAACCAGCTAATCCCAATCCAAAGCGCCGGTAAGGCGACGAAAATGGAAATGGCGAGGTTGATGCGGAAATCGAGGTCGGGTCGACCGATCCCCCTTAATACCTCACCCGGAGTGCCTGCGGAGGCGACCACCATGCTCGCCGCTGCAAGGATCTGGATCGGGACAACGGCGGCGTTCCATTTGGGGGTGAACAAGGCTGGGACGATGTAGTTCGCGAACAGGATCAGCACCGTGGCCGCCGGAAATATCGTTACCGACATATACCGAACCGTTCCCAGGTAGATCGTGCGGATATCCCCGTCCCGTCCGATCGCCCTGCTGTAGAACGGGAAAACAGCTTTGCTGACCAGCCAGTAGGCCTTACCCCGGAGTGTTTCCGTCAGCAGAAATGCGATTGAATAGATGCCGAGCGCATGAGCGCCGATAAGCTTGCCGATAAGCAGATAATCGAGATTCTGCTGAAAGGAGATCAGCATACGGGAACCGACGATAAATCTGCTGTAGGAACTGAGCTCTCGAAGAATGGCCAGGTTCATCCGGATGCGCGGATACCATCCAGAAAGCGCGAACGTGACGGCGCATGTGCAGGCAGCGGCAACCAGCGTCTGCGCCACCAGACTCCACACATTCGCGCCAGCAAGCGCAAACAGGATGGCGGCGACGCATCCGACCAGCGTCCCGGAGATATCGGCCAGGGCGATCTGCTTGAATCGCATGCTGCGCGCTAGCCGCGCTTCTGGCACCACCTGCAGGTTTTGGAACACGATCCCCGTGCTCATCGCCAGCGCGATGGGGGCGAGCCGTGGTTCCCCGTAGAACCAGACCAAAAATGGAACGCCGATCAGCCACATGACTGCGATCATCACGAACGCCATCCCGAGCAGCAGCCAGAAGGCGCTGTCATACAGCAATTTGGTGCGGTGATCTCGCTGGCGCTGAATGAGGCCAAGACGAAAACCAAGATCGGCGCCGATCCCGATGATAGCCGAGAACACCAGCACCATGCTGAAGAAGCCGAAATGTTCCGGCAGCAGGAGCCGGGCGAGACCCAATTTGGCAAGAATGCTCGAGCCCTTGCCTACCATCATCCCCACCGCGTTCCAGGCAACGCCTTTGCGGATCAGCCGCTTTTCTGACTGCAATCGCCGTTGGGGAGCAGGTAGGTGAGCGCGGGTCAAGGCGTTCAGTATCCAGTGCCGCGGAGAACAACCGGAATGGTCCGCAGGATAATCCAAACATCCTGGCCGACGGACTTGGTGCGCGCATATTCGCAATCGAGTTGCGCCCGGCCTTCGAAGGAAATCTGGTTTCGGCCACTGACCTGCCAGGGGCCGGTGATACCGGGCTTCAAAGAGCAATAAATGGCGAATGCGTCTGCGTAGAAATGTGCTTCGTCCGTCGCGAGCGGCCGCGGCCCGACAATGCTCATCTCACCCCTTAGCACGTTGAAAAGCTGCGGTAGCTCGTCGATACTATAGCGCCGAAGAATGCGTCCGAAGTAAGTGATGCGCGGATCATCGAGAAGCTTTCGGTTTTGTTTCCAGATCGCATTGATTGCGGGGGACGACTCCAGAAGTTCTCGAAGCAGTCGATCGGCATCGGCCTGCATTGTCCGGAACTTGAAGCAGCGGAAAATCTCGCCGTCCCGGCCGAAGCGGCGCTGACTGTAGAAAATAGGGCCTGGACCGCTGAACAGTACCAGGATGGCGGCGGCGAGCATCACCGGCGACAGAAGCAGCAGACACAGCATAGCAAATGTCACGTCCATGCAGCGTTGTATCACCAACGCGGAGGCGTGTCGCGGCGGGGGCTCGATCGTGCGCGTAACCGCGACAGGCGGCTTCTGGCGAACCAGGCCAATCAGCCGGGCTGGGGGAGGGGGCGCAGCTGTGCCGGAGAGATGCGCGGTGACCTGAGTCCGTTGTAGCGGTCTCGGCGTCATTTCATCGATGCGAGTAGCCATGCTCAACTCTCCGACAGCAAGGCGGATCGTCGGTTTCGGGCCGACGATAGGCTGCGCAAAGTCGATCGCCGGTTACGTTATGCGGCGTCGAAATGTGCGATCAACCGTTTGGCGCCATCCGAAACATTCGATCAGCCGCACGAAAGCGGCAGATATAAAACGCAATCAACAAGTCCCAAATGGCTCAAGCGAAAGATCAGGATGGGCGTCTGATCTTGACTTTTGAATTCTGTTTTCGGGCTAGTCATTGAGGTCTAGACCTTCGCAAAGATTGTTTAAGTACAATCGTGCGAGCAAAACTTTGATCGCGGCGGGAGGTGCTAAGCCCGATCGCCTGCGTGTTCGTGCGCCAAGGCGGCATCTGCGCGCAGCTCAAGTTGAGAGGTGTGCGGCATGAACCAACATTTCTTGCTGATCCTTCCGGCGCTGAGTGGCGTCGTTGCTTGCGCAAGCAACAATGTAGGCGCCAACCTGCCCGGTGGAGGAACGGCATATAATCTCGTCCCTGCGGCGATCAGCAATGTCGCGCCCGAAGAATATCGCATCGGACCACTGGACGCTCTCGACATCACCGTGCTGCAAGAGCCGGATCTTTCGACCAAGGCGGCGCCGGTCGACGCGTTCGGCAATGTCAACCTGACGCTGATCGGTGACGTTCGGGCGAGCGGCAAGACCGCCAGCGAGCTGGCGAAGGAAGTCGCCGACCGTTACGGCCAGAAATACCTCAAAAATCCCCAGGTTTCCGTCGTCGTCGCCAAGCCGGTGGCGCAGAAGGTCGCCGTGCAAGGCGAGGTCACCCAGCCCGGTGTTTATCCGATCGAAGGGCCGACGACTTTGCTTGGCGCACTGTCGCTGGCGAAGGGCGAAACGGAGTATGCGGCGCTCAATGACGTGGTCGTGTTCCGCCAGGTCAACGGACAGCGGACGGGCGCGGTTTTCGACATCCGCCAGATCCGCAGCGGCCAGGCGCCTGACCCCCAAATCAGGTCCAATGACATGATCATCGTCGGCTACTCGGGAAGCCGGAGAGCGTGGCGTGACATCATGAGCGGGTTTCCGATTCTCAACATCTTCCGCGTCTTCTAGCGACAGGGGATAGCTATGCACGGCCAGAATCTTGTGGTGACGCCCCAAAGCGACCGGTTGGTCAGGGTAGATGATGATCGGCTGATGCGGGGCTATGTCGAATATGATCCAGGCGTCCCCATGCGGGCGATCGACCTGCGGGCTCTTTGGTGGATTTTTGTACGCAATCGTGTGCTGATGCTCGCCATCATGCTGGTTGCGCTTGTCATAGGCGCGGCAAGCATCTGGCTGCCCAAACCTGTCTATACCGCGCGGGCGACCATTCAGATCGAACCGCAGGCGGCGCGGATTCTCGGCACGGAGAATATCACTCCCGACCCTGGGAGTTCGGAGAACAACAGGATGCTCCAGACCCAGGTCGACCTGCTGGGCAGCGGCTCCACCGCGCAGCACGTCACGCATCAACTCAACCTGGTCAACGACCCGCAATTTCTTCGGGAAGTTGGGCTGGAGAATGAACCGGCTGGCGATTTCCGCGCCGCACAGGTGGCAAGTGCGCTGCGGGAAAAACTAAGCCTTTCCTCACCACGGGACACCCGGCTCATCGCCATTCGATATGATAGTCACGATCCGGCGCGTGCCGCGCGTATAGCCAATAGCTTTGCTGAGACGTTCATCAACGACACCCTGCAACGGCGGCTCGACACCTTCACCTATTCGCGCAACTTCCTTCACCGGCAGCTGGGCGAGACCAAGGGGCGGCTAGAGAAGTCGGAGAGCAACCTGGTCAGTTACGCCCTGTCCGCGGGACTCGTGAATGCCGGCAATGCCGCGGGAGCAGCCGGGGGCGATGGCGAGAGGCGATCGATCACCACCGCGAGCCTGGTGGACATCAATACCGCTTATTCGCAGGCGCAGACGAACCGGATGCAGGCGCAGCAGCGCTGGGAGCAGGCAATGGCGACTCCGGCCATGAACCTTCCAGAAGTACTCAGCAACCCCGCGATCCAGAACCTTACCCGTCAACGCGCCGAGCTGGAAGCGACGTTGCAGCAGGAGCGGGAACGTCGCCAGGACAATCATCCGGCGATTATCCAGGCCAAGGCGCAGATTGTCGAGCTGGATCGCCAGATCGGGGCCATCGCCGGGGGTATCCGCGCGTCCATCGGCAATCAATTTCGCGTGGCGGCCGGACAAGAGGCGGCGCTTAGGGGCAGCGTAAGCGCACTTAAGGCCGCGACCTTCGCCGAGCAGGGCAAAGACGTGCGCTACAACATCCTGAAGCGCGAGGTGGATACCAACCGCAATCTCTACAACACCCTGCTACAGCGTTATAACGAGGTGAGCACGCAGGTGGCGAACACGACCAATCCGATCTCGATCATCGACCGGGCGCAGATGCCGTCGTCCCCATCCTATCCGCGTCCCGCGCTGAACATGGCGCTTGCGAGCCTGGCCGGCGTCGCGCTGGCGCTCGTGGCAGGCTTCGTCCGCACCCGGATGGACGACAAGGTGCACGGACCGACAGACGTGGAGAGCGACTTCCGTACGCCTCTGCTGGGCGTCGTCCCGTTGCTCAAGGGTGGCGAGAGCATTGCGGAAGCGATGGATGATCCGCTATCCTCCGTGACGGAGGCGCACCACGCGATCTGCCTCGCGCTCGATCCTGTCGTCCAAACTCCCGAGCGTAGCGTGTTGTTGTTGACCAGCAGCAGCTCGAACGAGGGTAAATCGACCATTGCCGTCAAGATTTCGTCGAGTCTTGCCGCCACAGGCAAGAATGTGCTGCTCATCGACGGTGACATGCGCCGTGGGTCGCTTCACCAGCTACTTGGCCTTTCGAACCATCTTGGCCTTGCCGACCTGCTGTCGAAGCGGAGCGGTGAAGGTCTCGTGGACGCGGTGCAATATTGCGAGCATCACGGGTTTTCGGTTCTGTCGCGCGGCGGACGGTCATCGGCCAATCCGGCCGAGCTTCTGGCGAACAGCAGCTTTGCGGCCCTGCTGAATGAAGCTGCCGGTCTGTATGACGCGATAGTCCTCGATGGCCCGCCGGTCCTGGGGCTGGCCGATGCCCCGCGCATCAGCGGGATGGCGGATGCGACGGTATTCGTCGTCGAAGCCAACCGGACGTCCAAGGCGGATGTGAAGATTGCGTTGAAACGGCTTGGTGACGCCGGCGCCGACCAGATCGGACTAGTCATCAGCAAATATGATCCAGCCAAGGATACCGGCGCATACGGCTACGCCTATCGCTACGACTATCCCCTGGATGAAGATGGGATCGCCGACGAGGCTCCGCTTCCCCAGTTGCAGATGAAGGTGTGACGGCAATGTCGCCGGGTGCACGGGGCTCGTCGTGGCGATCGCCACAGATTGCGGCGCCTATCCTTGCCGTGCCGTCGGCGCAGGAACGGAGCGGCGTTGGCGTCCTGGTCGCGGTGGCGGCATTCCTGCCGCTCTGGATTCCTCGGCCGTTGATGGTCGGCGAATTGTCTTTTGCCTTCGCGGCGCCGTTCGTTCTTGCGTTCTGGGCTTTGACGCAGCCCGCATGGCCGGGAAGTTTCCGGCGGGCATTGCTCGGCCGCTATGGTCGCGGCCTGTGGCTGGAAGCGCTCTGCATCGGCGTGGCCATGCTGATGGCCTTCATGTCCATGTTGGTTTCGCCGGCGCCGCTACGCGCATTTCGGGTCATCCTGCCGATGACCTATGCGATCTGCGCGCTGATCCTGTTTTCCCGGATGCCGTCACACCTGCAGCGTCGAATGGTTTTCGCGCTGCTGTTTTCGGGGGCGCTGGTCCTCGGCATCGCCATCGGTCTGTCGCAGACCGGCTGGGGCCGTTCGATCGTCATGCGCGATTATCGCTTCCTCGCCTTTTTCGAGAAGCCAAATCAGCTGGGTGTCGTGGTTATGGCAGTCTGGCCACTGGCCGTCGCGCTGCTGCTGAATGCCCGAACAGTCATTCTTCGCCTGTTGTGCACACTCATGCTCATGGTCCTGGCGACCGCGATCTTCATGAGCGGGACCAAGACCGCGCTGGCGCTCGGGTTCGTCTCGGCAGCGCTGACCTGGCTCTACCATGGAAGTCGCAGCGGCAGCCTGGACAAGACGCTATTCAAGCTGTCGATCATTCTGTGCGGGATCGCGTTCGCCGTGCCCGCGACCCTGTGGGTGCTGAGCTGGGCCAGCCCGGATTTCTTCAGGCGGGTGAACAGCATCCTGACCTATGGCATGTGGGAATTTCCCAGCATGCAGACGCGCGACATGGTATGGAAGGAGTCGATCCAGATCGGCCTCGACCATCCACTGCTCGGGGAGGGGGCGGGGACGCGGGTGTACCGCTACGCTCACTCGCACAATATGTTTCTCGATTATTTCCGTGGAATGGGCGTCTTTGGCCTGGCGGCAGCGGTCGCACTGGTGCTGAGCGCCGTCAGCCGCGGAGCCAACTTCCTCCTTTCCACCTTGCCCAAGGGGCCGGTCGATCGGGAGTCGGATACAATCGTGGCCGGCATGTATCTGGGCGCAATCTTTTACCTCATTGGCAATCAGCTCAGCGATTCCTTCTCGCCGACGACGGCGTTCCTGTTCTGGATCATGTATCTTGGCGCTTATTTTACTGCGCCGCCCCTGAGTTCGGCCGCGGGTCCGGTTGGGCAGCCGTCGACCTCGGGATGGACGCCCCGCGCGAAACGCCCCGGTTCGAACCCGGAGACTGCTGCCCAGCCGACTTGAGAAACGCTCCAAGGGCACGGGCTGGATTGAGCTATGATCTCACCACATTGCGATCGTCGCGCTCGAGCTGGCGGAGATGGTCACGGATATGTTTGGCCCGGTCCAGCGGAGTGTCGTCGCCGTCGCTCGGAATCCGAAGCAGCCGGCCCGGAAGGCGTCGGCGCTCGAGTTCTTCTTCGATCTCATCGGCAATATGTTCGATGGCCTCCTTACCGCGCGCCCAGAGAGAGATGTCGGCGATGGATTCCGCATTCTGGAAACGCGATGTGCGCCGCCGCCGCCGCGCAAGCCGTTGCTGTGCAACGGCGGTAGGGGCCTCGACATGGATGAAGAGGGTCTCGCCGATCCAGCCGTCCAGTTGGTCGAACACCGATTTGGTCGGGGCGGCATCGCGCCCATGGTGGATGCGCGCGGTCCAGATCGCCTGCGCCAATCCCTGATCCGCGATCAGCAGACCGTTAGGTCTTTGTCGCAACTGCATCGCCAGCACCGACAGGAAGTTCCACCGAGTCTTCACTGCATCCTTGCCGCCACGTTGATGCAGGGCAAGCCCCCGCGAGGCGAAGAACATTGCGTGGGGGCTGCGAAGAAAGGCCCGGGCGAGGAGGGCGAGGCGTCGCAGTGACCGGCGCAGGAACGGTAGTTCATCGCCCATCGCATCGCGGCTAATGCGCACCGGCGCCCGTTGCTCGCGTAACAGGCTGAGGAGTTGACGTGCGATCGTCGTCTTGCCGGACCCCGGAAGTCCGAGGAATTCGATCGTCGTGATCGGTGGCCTCTGTGCGACACTCCCCGTTGACGCACTGGCGTAGGCGCGGTCGATCCGTTCTCCCATCATCTCCTCCCGCCAGGACGAAACGTCTGTTGATCGGGCGCCATGCTGTAGTCGGGCAAGGCGGTCAGGCGAGTCCAGCAGGGCGAAGACCTCCGCCGCAGTCATGGTGAGGTCATCGGCATCGGTGATGATCCCGTTGATATTGTCTGCAACGATCTCCTCGATCCCCGGCAGCCGCGCTACCACCAGCGGTTTGCCCCCGGCGATCGCCTGAACCGCCGTGCGGGGCAGCCCTTCTCGCTCGGACGCATGCACGCACAGGTCGGTGAGCGCGATCAATTCCCACGGCGCCGGATCGTGGCCGAGGAAGCGGACCTTGTCCGCGATGCCGAGGGCGCGGGCATCCTCCTCGCAGCGGAGGCGATCTGGCCCATCGCCGGCAAAAAGCAGGCATGCATTACTACGCTTGCGGAGGCCTTCCGCCATTGCCCGAAGCAATGGCGACTGGCGCTTCCGTTCCTCAAACGCAGCCATCTTGAGAATGAAGCGCGGCCGTTCCTTTCCATTCCAACCGCCGATGCGGCTTCGCCAGTCGGAAGGAGGGGCCGCCGAAGTAAAGCGCTCAAGCGGCATTCCACTGTGGATCACCGGAATCGGCACACCCCCGCCGATGCCTGCGTCGAGATAGGCCTGTTGCATCCCGCGACTGACGGCGATCAGCAGGTGGGTGAACCGCGCGCAGACCCGCTCCGTATCTACATAGAGCCGGCGCTGCCCGCCGCTCACCGCAACGAACGGGGCGATGTGAATGGTGTGCACGATCAGCGGCACTCGGGCAGCGGCTGCGGCCACCCTGCCGACAATCCCCGCCTTGCTCTCGTGCGTGTGAACAATGTCCGGCTTAAGTTGTCGGTAGAGCTGGCGCAGGTCACGTAGGGTCACGAGGTCTGCAAGAGGGCTTATGGGATGGACGAGGGCGTCTATGCTGATCAGTCGGAAACGATCGCCGATGCGCTTGGCCCAGATCGGGTCGGCGCCAGGGCCGTGGATCAACGTCACCTGGTGGCCGCACGCCGCCTGGTGAAGGCAGGTTGCGACCGTATTCTCCTCCGCACCGCCAAGCACAAGGCGGGTGATGACGTGGACGATCTTGAGCGGACGAACCGGGAACTCCTCCGCAGGGGAGGGGGTGAGGGCGGCGTGGATGCTGCTCCAATTGGCCGCTTCGAGCGTTCGAAAAAACATCATGGCGGAGGATCCTGTCGATCAGGCTTCGGCCGCCGTGCGGTGGGTGATGCGAAGCGCCGCCACGGCGGCGAGCCGGCTGTGGACCCCAAGCGTGCGGAACGCCGCATGAACATGCACTTTGACCGTGCTCGGCGAAATCCCGAGCTTGCGCGCGATCACCTTGTTAGTATGACCTGCCAAGAGGAGCCTGATCACCTGCTGCTGCCGCTCTGTCAGCCCGGCATGCGCCTGGAGGTTGATGGACTCGTCGTCCTCGGCCTCGTCGTCCCGCGAGCGCTGGGTCTCGATCAGGTCGGACGGAATAAAAATGCCATCCTCCTGCACGGTTTGCAGCGCTCGGAGCAGTTCCGCGCAGTTCCCCATCTGCTTGGGGATAACGCCATGCGCGCCGGCGGCAAGAATGGACAGAACCTCACGCAGATCCGTGTGTTCGGAAAAGACCGCCATGCGCATTGCGGGCTGTTTCTCGTGAAGTTCGCGGATAGTGGCCAGTCCCGAAGCTCCGGGCAAGTCGAAGTCGAGGACAAGGAAATCAACTGAGAATTCGATCAATAGGATTTCAGCAAGACTGCCGTAGTCGTGAACCCGAATGACCTTGGCGAACCCGACCTCTCGCTGGAGCATCGCTGCGAGACCGGCATTATAAAAAATATGTCGTTCCGCAACGACAGCGATCGAGCGAGTTTGGGTCATAGCGTGCCGTCTGGCAGCCCCCTCGTCAATTGACTATAATAACAATAAGATGACTAATAGATTATCAAAATTAATATCAAGGCCACAGACTGGTTAATCTACTCCCAAATCTAACCCATTATACCTAAAACCTACATGATTTGTTGAGGTAGGCAACAAGTCTAATCCACTAACATTTTGATATATCTTTTGGATATATCTTTTTGATATATCCAAAGTTATAAGTAAATTGCCCTCAAGACAATTTGCCGAGACAAATGCATACTATATCTTTAGAGGAGGGTTATCATGTATCGCTTCGCCACAGAGACGGTTCAGCTGACCAATCGCGAGACGGAAGTCCTCGGCTTAATCGCCCTGGGCCTCTCGGCCAAGGAAGTGGCGCTGAAATTGTCCATCTCGCCTTGCACGGTCGAACGACATATCGAGAATGCGCGGCTCAAGACTCGGACGCGCAATCGTACGCACATGATAGCCTACACATTGCGTTGCGGGATGCTGCCGTAGTTTTGCACACCAGCCATGCCAAATTTGGCGGAAATCACAGGTTATTTCCTGTAGTAGCGGAGAGTGGCTTGCACAGCAAAATTACTCGATAATATATATTATGTTAAATAAATATAGGATCGAAGGCATGCCTGGGAGCAGCCTGGCTCTCTATCGGGCCATTGCCCGATCTCCATTCCGCGCGATCAATCTTCCAGGATGCGGCTGTGTTTTTGCGTGTCGCGCATGCGGACGTAGACGGTTAGCGAGATCGCGATCATCACCGTTACGTAGATATAGAATGCCTGCTCCATGCCGATATGCTTGAAATAGAGCGCGACAAATTCGGCGGTGCCGCCGAACAGCGTATTCGCCAAGGCGTAAGGCAGAGCCACGCCCAACGCCCGGATATGGGCCGGAAACAATTCCGCCTTCACCACCGCGTTGATCGACGTGTAGCCGCTCACCACGATCAGCCCAGCCATGACGAGCAGGCCCGCGATCAACGGGTCGCGCGTGACGGCCAGCGTCGAGAAGATCGGATAGGTTCCGATGACGCCCAGCACGCCGAAGCCGATCATGAGCGGCTTGCGCCCTATGCGATCCGACAAGGCCCCGGCGACGGGTTGCAGCAACATGAAAAGAAACAGTGTTATCCCGTTGATCTGAGACGCTGTTTCTCGGCTCAACCCACTCGTGTTGACCAGAAATTTCTGCATGTAGATGGAGTAGGCATAAAAGGCGATCGTCCCGCCGGCAGTGAGCAGCATGACCGTTAACGCCTCGCGCGGGTGCTTTGTCACCAGTTCGACGAAGCCGGATCGGGGCGCGCCTTCGGCTTTTGCGATCGCATAGCTCTGCGTTTCGGTAAGGCCGCGCCGAAGCCAGAAGACGACGACGGCCAGGCCGCCGCCGATCAGGAACGGAATGCGCCAGCCCCAGGCGTCCAGTTCCGCTTCGCTGAGCGTCGCTTGCAGCACCAGCAGCACGATGATTGCGACCAGTTGGCCAGCAATCAACGTAACATATTGAAAACTTGAAAAGAAGCCTCGCCGGTCGCGTCCCGCCATTTCGGACAGATAGGTTGCGCTCGCGCCATATTCTCCGCCGATCGATAGGCCCTGCATCAGGCGGGCGAGGACGAGCAGGATCGGCGCTCCGACGCCGATCACCTCATAGCCGGGCGTCACCGCGATGAGCAGTGATCCTGCGCACATCAGCGCCACGGACAAAGTGAGGCCGCTCTTGCGTCCGTGGCGGTCGGCGTAGACGCCCATCAGCCAGGCCCCGATCGGCCGCATCAGAAAGCCGACCGCGAAAATGCCCGCCGCGCTCAGCAACTGGGCGGTGCGATCCTCGCTGGGGAAGAAGTGCGGCGCGAAATAGAGGGTGAAGGCGGCATAGGCATACCAGTCATACCATTCGACCAGATTGCCGGTGGAGCCGCCGATGATCGCCTTCATCCGTTCCCGCTGCGTGGGCGGGCGGTGCGTTAGCGGTGACGTCATGGCGTCAGCACCATCTCGCCATCCTGCACGCCCCAGCTTTTCAGGCGGGAGAGCATGTTCATGCCGATGACATTCACCTCGCCGAATGTGGGCGAAATCACGATGTCGATATCGCTCGCGCGGATCGGGCCGATGGCGAGGGTGGAGACGGTCGAGCGCTTTGCGTCAATCTTGCCATTGGCTGTCATCATCGGCACGCCGGGCGCATTCAGGTCGAAATTGAGACCGGCGGCGCGCGCGGCCGTGACGGACAGGGCGGTGACGCTCGCACCGCTGTCGATCAGGAAACGCGCGGGCGTGCCGTTGACGGTCCCTTCGACCCAATAATGGCCATCGGGTGCGATCGGGATGCGGAGCGCCTGCCCTTTGGCGCGCGCGGGCGGCACGCTGGAGGGAGCGGCGTCCAGCGGGGAGGTGGTCCCTTCTCCGCTTATGTGCGAGGAGAAGAGGCCGGCCTGTTCACCCATCTTGAACAGGGCGAGCAACACGCCGAAGATCACCACCCACAGCAGCGCCATGCGGAACATGCCGGCCATCGGCGCGCGGCGCGCAAGCAGGGCCGATCCGACAAGGACGAGCGCCAGCACATACCAGAGGCCCGACATCGCCTGATCGGTTTCCATGCTCTTCAGCTCCCTTGCTTTGCCGCGTCCAATTCTATCACCATGCCGTCATAGCCCGGTTCGACGCCTTCGGGGAGCGTCCGGCGCAGCGTCGGATAATCCATGCTCTGGTCCATATGGGTGAGGATCGCCCGCGTGGGGCTCACCGCCGCGATGCCGTCGAGCGTCAGCGCCAGATGCGGGTGCGTGGGATGCGGCTTTTCGCGCAGCGCGTCGACCACCCATATGTCCAGGCGATCGTAGAGCGCGATCATCTCGGGCGTTAGGGCATGAAAATCAGTCGCATAACCGATCGACCGGCCACCATGAGTAAAGCGGAAGCCGGTGGAGAATATCTCGCCATGCGGCTGGTCGGTGCAGGCGATGTCGATGTCGCCGATGCGCAGGCCATCGGGGAGCGCATGCGGCTCTACGGTCGGCTGATAGCCCTGGCGGCCGTCGAAAACATAGCTGAAACGTTCGCCTAGCAGCTTCAATGTCTGGCGACGGGCATAGCCGGGGACGGCCGAGCGGCGGTGGTGGTAGAGTTGGCGCACATCGTCGATGCCATGGCTGTGGTCCGCATGGTCATGAGTCCACAGGATCGCGTCGATATGGAGGACATCGGCGGCGAGCAGCTGCGCGCGCATGTCGGGCGACGTGTCGATCAGCAGGCGGGTGGTCGGGCTTTCGACAAGGATGGAGGCGCGGGTGCGGCGGTTCTTCGGCTCGTTCGGGTCGCATGATCCCCAGTCATTGCCGATCCGGGGCACGCCCGAGGAGGTGCCGCAGCCCAGGATGGTGAGCTTGAGGCTCATGGGGCGTGCGATGCCTCTACCTTGCTGAAGAGTGTGAAAAAATTGGTGGAAGTGGCTGACGCCAAGTCATCGAAGCTTTCGCCACGCAGGTTGGCGAGGAAGCGCGCGGTGTCCGCTACGAAGGCCGGCTCGCACGGCTTGCCGCGATGGGGCACCGGCGCGAGGAAGGGCGAGTCCGTCTCGACGAGCAATTTATCGAGCGGCAGGCGCGCCGCAGTCTCCTGCAGGTCCTTCGCATTTTTGAAGGTCACGATGCCGGAAATGCTGATGTAGAGACCGAGATCCAGCGCCGCATCGGCGAAGGCCCCACTGGCGGTGAAGCAGTGGATGACGCCCGTATAGGCCCCCTTCCCCATTTCGTCGCGCAGGATGGCGAGCGTGTCATCCTCCGCATCGCGGGTGTGGACGATGAGCGGCAGGCCGGTTTCGCGCGAAGCGGCGATGTGCGCGCGGAAGCTGCGCTGCTGCCGGTCGCGGTCGCTATGGTCGTAATAATAATCGAGCCCGGTTTCGCCGATGCCGACGACGCGGGGATGCGCGGCGCGTTCGACGAGCTTGGCGGTGTCGACATGGGGATGCTCGTCGGCTTCATGCGGGTGGATGCCGACGGTGGCCCACACATCGGGTTCGTTGAGCGCGGTGGTGAGCACCGCGTCCCACTCGCTTTCGCGGGTGGCGATGTTGAGCATCAGGCCGACGCCGGCAGCCCGCGCGCGTTCAATCACATTGCGCTGATCTTCAATCAACCCCTTGTAATTTAAATGGCAATGGCTATCAATCAGCATCGCGTCAGGCATCCGCTTCGGTGAGTTCAAGGCGCGGGAAGAGCGGCTTGGGCGGGCTGAGCGTGAAGCCGGTGGCGCGAAGGTCGGCATACCAGCCGGCGCCGATGGCGGCGTAGCTGCGCCCCTCCCCGGTCACGCCCATCTGGTCGAGTAGCGCAGCGGCGCTTGCCGGGATGACGGGTTGGATCATGATTGCGAGATTGGCGATGGCTTCGTAAAGGGTCGCCAGCACCGCCTCCATGCGCGCCGGGTCGGTCTTACGGAGCGCCCAGGGGGCCTGCGCGTCGATATAGGCGTTGCAGGCGAAGACGGCGCGCATCCATGCCTCGATCGCGACCGAGGGGGCGAGATCGGCCATGGCGGTCTTGAAGGTCAGCGCGGCCTGCACGACGGTGGCCAGCAGTTCGGCGTCGACATCCTGCGCCGCGGGTTCGGGCAGGCGGCCTTCCAGATTCTTGGCGATGAAGCTCAGCGTCCGTTGGGCGAGATTGCCGAAGCTGTTGGCGAGGTCGCTGTTGGAGCGGGCGACGATCGCTTCCGCGCTGTAGCTGCCGTCATTGCCGAAGGTAACTTCGGACAGGAGGAAATAGCGCAGTTGGTCGACGCCGAAGCGATCGGCCAGTTCCATTGGGTCCGCGACATTGCCGACCGACTTCGACATCTTCTCCCCTCGGTTGAGGAGGAAGCCGTGGCCGAAGACCTGCTTGGGCAGAGGAAGCTTTGCGCTCATCAGGAAAGCCGGCCAGTAAACAGTATGAAAACGAACGATATCCTTGCCGATGATATGCGTGATATCACCACCTTCGGACCAGTAGCGCGCCATGCGGTCAGCGTCGTCGGGATAGCCGCAGCCCGTCAGATAATTGGTGAGCGCGTCGACCCAGACATACATGACATGCCCGTCACTTCCGGGAACCTTGACGCCCCAATCGAAGCTGGTGCGCGAGACGCTGAGGTCCGACAGGCCGCCCTCGACGAAGCGCATGATCTCATTGCGGCGGCTGTCGGGCTGAATGAAGTCGGGCTGGCTGTTGTATAGATCGAGCAGCTTCTGCTGATAGGTGGACAGGCGGAAGAACCAACTTTCCTCTACGGTCCATTCGACCGGCGTGCCCTGGGGCGAGAGCTTTTCGCCACCCTCTCCCTCGACCAGTTCCTTTTCGTCGTAAAAGGCTTCGTCGCGAACCGAATACCAGCCCTCATAGCGGCCGAGATAGAGGTCGCCATTGGCCTCCATCGCCTGCCATATGGCCTGGCTGGCGCTGTGATGGTCGGGCTCGCTGGTGCGGATGAACCGATCATAGCTGATGTTCAGCCTGTCGTTCATATCCTTGAAATAAGATGACATTTCATCAGCCAGCGCGCGCGGTTCGATGCCGCGATTGCGCGCGGTCTGGTCCATTTTCAGGCCATGTTCGTCGGTGCCGGTCTGGAAGAAGACATCGCGGCCCATCATCCGCTGGAACCGGGCGATCGCATCGGTGGCGATCACCTCATAGGCGTGGCCGATATGGGGGCGGCCGTTGGGATAGCTGATGGCGGTGGTGATGGTGTAGGGCTGCGACATGGCCCTTCCCTAGCCGCTGTTGACGGCAAGGCAAAGCCTGCTTTTAGCGCCGTTCGGGCGCGAGCGCGGCGACATGACCGGCAAGTTCGAATGCGACCGCGCCGGGTTCGAGCGAGAGGATGATCGCGCCGCCGGCCAGTTGCCGCGCGGCCTCCCAGCGGTCGAGCGCAATGCCGAGCGCCGCGCCGCTGCGTTGCCGGGCTGCTTCGGCGATGAAGGCGGGAGCGCGCTCCAGAAACGCCTCGTAACGCGGGCGGGCGGCCTTGTTCGACAACGCCTTGGCCAGCATCAGGCGCTGCCGGTTGTCGGCGTCCCCCTCCGCCGCGATGGTCCGCAGCGCGCGCTCTATGTCGCCCATGTCGAGGCCGGCATAGCGCAGAGCGCGTCCGGGCGCGCCTTCGCCCGCGCGGACCAATGTTTCGATCTCGTCGGGCGGGAGGTCCGGTCCCACGGAACGAAGGACGCTGCGCACGTCAGCTTCCTCCAGCGGATCAAAACGCAGCGTGCGGCAGCGCGAGCGGATCGTCGGCAGAAGGCGGCCGGGCGCATGGCTGACCAGCAGGAACAGCATGTCCGCCGGGGGCTCTTCCAAATTTTTGAGCAGCGCGTTGGCGGCGCCGCGCTCCAGATCGTCGGCGCTATCGATGACGACGATGCGGCGGGTGGAAAGAGACGGCGCGGACTGGATCAGGCGCTGGAGACCGCGCACCTGATCGACGCTGATGTTGCGAGCCGTGCCGCTTTCCTTTTCCAGGCAATAAAGCTCGACATAGTCGGGATGCGAGTCGGCCTCTATCAGCTTGCGGACCGGGTGGTCGGAGGGCACGTGGAGCCCCTCCCCCACGATCGGCGGGCCTGCGGCTTCGGCCAGCAGGCGCATGGCGACGGCGCGGGCGAAAGTCGCTTTGCCCACGCCGCGATTGCCGGCGAGGATCCAGCCATGGTGCATACGGCCGCTGCGCGCGGCGGCGATCAGGGTCCCGGCCTGTTCGTCATGGCCGATCACGCCCGTCATGGCAGAAGGTCCTCCATCGCCTCGATCAAGTGCGCGGTGACGCTGGCCGGGTCGCCGGACGCGTCGATGGCGCGCACACGGCCGGGTTCCTGCGCGGCGAAGCGGGCGAAGGCTTGCGCGACCTGGCGGTGGAAGGCGCGGTCGCGGCCGCCGATCCGGTCCGCCGCGTCGCCATCACGGGAACTGGCGCGCGCCTCCGCCTCTTCTTCGGGCAGAGTCAGGAAGAAAGTGCGGTCGGGCGCGAAACCGGCGCTGCCAATCTGATGGAGCGCCAATATGTCGGCGTCGGAAAGGTCGCCCATCCCCTGATAGGCGCGGCTGCTGTCGAGGAAACGGTCCGACAGGACCCATGCGCCGCGTTCGAGAGCGGGACGGATGGTCTTTTCGACATGGTCGGACCGAGCGGCGGCGAAGAGAAGCGCCTCGGCGCGAGGGCTCCAGCGGTCGGCCTCTCCCGTCAGCAGCAGCGCCCGGATCGCCTCCGCGCCATCGCTCCCGCCCGGCTCGCGGGTTTCGACCACTTCCAGCCCGCGAGCGCGCAGAGCGTCGGCAAGCGCCCGCAGCTGGGTCGACTTACCAGCGCCCTCCCCGCCTTCCAGAGTGATGAAGCGCCCGCGCGTCACCCGAAGAAGGACTTCAGGCCGTTCCAGAGGCGACCGAAAATACCGGCCTCCGACACTGCCTCACCCGCCACCAGCGGCAGGACCTGCGGCGGCGTGTCGGGGGTGGAGACGATCAGTTCGGCGATCTTCTGTCCCTTGGCGATGGGCGCCTTGATCGGTCCGGTATAGGCGACCTTGACCGAGATATTGCCCGATGCGGTGCGCGGCAGGGTGACGGCCATGTCCTGCGGCGCGACGAGCGGCACGCTGGTGGCGCCGCCAAGCTGCACTTCGGCGGTTTCGACGGTCTGGCCCTTCTTGAACAGGGGCTGCGCCTTCCACGCCTTGAAACCCCAGTCCATGAAGGCGACGGATTCGCTGATGCGGCTGTTGAACGTGGGCAGGCCCGCGACGACCATGACCAGGCGGCGGCCATCCTGTTCGGCCGATCCGGTGAAGCCGAAGCCCGCTTCCTCGGTATGGCCGGTCTTGAGCCCGTCAGCCCCGGCGACCTTGCCCAGGATCGGGTTGCGGTTGCCCTGCTGAATGTCTGATCCGCCCATCGTCTTGCCCCAGGTGAAGGAACGGGTGGCGTAGAAACGCTTGTAGAGGTCGGGCGTCTCCTCGACCGTGGCTTCGGCGAGGCGGGCGAGGTCTTCGGCGGTCACATAGGTCACGCCCTCGTCGGGCCAACCATTGCTGTTGCCGAAATGGCTGTTCTTGAGGCCAAGGCGCTTGGCTTCGTCGTTCATGAGCGACACGAACGCCTGCTCGGTCCCGGCGATCCCTTCAGCCAGCACGACGCAGGCGTCATTGCCCGACAGGGTGACGATGCCGTGCAGCAGGTTTTCGACCGACACTTCTTCGCCGACCGACAGGAACATGGTCGATCCGGCGGCGGGGCCGTGCCACTGCTTCCAGGTTTCGGGGCGGACGGTGAACTTGGTGTTGAGCTTCAGTTCGCCCTTCTGGATCAGGCGGAAAGCGACGTGCGCGGTCATCATCTTCGCCATGGACGCCGGCGGGATGCGCGTCTGGCCGGCCTTGTCATAGAGAACCGCGCCCGACGACAGGTCCTTCATATAGGCGATCGGCGCCTGGCTCGTATAGGGCGGAGCCGCGGCGGTAAGCGGCTGCGCCAGCACGCCGACGAAGAGGATGGCGGCTACGGACTTTTTCATGAGGACTTGCCTTCGCGCTGATGGATTCGGGTGAGAAGATGCCGTTCGCCTGTCATTAGCCATGACGGGGCCAAGCGCTCAAGATGAAATGGCGGCTTCCCCGCTACTGCCTGACCGCATCCGCCAGCAGCCCCACGGAGAGGGCGTAAAAATTCGAGCAATTATAGTCGAGGATGGCGCGATAATTGCTGGTGAGCAGATAGGCTGTCTTGCCCGGGCCATCCGGTTCCAGCAGCGTCGCCATCACATTGTCGGCGGGCCAGCCGCCGCCGGAGGGCGTCAGTCCCATGCGGCGCCATTCGCTCATGTTGAGCCAACGGCTGTGGCGGTTGAAGACGCGCTCGCAGCGGGCCGGGCGCGTGCGCGCGGCGACGGCGGAGCGATCGAGCCCCACGGGGACGGAAACGGCGACGCCCCAGGGCTGGCCCCGCCGCCATCCGGCGTTCACGAAATAATTGGCGATGGAGGCGAGCGCGTCGGCTTCGCTGCTCCAGATGTCGATGCGGCCGTCGCCGTCGCCATCCTTGCCGATGCGCAGGTAGACGCTGGGCAGAAACTGGGGATAGCCGGTCGCGCCGGCCCAGCTGCCCACCAGTCGGCTGCGCGGGACGCCATTGTCCAGCATCTTCAACGTGGCGAGCAGTTCGGGTTCGAACAGGCTGCGGCGGCGGCCTTCATAGGCGAGCGTGGCGAGCGAGCGGATGAGGTCGAAGTCGCCGGTATAGGCGCCGTAATTGGTTTCATGGCCGTAGATGGCGACCATGATCTCCTCCGGCACGCCGGTTTCCGCTTCGATCCGGGCGAGGCGGGCGCGGTTGGCCTGATAGGCGATTCGGCCCCGGCTGATGCGCGCGGCGTCGACATGCTGCCGGCGATAGGGTTCGAAATTGGGAATGGGCGAATAGGCGCCGCCGCCTGGCTGGCTCTGATCGAGTTGCACCACACGCGGATTGGGCGTGAGCGTGGGGAAGACGGAATCGAGCGTCGCACCGCGAATGCCCATGGCCCGCGCCTTGGGACGAAGCGATTCGAGATAGCTGCGGAAGGCGGGGTCCTCCTGCGCCATCGACATGCTGCTCGGCAGGCTCGCTACCATCACGGCGGCGAAGCTCAGGAACAGTGAGAGGATGGTGGAACGCATTGAAGAATCTCCCTATCCCCTTTTGTGGCACAGGGACCCGTGATGATGAAATGCCCTTGTTCGCAGAAAGCTCCCGCAGACGCGAAAGCTTATGGCGAGCGATTTTGCGCTTGGCTTGGCCGCGCGGTTCGCTAGGAAGCCAAGCGACGGACAGGTGGCCGAGTGGTTTAAGGCAGCGGTCTTGAAAAC
This sequence comes from Sphingobium sp., assembly GCA_036383495.1. Lineage (GTDB taxonomy): Bacteria > Pseudomonadota > Alphaproteobacteria > Sphingomonadales > Sphingomonadaceae > Sphingobium. The sequence continues at coordinate 52 of DASVOF010000032.1, read as the reverse complement.
CGCCGTGGGTTTACGCTCACCGTGGGTTCGAATCCCACCCTGTCCGCCATCC
>DASVOF010000031.1:0-1608 GCA_036383495.1 Sphingobium sp. | reverse complement strand
GCGGATGACGGGCGAGATATAGCCGTCGAGATGCGCGCGGACATGCGTCGCATCCAGCTTATCGACCTCCAGCCCCGTGCCTTCCGGGGTCGCGGGGTGGTTGATCTCTCCGGTCAGCGACCATCCGGCGCGCAGGATGATCCATTCGCCAGCAGGCGCTTTCCAGTCCAGTGTGCCGTCGGGGCGCAGCCGATCGGTCAAGTCCACCACCTGGCTCGCCTTGATCGCCGCGGCGGGCGCGACATTGGGCGTGGGCGTCTGGTCCTCTTCGCCCAGAATGCCGAAGCCCGCGCGATCCTCGAACAGGTCGACGCGCGCGCCGGGCACCAGCGCCAGTTCCGAAAAGGTCATGCTGGTCGGCTTGAATTGCTCGCGCGACAGCATCCCGCGATCGAAGACGACGCGGAAATGGCGGGCCTTGGTCGCGGGGAAGGCGAAGGTGCGTTGCGGCGCGGGCTGATGCGCGGGCCCCGACAGCGTGCGGACCGTTCGCCAGTTGACGCCGTCGTCGCTGGCTTCAATGCGGCCCTGCGGCCCTTCGGCGAAGCGTCCGCCCAGCGGCCCCATATAGGTGAGCGCGCGCATCGTCCGTGGCGCGGCGAAGTCGTAGCGCACCCATTGCGCGCCACCCGGAGCGGGGTTTGGAATCTTGACCTTGGTCTGTGGATCGCCGTCAGCCAGTAGTTTGGCGTCGATATCCGGGACGCTGGTGGTGATCGTCGGTTTCAGCGCGGCGAGCGGTTCGTCGCCTTGCGGGGCGCGGAAAGCCAGCACCGCCACGTCGCGCGACAGCGGCTGCTCCTTGGACCCTTGACGTTTGATATTCTGGAACGGTCCCGCTGTGTTGGGAAGCGGCGCGATCCGCCCCGCCTGTCGTCCGCCCGAAACCCGCGTTTCCGACCAGACGAATTTCTTCATCGCCTGCTCGGGCTTCACCCAGGGGCCCCCGGTCTCGCTCCATCCGGGCGCCGCGGCCATGGAGAATTCCAGCTTCAGCCGATCCGCTTCAGACGCGGCGAAACGCAGATTGGCGTACCATTCGGGGCTGAGGACAGTGACGCGCTTGGGTATGAGCTGAACGCCGCCCGAATTGCCGTCGAACATCATGGCGCCAGCGATGCCGACGCGCTTCATCCACTCGAAATCCTTGGTGATGCCATCCTGGCTGACATTGCCCGACAGCCAGTGCCACCAGACGCGCGGACGCGCGCTTTCCGGCGGAGCCCGGAACCCGTCCGCCAGCGCGTCGCTGCCTTGAGGGGCGGAGGCGGCGACAGTCGGCTCCTGCGCATGCACGGCGGCGGTGGAAAGGCAGGTGACAGCCAGCAGCGCGGACCGGATCGCGAAATGTCGCATGGAAGCTCCTGAAGCGAATGAACTGCTTACTTCTCCACAACATTTCGCGGCTTGGCGTCAAGTGTGGAGGTGCGTTCGCCTCAAGGGCGAGTCCAGGAGGCGCATTGCGCGGCCTTTTATGGATAGCGGTGAACGCAAAGAGCCCGCCTGGGGCGGGCTTTGGGGTGGTGTTGTTGGTTGTTGTGTTGGTTGCGGGAGCAGGATTTGAACCTGCGACCTTCAGGTTATGAGCCTGACGAGCTACCGGGCTGC
>DASVOF010000030.1:0-2602 GCA_036383495.1 Sphingobium sp. | reverse complement strand
AGAAGCAGCGCAATCTTCGCCCACTGCACATCGTTCAACTCGTACCGCTTGTTACCCATCGTTCGCTCCGCGATCCAACACGGAGCCCTATGAATCAGCGATCAGCCCTTTTGGGAATCCTGAATGTCGATCCGGCCTAGTCGTAGCTGGGTGAGGGGGATGCGATCCTCCGGATCGCGCGGGCCTTAAGGCCCGCCCCCCTCATCCAACTCCGCCTAGGCTCCTTCGTCGCCAAGGCTGCGTATCCTTCTCCCTCAAGGGAGAAGAAAAGCCCGCAGATGGCGCATCACCCGCGCCCGTCCTCAAAGCTCCCCACGCGCGCGCCTTATCTCAAACCACTTCCGCACATTGTCATTATGCTGTTCCAGCGTATCCGCGAAAATATGCCCGCCCTTGCCGTCTGCGACGAAATAGAGCGCCTTCGTCTCCGCCGGATGCAGCACCGCCAGGATCGACAGCCTGCCCGGATTGGCGATCGGCCCCTTGGGCAGGCCCGTCATCGCATAGGTGTTATAGTCGTTGACCGCCGAGATCTCCGACCGCTTGATCCTCCGCCCGAGCGCCTTGCCCTTGGTGATCGGGTAGATGATCGTCGGGTCCGCCTGCAGCATCATGCCGGCCTTCAGCCGATTGCCATAAACGCCCGCCACCGTTGGCCGTTCCGCCGGGACGCCCGTTTCCTTCTCGACGATGCTGGCGAGGATGATCGCCTCCTGGGGCGTCCTGGCGACGCTGTCGGGCGCCCGCTCCGCCCACAGCTTGGCCAGCGTCCGCTCCATCGCCCCTTGCATCCGCTTCAGCACCGCGGCCCGGCTTTCGCCCTTGTCGAACGCATAGCTGTCGGGAAGCACGCTGCCTTCGGCTGGCACGGCGATCTCGCCGGTCAGCTGGTCGTTCGCCGCCAGCCGCTCATAGACAAGGATGGAAGGCATCCCCTCCGGTATGGTCACCAGTCGGGTCAGCGTCTTCCCGCCCTGCAGAATCGAGAATATCTCGGAGTTGCTGGCCCCCTTGGGGATCAGGAACTCGCCCGCCTTGATCGACTTGCCCCGCCCGAACACCTTGGTCCGCGTCAGGAAGGCGTCTGCGGAACGCACCGCCCCCGCCTGTTTCAGCAACACCGCCGCGTCGGCGATCGTCGCGCCTTCGGGCACGACGATGCTGATGCCGGCCCCCGCCGGTCCCGCCTCCGTCCAGCCATGGACGAAGCGGAACCCGACGAAGGCCGCGACGGCGAGGCCAACCAGCAATATGCCAAGACCAAGCCGCCGCATGCGCGTGGTCTCAGACCGCCTTCATGATGAGCGAGGCGTTGGTGCCGCCAAAACCGAAGCTGTTGTTCAACACCGCGCGCACCTTGCGTTCCTTGGCGACGTGCGGGACCAGGTCGACGCCCTTACAGCTCTCGCTCGGCTCGTCGAGGTTCAGCGTCGGCGGCACGATCTGGTCGCGCATCGCCAGTATGCAGAAGATGCTCTCGACCGCGCCCGCGCCGCCCAGCAAGTGACCGATCGCCGACTTGGTCGAACTCATCGACATGGTGCTCAGGTGATCGCCGAACAGCCGCTTGACCGCGCCCAGCTCCAGCTCGTCGCCCAGCGGGGTCGAGGTGCCATGCGCGTTCACATAGTCGATATCGGCCAGGCTGAGGCCCGATTTCTTGAGCGCCATCTCCATCGCGCGATAGCCGCCACTGCCTTCCGGATGGGGCGCGGTGACGTGATAGGCGTCGCCCGACAGGCCATAGCCGATCACTTCGGCATAGATTTTCGCGCCGCGCTTCTTCGCATGCTCATATTCCTCCAGCACGACCACGCCCGCGCCTTCGCCCATGACGAAGCCGTCGCGGTTGACGTCATAGGGCCGCGAAGCCTTTTCCGGCGTGTCGTTGAACGCCGTCGACAGCGCGCGCGCCTGCGCGAATCCGGCGATGCCGATCGGGCAGATCGCGCTTTCCGCGCCGCCCGCCAGCATCACGTCGGCATCGTCCATCGCGATCATGCGCGCAGCGTCGCCGATCGAGTGCGCGCCCGTCGAGCAAGCCGTCACAACCGCGTGGTTAGGACCCATCAGGCCATATTTGATCGAGACCTGACCCGAAATCAGGTTGATGAGGCGACCATGGACGAAGTGCGGCGAAACGCGGCTAGGCCCCTTGTTCGCCAGCACCAGCGATTCGCTTTCGATGCCCGGAAGGCCGCCGATGCCCGAACCGATCGAACAGCCGGCGCGCAGCCGCTCTTCCTCGCTCATATTGTCGAGGCCCGCGTCGCGCAGCGCCTGGCTGGCGGCGGAAATGCCATAGACGATGAAAGGATCGACCTGACGCTGGATCTTGTGGTCCACGTCCAGCCCCGGATCATAGCCATATTCATGATCCGCCGGCTTCACCTCGCAGGCGATGCGGCACTTATATTCACTGGCGTCAAAGCGCGCGATCGTCGCCGCGCCGGATTTGGACGCGATGATGTTCTTCCAGGTCGTTTCCACATCCCCGCCGAGCGGGCTGACCATGCCAAGGCCGGTTACGACAACACGACGCATATGCTTGCTCCGAAAAATTCTCTTTGGCTCAATGTCGCCCATCTAGCCATTCGAAGTG
>DASVOF010000029.1:0-3593 GCA_036383495.1 Sphingobium sp. | reverse complement strand
GGTCGTCGGCAGCAGCACCAGCCGCCCGCCGGAAAATGGCCAGCCGCCACCCTCGATATGCACCTTCTGCCCCGGTTCCAGCTGATAGCGGACGACGCCGTCGCGCACCTCGATGCCCGGATTGACCATCCCGATCCGCGCTTCCTGCCCCGGCGCGGTCACCAGCCCTATCAGGTCGGTGAAGCGGATTTGCCCCGAAAGCCCCTCGACCGGGCCGAAGGCGGCGGCGAGATTGGCGTTGTCGGTGCGGAACAGGCCGTCGCTCGTGACGGTCGAACCGTTCCACCTTATATGCCCCTCCCCGCTGACCGTCGCAGTGACATTCGCCACCACGCCGAGCGCGAGCCGGGTCACATCTTCCGGCTGGAGGCCCGGCCCAAAGACCAGGCCCGGCATGATCAGGTCCGCCTTGCCGCGTCCGGTCCCCAGGTCATGGGCGATGTCGACGCGCGCGACGACGGCGTCATTGCGCGGCGCCCGCATCGTGCCGGTCGCCACGATCCGCCCGTCCTTCATGCTGAGCGCGAAATCAGGGACATTAAGCGGCTGGAAGCGGCCCGGCGTCTGCGCGTCGCGCACGGTGGTCCGCGCCGCCAGCTTTAGAGCGCCATCGGCAAAGCTCCAGTCGCCATTGCCGTCTTCGACGATCAGCGGCACCGATCCGATCTTACCGCCCGCCCCCGTCAACTTGCCCGCCACTCCGCGATCGACGAATTTGCCCGTCAGCGACGCAGCGCTGATCGACACCGGCGAAGCCGCCGGGCCGATCGCCAACGCCGCTTGGGAAAGGGCGAAACCTTCCCGTCCTGTCGTAATCCTTGCGCTGTCGGCGGTGAACTTCATCGGACTTTCGCCGCTGCGGCCGACCAAAGCCAGTTTGCGAATTTCCGCGCCGCCGCGCATTCCACCGGGTCCGGCGGCGAACAGGGGACCGCCATCGACAGGACATAATGTCTGCCGCGTCCGCCCGATCGCGAAATCGCCATAGCGCGCCTCCGTCAGCGAAATGGGGACGCAGCGCGGGTTGATCGCGATCACGCCGTTCGCGGCAAGCTGACCCTCGACCGGCGCGACCAGTCCCCGCAGGCGTCCGCCGGGCAAGGGGCCGTCGAGCCGCACGACGGTCGAGAAACGCGTGTCGCCCCTTGGCCCGGCGACAAAGCGCACCGGCTCCAGAGATAGCTTCGCATCCCGCGCCGCATAGGGATCAAGAAACAGCTGCCCGCCAAATCCTCCACCCGGCCGCCGCGCCAGTCGCAACGCCGCCTTGGGCATCCCGCCGCCCTCGATCGTGACCGATCCGTCGAGCGCCCAGTCGATCGGCCCGCCGCCTTGGCCCGGCCATAGGATCGTCACCCGCCCCTCGCCGGGAATTTCGGCCTTCGCCCCGCTACGCGCCGCGAAGCGCGTTCCGGTCAGGACGACGCTTCCCCGCCCTCCGCGCTGCACCAAAGCGAGATTAGTCTGCAACACATTATCCTTGCCCGCCTGGGCCACCGCATCGGCGAGCCGCGCCGCCAAAGGCCCCACAGGGGTTCCAGCTGCAGATTGACGGAGCCCCGCCAGCGGATCGCGCCCCGCAAGACGCAATTGATGAGCGGAAAGCCGCCCTTGCATCCGCATGTCGCCGGGGCCGACATGCCAACCGCCATTGATCTCGGTCGCCCCCGCCAGCGCCCCTGCGGCGGACAGGGCGGTGCCGCCGATCCGCGCGCGCCCGCCCGTCCCGGATGAAGTCCCGTCAAAGTCGATCCGCCCGGCCGGTCGCGCCAGCACGACATCATTGGATTTCAGCGCCTCGCCCGCCAGCCGGACATGACCGTTCCAGCGGTCCAGCGCCTTGCCCAACCAGACGTCCACGTCCGCCTCCGGCTTTGCGATGGCGGTCGCGGATGCAGGGCAGCCCAGCGCAGCCGCGCGAACCGGCCCGGTCAGATGCGGTCGCCCGTCGCGCATCGCGACTCCCAGCGCCGCCGTCATATCGGCCAGCCCGCAGCCCGCCAGGCTCGCCCGGGGCATGGCCGCCGCCAGCTTGCCGCTAAAGCCCGACCGCAAATTGCCCTTGCCCTCAATCTCCATCCCGATCGCGCCCGCGTCGGTTTCGATCCGCATTCGGGCGTCCTTCAGCGCGACGACGATATCCGGGAGGCTGAACGGCGCGGTGGATTTGGGATCGCGGAACTTGTCCAGTTCGCCCAGCTTCAACACGCCATTGCGATAGGAACCGCGCATACGCACGCCGCTCGCCCTTACCGCCGCCACATGGGGCGAAAGGTCGGTAAAACCGATGTCCACTTCGACCCAGCGCGCCGTCAGATCGGGGTTGGCCGGGTCGCCCAGGACGATATTTTCGATCCGCTGGGTGCGCAGACCGATTTCCTTGAGGTCATAGCTGGCCTCGACGCCCCGGCGATTCAGCTCCCGTCCGATGAAATTTTCAACAATTGGCGCGCGCTGGGTCCAGAGCGCGAGCAGGATCAGCGCGAGCGACCCCGCGCCCACGCCCAGCCAGCGCAGCCAGCCCCGGCGAACATCCTCTTCGCCGTTCTCATCTTCCATGCCTATGGCCAACCCCGGCTTCTAACGATTATCCGTAACGCCCGCACAACGTCTCATACCTCCTAAATATCCTTGCCCCTCAAAAGCGCAACGCATAGCGTCCGCTTCCAGGCGAACGGGGACCAGTAAGGCATTGGCGGATAAGGATGACAAGAGCGCGCATGACGGCGTGGGCCATCGCGCGCGCCTGCGCCAGAAGCTGGCCGACAGCGGCGGTGATGCGCTGCATGACCATGAACTGATCGAATATCTGCTCGCGCTCGCCATTCCCCGTCGCGACACGAAGCCGCTCGCCAAGGCCCTGCTGCGCGAATTTGGCGGCATCGGCGACCTCATGACCGCGGACTGGCAGGCGATCGCCCGCGTGCCCGGCATGGGCGACACCAGCATCGCCGCTATCAAGATCGTGCACGCCACGCTGCTCAGGATGCTGCGCAACAGCGTCCAGGAAAAGCCGGTTCTGGCGAGCTGGCAGGCCCTGCTCGATTATTTGCGCGCCGACATGGCCTTCCTGCCCGTCGAGCGGGTGCGCGTGCTCCATCTCAACAGCCGCAACATGCTGATCCGGGACGAACATATGGGCGATGGTTCGATCGACCAGGCGGCCATCTACACGCGGGAAGTGATCCGCCGCGCGATCGACCTCGGCTCGTCAGCGCTGATCCTGGTGCATAATCATCCCAGCGGCTCACCCGACCCCAGCCGTCAGGACATCGAAATCACGCGCCAGATCGCCGACGCGGGCAAACGCCTCAACATCGCGGTCCACGACCACATCATCATCGGGTCGCAGGGTCACAGCAGCCTGCGCGCGATGGGATTGCTGTAAGCTGGGCGGAGTGGGGTCGCCGGAAGACAGTCCGGTTCACCAAAACCGTCATCCCCGCGCAGGCGGGGACCCATCTTTCCCCACATGACTGGATTGCCGAAGGCGAGATGGGTCCCCGCCTGCGCGGGGATGACGAATGAAGGAGGGCTGCTGGCCGCTACGCCCCAAACCCAAAGGACAGAAATTCCGGCACCGGCCCGTTCCA
>DASVOF010000028.1:0-3787 GCA_036383495.1 Sphingobium sp. | reverse complement strand
ACCGAATGGCCGGTGCCGCTGCTCGGCCGCTTCGACGAGGCATTCCTTGAGGTTCCGCCCGAGGTCATCCAGCTAACAGCCCGCACGAACCAGAAATATTTTGTCTGCGAGCAGGCCGGCAAGCTCGCCAACGCCTTCGTCTGCACCGCCAACATCGAGGCGACCGACAGCGGCACGGCGATCGTCGACGGCAACCGCAAGGTGCTCGCGGCGCGGCTCAGTGACGCCCGTTTCTTCTGGGAGCAGGACCGCAAGACCAGTCTCGCGGACCACGCGAAGAAGCTGGAGCGCATCACCTTCCACGAGAAGCTCGGCACCGTCCACGACAAGGTGGAGCGCGTCGCGAAGTTGGCCCGCTGGCTGGTCGAAGAGGGCATCGTGACCCCCGCGAAGGTTGGGGGGCATCTCCCAACCTCGCACCCGGATGCAACGCCGGAGATGGGTTCCCGCCTTCGCGGGAATGACGAAGAGAGAGAGGCGCTGGCCGCTCTGGCCGAACAAGCCGCGCGTCTCGCCAAGGCCGACCTCGTCACCGAAATGGTCGGCGAGTTCCCGGAACTTCAAGGCATTATGGGCGGCTATTACGGCCGCGCCGAAGGACTGCCCGATGCCGTGGCCGATGCGATCCGCGACCATTACAAGCCGGTCGGGCAGGGCGATGATGTGCCAACTGCGCCGGTGACGGTGGCTGTTTCGTTGGCGGACAAGTTGGATACTGTCGCACAATTTTTTGAAATTGACGAAAGGCCAACGGGCTCCAAAGATCCGTTCGCGCTTCGCCGAGCCGCTCTTGGGATAATCACCCTCGTTAAGGCGAATGGCATTCGAACGAGCATATTGCTAGCTACCTTCTGGGCGTTGGCACAACGACATCGTGTCGCCAACGCGCTGATTGCTAAACAAGATCGCCGCGCAGCCGCCCTGAATGCTGTTTTGGATGAATTGGGAGTCGAGACGGCAATCGCCACTCTCAAGGGTTGGGCTGGAAGTATAAAAGAAAACGCCTTTGATGCTGAAATCAAGGAAGCCGCCATTCAGCAGATGAAAGATGCTTTGCCGGTGGCAGCGTCGGTTCGCGATTTCATCATTGATCGTCTTGAAGTAGCGGAACGAGAGAGTGGCGTCGGCATTGATCTCATTCGAGCCGTTAAGGAGTGGGATGGCGGAAAAGAGGACGACCTCGTCCGCCTGCTCGCCCGCGTGAAGGCGCTCCAGTCCTTCATCTCGACCGAAGACGGCGCGAACCTGCTCGCCGGTTACAAGCGCGCCGCCAACATCCTGAAAAAGGAAGGTTTCGAAGCTCCGAGTGCTCCTGCGAAGGCAGGAGCCCAGGGTGACGAAGCGCAATCTGGGCTCCTGCCTTCGCAGGAGCACGGCGCCGGCAATTACGCCCCCGAACCCGCCGAAGCCACCCTGATCGCAGCGCTCGACACCGCCGGGCCGCGCGCCACGGCGGCCGTCACGGCGGAGGATTTCGAAGGGGCCATGGCCGCGCTGGCGACATTGCGCGCGCCGATCGACGCTTTCTTCGACAGCGTGACCGTCAACGACGCCGATCCGGCCAAGCGCGCCGCTCGCCTGGCGCTGCTCGCGCGGGTGCGGGAGGCTGTGCACGCCGTAGCCGATTTTTCGAAGATTGCGGGTTAATAGGGAAGATACCCGGATAACCGGGAAAATAAGTGAAGTCGGAGAGCAACTATCGTAAAAGCGGGTGAAGTTATCGCCCGCACCTTGTTTAAATTTTGTTGCAACGCACAACGCACGGCAATCAGTGCAGGAGAGCCGCGAATATGTTGACAATGGATGAGGCCAGCATGAGCACCACCGAGACGCGCTATGTTTATCGTTTCGGCGGCGGCGTCGATGATGGCGGCAAAGGCGACAAGAATCTCCTCGGCGGCAAGGGCGCTAATCTGGACGGCATGGCGGCCATCGGCCTGCCCGTGCCTCCCGGTTTCACCATCACGACCGAAATGTGCACCCGCTATTATCAGGACGGGGGCGTGTTCCCCGAAAGCCTGATGGCGCAGGTCGCAAACGGCATCGCGCATATCGAAGGCGTCACGGGCAAGAAGTTCGGCGATGCGTCCGACCCGCTGCTGGTGTCGGTTCGCTCCGGTGCGCGCATCTCCATGCCGGGCATGATGGACACGGTCCTCAACCTCGGCCTCAACGACGAAACGGTGCTGGGCCTTGCGACCGCGTCGGGCGATGAACGCTTCGCCTGGGACAGCTATCGCCGCTTCATCCAGATGTATGCGGACGTGGTGCTGGAACTCGACCATGGCGCGTTCGAGGAAGCGCTCGAAATCGCCAAGGAAGACCAGAACTACACGCTCGACACGGAAATGACCGCGGACGACTGGAAGGCGCTGGTCGCCGAATATAAGGCTTTGGTTTCAAAGCTTTGGAACAAGCCTTTTCCGCAGGATGTGAACGATCAGCTGTGGGGCGCGATCAGCGCCGTGTTCGGTTCGTGGCAGGCGGACCGGGCCAAGGTCTATCGCCGCCTGAACTCGATCCCGCATGATTGGGGCACCGCCGTCAATGTGCAGGCGATGGTGTTCGGCAATATGGGCGACACATCGGCCACCGGCGTCGCCTTCACCCGCGATCCGGCGACCGGCGAGAACGCCTATTATGGCGAATATCTGATCAACGCCCAGGGCGAAGACGTGGTGGCGGGCATCCGCACGCCGCAATATCTGACCCGTGCAGCGCGCGAGCGGGCAGGGGCCAAGCCGCTGTCGATGGAAGAGGCGATGCCGGAAACCTATGCCGAACTGGCAGGGGTCTTCGAAATCCTCGAAAAACATTATCGCGACATGCAGGACATTGAGTTCACGGTGCAGCAGGGCAAGCTCTGGATGCTTCAGACCCGCTCGGGCAAGCGCACCGCCAAGGCGGCGCTCAAGATCGCGGTCGACATGGCGACCGAGGGCCTAATCACCGAACAGGAAGCCGTCGCCCGCGTTGATCCCGCCGCGCTGGACCAGTTGCTTCACCCGACGCTCGACCCCAAGGCGCCGCGTGACGTGCTGACCAAGGGCCTGCCTGCCTCGCCGGGCGCGGCTTCCGGCGCGATCGTGTTCGACGCCGACACCGCCGAGCGTCGTAATGAACTCGGCGACTCCGTCATCCTCGTCCGCGTCGAAACCTCGCCAGAGGATATTCACGGCATGCACGCGGCCAAGGGCATCCTGACCGCGCGTGGCGGCATGACCAGCCATGCCGCCGTGGTGGCGCGCGGCATGGGCCGTCCCTGCGTGTCCGGCGCGGGAAGCCTGTCGATCGACAGCGCCAACAAGATCCTGCGCATCGGCGGCCGGGAGTTGAAGGAAGGCGACATCCTGACCATCGACGGCGCGACCGGCGAAGTGATGGCGGGCGAAGTGCCGACCGTTCAGCCCGAACTGGCGGGCGACTTCGGCGTCCTGATGGTCTGGGCCGACAAGGTCCGCCGCTTGCGTGTCCGCGCCAACGCCGAAACGCCGCTCGACTGCCAGACCGCCCGTGACTTCGGCGCGGAAGGCGTGGGCCTGTGCCGCACCGAACATATGTTCTTCGACGCGGCCCGCATCACCGCCGTCCGCGAGATGATCCTGGCCGATAGCGAAAAGGGCCGCCGCGTCGCGCTCGACAAGCTGCTGCCGGAGCAGCGCGACGATTTCGCGCAGATTTTCATGGTGATGGCGGGCCTGCCCGTCACCATCCGCCTGCTCGATCCGCCGCTGCACGAATTCCTGCCGCATGGCGAAGCGGAGTTCGAGGAAGTGGCCAAGGCCGC
>DASVOF010000027.1:0-48998 GCA_036383495.1 Sphingobium sp. | reverse complement strand
ACGCGGATTTCCCTGTCCAATGCTCGTTCGAGCAGCCGAGCAGTGGTCAGGCACTGCTCATAATAAGGATCTCCCCGTTCTCGGGTCCGTTCCGGCATTCCATGGAAACTGACCAGAAGCAGGTCAGGCGTCAAGCCCAACGTCGCAAGCTGGCGCTCCGTCGAAGCCCGTAACGCTTCTATGTAGAGGGGATCGGCAAAATAGGGCGGCAGCGTGCGGATAGCCGGCTGCGCCCGCATGCCCGCGAGCGCCGCGTAGGCCGCATCAAGCGCGGTGGCCGTGGTCGCGGCGCAATATTGCGGATAGAGCGGCGCCAGCAGGATATGATCGCAGCCAGCGGCTGTCATCGCCTTCAACCGGGTTGAGATCGACGGGTTCCCATAGCGCATCGCCCAGTCCACGACCACGGTCGGACCAATGGCCTCTTGCAAACCAGTCGCGGTATCACGCGTATGGACGGCAAGCGGCGAGCCTTCCTCCATCCAGACCTGTTGATAGGCATGGGCCGATTTGCGCGGACGCGTCAGCAGGATCGGGCCGCGCAATATCGGCTGCCAGAGCAGCGGGGGAATTTCCACGACGCGCCGATCGGAAAGGAATTCGAGCAGATAACGCTTCACCGCCCGCGCATCCGGCGCGTCGGGAGTGCCCAGGTTGATGAGGAGGACGCCGACCTTTCCCATCGACGTCAGACCCGCGCCAGAAGCGGCAGCTTGCGGAAGCGCTGACCGGTCACGGTGAACAGCGCGTTGGCGATCGCCGGCGCCACGATCGGCGCGCCAATCTCGCTAAGGCCAACGGGCGATGCAGTGCTGCGGATAAGTTCGACCGACACTTCGCCAATATCGGCGAGGCGGGGAAGACCCATACGTCCCAGCATGGCGCGCGTAGGCATGCCCTTCGCATAAGGAACCGAGGCGCCCATGGCGAGCGCCAGGCCGTAGATCAGTCCGCTTTCCACCTGTTGCCGCGCAATATCCGGATTCACTTGCTCTCCACCATCCACGGCCGCGATGATCCGCCCGACGCTGAGCTTGCCCCCTGTCATCGCCGCCTCCACCATGACGGCGGCATAGGCCCCGTCCATCATATGCGCCGCGAGCCCCTGCCCGCTGCCCGCAATGCCGCCCTGCCAGCCGCCCATCGCGCCCACCGTCGTCAGGCAGTGCGCCAGACGCGGATTGCCGCCCAGCATCTGGATACGGAACGACATGGCCTCCATCCCAGCGAGATGCGCCAGTTCATCGACGAAGCTTTCGGTGAAGAAAGCGCCATGAAGATGTGCATTGCCCCTGGCGAAACCCAGGGGAAGGCCGGTGTCGACAGGAAAATGGTCGACGGCCCAGTTCGGCAGGGCGTAGGGCAATTCCATGCCCGCCACGGCGAGGCGCGTCGATGCGTCGCCTGCATCGCGGGCGGCTTCATGAGGCAATTTCCGATGGGCGATCCGGTCCCAGGTCTGGGTCATGGCGCAAGGGGCGGCGACCTTTGCCAGCCATCCTTCTATCGCGCCATTGCGGCCCAGCTTCGCCGCCATCCGGGCATGGGCCGGCGCGCTGGGACGATCCTGAATGACGTCCTCCAGCCTCGACCAGAGCAATTGCACCGGCCGTCCTACGTCGCGCGCGATCAGCGCCGCCTGGACCCCCGCTTCAAAGTCCATCTTGCGCCCAAAGGAACCGCCGGCATGAAGCGGGTATAGCGTCACGGCCCCTTCCGCCACATCCAGCGCCTTGGCGATCGCCGCGCGCGCGAGGGCGGGCGCCTGCGTCGCCATCCACACCTCTATAGCGTCCTTCGTGACCCGCGCCGTGGCGCACATCGGCTCCAGCGCGAGGTGCAGCCCCGGTTCGACGCTGAATTCGCTGGCCAATATGGTCGCGTCCTCGAACAGCGGCTTGAGATCGCCCTGCGAATAGAGACGCTGCCCTGATGATCCGGCGAAAGCCGCCTCCAACGTTGCTTCGATGGTCTGGCTGCTGACGGGCGGACCGACAAGGTCGAAAAGCGGATCGCCAAGATCGAGCGCCTTGTTGGCGGCCCACCAGTTGGCGGCGACCGCCGCGACCCAACGGTCGCGCCGCACGAATTTGAGGAACCCTGTGACGCCTCGCGCCGCCTGCTCGTTCACGCTCTTGAGAACCGCGTCGCCGATCGGCCCCTGTCGGATCGAAGCGAACACCATGTCGGGCAAGCGGATGTCGGCGGCGAAATTATGGCTGCCATCTATCTTGGACGGCGTGTCGAGACGCGGGAGATCCTGCCCTGCGAGACGATCCGCCTGCGTCTGGCGGAAGGGCAGGATTTCCGGAAGGTCGAAATCCACGGCCTCCGCCGCGACCTCGCCGATCCTGAGCGTCCGCTTGCCTCCGTCGGAAATGATACCGTTCTGGATGTCGCAGTTTTCCCAGGGCACGTCCCAGCGCGCCGCAGCCGCCTGACACAGCAGCACACGCGCCGCCGCGCCCGCTTCCTGGTAAGCCTTATGAAACATCGGCACCGACGTCCCCGCGCCGGTCAGCATCAGCGCGCGGCGCGTCGCATATTGATCGATCGCCCAGTCGCCCGCTTCGCCGGCAAGACGGCTCCAGTCGTTCGACAGCCACTCGCGCGCCAGCATCGTGTTGGCGTATAAGGGGCTGATGGGCGCGCTCTGCACGCCGACGGTGCGCCAATCCGCGCCAAGCTCATCGGCCAATATCTGCGGCAGCAGCGTGGTCACGCCCTGCCCCATTTCGGCCTGAGGAACGATGACGATGATCTGGCCCGACTTGTCGATCTTCAGAAAGGCGTTGAACGCTGTTTCGCCGGCCGAAACGTTCAGGTTGGGCCGATAGCTTCGGGGCCAGACGCCCCACGCCAGCAGAAGCCCCGCCGATGCGCCAGCACCCACCAGCAGCGTCCGCCGATTGAAGTTCACTCGGTCTGCCTGCTTCCGCGGTGCGCGCCCCATGCGGCTGTTGATATAAGGGCTTGCGAGGAGTGGAAAGCGTTAATCCGCATCCACGGGCGCGATATTGAAGCGGGGAATGTCGATCGCGGGGCAGCGGTCCATCACGACCTTGAGGCCAGCCGCTTCGGCGCGCGCTGCGGCCGCTTCGTCGATGACGCCCAACTGCATCCATACCGATTTCGCGCCCGCGGCGATCGCGTCATCCACCGCCTCGCCCGCCGCCTCGCTGCGGCGGAAGATGTCGACCATGTCGATTGGAACGCCAATGTCGGAAAGCCGCGCCCAGACGAACTCGCCATGCACATGCTCGCCCGCGATCTGCGGATTGACCGGCAACACGCGGTAGCCATGACGCTGGAGAAACTTCATCACGCCATAGCTGGGCCGATTGGGCCGATCGGAAATGCCGACCAGCGCAATGGTGCGCGTCTCCGTGAGCAGATCGGCGATATCCTGCGTCTGGGTCAGCGGCATATTTGCGCTCCTTATTTGCCAGCAATGGGGGGAAGACGCAGGATGCAGGCGATCCGTTCCCGCCGGATCAGGATCGCAACCAGTCCGCAACCTTCTGAGCGATTGCGAGAAAGGCGGGCCCGTGCGCATCCTCGCCGGCCGCAGGCGGATCGCCCGCGTCCGACCGTCGCCGTATCTCGATCGCCAATGGTATCCGGCCCAGGAAAGCCATGCCCATGGCGGCGGCGGCGGCTTCCGCTCCGCCCGTCCCAAAGGGATCGGAGGACTCTCCGCAATGAGGGCAGGCATATCCCGCCATATTCTCCACCAGACCGACGAGCGGCACGTCCATCTGCTCAAACAGGCTCACCGCGCGCGTGGCGTCGATCAGCGCCAGATCCTGGGGCGTCGACACGATCACCGCGCCGGCAGGCTTGTGCTTCTGCACCATCGACAGCTGGACGTCTCCGGTGCCCGGCGGCATGTCGACGACCAATATCTCCGCATCGCCCCATTCGGCGTCGATCAATTGGGACAGCGCGTTGCCAGCCATCGGCCCGCGCCAGGCAAGCGCCTTGCCCGGCTCCACCAGATGCGCCATCGACAGCATGGGAATGCCGAAGGGGCTCTCCACCGGTATCAGCTTCTTCTCGCGCGCCTGCGGCTTCTTGTCCTCGCTCGCCATCAGCTTGGCCTGCGACGGGCCATATATGTCGGCGTCGACCAGGCCCACCGAAAAGCCGAGACGCTTCAAGGCTATGGCGAGGTTCGCGGACAATGTGGATTTGCCCACCCCCCCCTTGCCCGAAGCGACGGCGATGATCCGCAGCCCCTTGCGCTCCGCCGTCATGGCGATGCGCACATCCTGCACGCCCGGCACGGACAACGCCCCTTCGCGGATCGCGGCGGCGACCGCATCGCGCCGCTGCGGGGACAATCCGCCTACGTCCAGCGCCAGGGTCATGATCCCATCCTTGACGCGCGGCGTGCTGGCGCGACCATCTGTCAGCGTTTTCAGACGGGCGGCGAAACTCTCAAGATCGGTCATGACAGCGCCCTCTAGGCAATAATCGTTGAGATGGGCACTGTTTTTCGCAACCCAGCCTTCCTATAGAAGCCAGATGAAGAGAATTTTCGGGTGGATGCCGGGCATCGTGAGCGCCATGGTCCAAGGTCCGTGGGGCGGCAAGGGCGATGGTCCGGACGGAAGTGACGGATCGGGCAAAGGCGGCGATGGCGGCCCGCGCAATCCATGGACGCAGCCGGGCCGCGCTCCCGGCTCCAAGGGGCCGTCCGCCATCGAGGAACTGCTGCGCCGCAGCCGCGAGAGTTTCGGCCAGGGCGGCGGCGGTTTCGGCAACCTCCCTCCCCGACCGGGGGGCAAGACCCTGTGGCCGGCGGCCATCGGCATCCTCGTCCTGCTCTGGCTGGTCCTGACCTGCTTTCATCGGGTGGGTCCGCAAGAGCGGGGCGTCGTGACGCTACTCGGCAAATACAGCCGCACGCTGTCGCCGGGCATCAGCCTGACGCTGCCGTCGCCCTTCGAAAATGTGACCACCGTCGACGTGGAGGAAATCCGCGCCATCGATATCGGCTCGGCGAGCGCGCAGAGTGAAAATCTGGTGCTGACCGGGGACCAGAACATCATCGACCTCGCCTATTCGGTGCGGTGGAACATCCGCAACCCGGAACTTTATCTGTTCCAGCTGGCGGACCCTGACGCCTCGGTGCGCGAAGTCGCCGAAAGCGCCATGCGTTCGGTCGTCGCAAGCGTCAGCCTGGACGACGCCCTGGGGGCCGGCCGCACCGAGATCGAACAGCAGGTCGAACAACGCATGCAGGAGATATTGGACAGCTACAGGTCGGGCATCCGGGTGCAAGGCGTGGCGATCAAGCAGGCCGATCCCCCGACAGCGGTGAACGACGCCTTCAAGGCCGTCTCCGCAGCGCAGCAGACCGCCCAGACCTATCTCAACGAAGCCCGCGCCGCCGCTCAACAGGTCACGGCGAAGGCCCAGGGCGAGGCGGCCTCTTTCGACAAGGTCTATGAGCAATACAGGCTCTCGCCCGACGTCACCCGCCGCCGCATGTATTATGAAACCATGGAGAGCGTCCTGTCCAACGTCGACAAGACCGTCGTCGAAAGCGGCAATGTCACCCCCTTCCTGCCTTTGCCGGAACTCAAGCGGCGGGCGCGGGCCGCTTCGAATGAAGCCACCGCCGCCGGGGAGGGTCAGTGATGCCCGCCCTGCTGCGTCATCCCGTCGCGCTTGCGCTGTCGGCCATCGCCCTGCTGCTGCTGATCGGCAGCACTGTCGCGATCGTGCCCGAAACCAAGCAGGGCGTGATCGTCCGCTTTGGCGATCCCAAGAAGATCATCAATCGCTATCTGCCCAAAGAGGATTTCGGCAAGACCGGCGCCGGCGTCATCCTGCGCTGGCCGTTCATCGATCAGGTCGTCTGGATCGACAAGCGCGTATTGTCGGTCGAGATGGAGCGGCAGCAGGTGTTGTCCACCGACCAGTTGCGGTTGCAGGTCGACGCTTTCGCCCGCTACCGCATCGTCGACCCGCTGCGCATGTATATCGCCGCGGGCAATGAAGAGCGTGTGTCGGATGCGCTTCGCCCGATCCTGGGATCGGCGTTGCGCAATGAACTGGGCAAGCGGCCGTTCGCAGCGCTGCTGTCGCCCGAGCGCGGCCAGGTGATGGACAATATCGAGGCGGGGCTCAACCGCGTCGCGCGGCAATATGGCGCGCAGATCGTCGACGTGCGGATCAAGCGCGCCGACCTGCCCGACGGCGCCCCGCTGGAAAGCGCCTTCACCCGCATGCGCACCGCGCGCGAGCAGGAGGCGCTGACGATCCGGGCGCAAGGTGCGAAGCAGGCGCAGATCATCCGCGCCGAAGCCGACGCAAACGCCGCGCGCATCTATGCCGAGAGCTTTGGCAAGGATCCGAAATTCTACGACTTCTACCGCGCGATGCAGGCCTATCGCTACACCTTCGCGCCTGACAGGCAGGGTGGGACAACGATGGTCCTGTCGCGCGACAATGAGTTCCTGAAACAGTTTCAGGGCGGGCAATAGCCCCCAACAGGACGAAAGAGGAGCTGGGATCATCGCGGAACCAGCATCATTCAATGAGGGTTAAGGATAGGCGGCGCATCCCGACTCGCAAAGAATCCGCCTTCCTTTCCGCACATTCATGAGAGGACCGTCACGAGTGCGTTACGCTTATGCCATTACCGGCGCCCTGCTGCTCGGCGGCACCGCCATTGCCGTGACTTCAAGCCCGAACGTCGGCGCGCAGACCGCGCAAAATGAAGGCATGCAGGCAGCGGCGCCTGCGGGCGCGCCCGCGAGCCTCGCCGACATGGTGGAAAAGCTGCAACCCGCCGTCGTCAACATCTCGACCAAGCAGCGCGTGCAGGTTCAAAACCCCTTTGCCGGCACGCCGTTTGGCGAACTTTTCGGCTTTGGGCAGGGTGGGCAAGGCGGCCAGGGTGGCGCGCCGCAGACGCGCCAGGCCCAATCGCTGGGATCGGGCTTCATCATTTCGGCTGACGGCTACATCGTCACCAACAACCATGTCGTTTCCGCCGGTGCGGAAGGCGCTTCAGTGGATTCGATTACCGTCACGCTGACCAACCGTGAGGAATATTCGGCCAAGCTGATCGGCCGCGACCCGGCGACCGACATCGCCGTGCTGAAGATCGACGCGAAAAAGGCGCTGCCCTTCGTCAAGTTCGGGGACAGCACCAAGGCGCGCGTGGGCGACTGGGTGATCGCCATCGGCAACCCCTTCGCTTTGTCCGGCACGGTGACTGCGGGCATCATCTCGGCGGTCCATCGCGGCACCGGCGGCACCTACGACAAGTTCATCCAGACCGACGCGTCGATCAACCAGGGCAATTCGGGCGGCCCGATGTTCGACATGCGCGGCAATGTGATCGGCATCAACAGCCAGATTCTTTCGCCCTCGGGCGGCAATGTCGGCATCGGCTTCGCCATTCCGTCCGAACAGGCTGCCCCAATCGTGGACACGCTGCGCAAGGGTCAGAGCGTCAAGCGCGGCTATCTGGGCATTCAGATCAGTCCGCTTGGCGAAGACCTGGCCGACTCGCTGGGACTTGCCAAGAACCGGGGCGAATTCGTGCAGGGCGTGGAGCCGGGCAAGGGCGCCGATCGCGCGGGCATCAAGCCGGGCGACGTTATCGTCAGCGTCGCCGGTCAGGAAGTCACCCCCGACCAGAACCTGTCCTCGATCGTTGCGAACCAGCCGATCGGGACGCGCGTGCCGATCGTGCTGCTGCGCAATGGCCAGCGCCAGTCCGTGACCGCCATAGTGGGCGAACGACCGTCCGAGGACGAACTCAGCCGGTTCGCGCAGAGCCAGGATGATGATTTCAACCAGCAGCAGGATGGGCCCTCCA
Source organism: Sphingobium sp. (assembly GCA_036383495.1). GTDB lineage: Bacteria > Pseudomonadota > Alphaproteobacteria > Sphingomonadales > Sphingomonadaceae > Sphingobium. The sequence continues at coordinate 41,158 of DASVOF010000027.1, read as the reverse complement.
ACGCGCCCCAGGCCAGCCAGCAGTCGCTGGGCGTCTCGGCCATTCCGCTCACGCCCACCATCATCCGTCAGCTCGGTATCGCCACGGACACGCGCGGCATCGTCATCACCGCCGTCGACGCATCGACCGACGCCGGCGCCAAGGGGCTGCGCAGGGGCGATGTGATCATCACCGCCAACAACCGTCCTGTGGCCACCCAGGCCGATCTGGACGCGGCGGTGAAGCAGGTGGCGGCGCAGGGTCGCAGCGCCATCCTTCTACAGGTGCTGCGTCGCGGGCAACCGGCGGTGTTCCTGCCCATCCGGCTCCGCAACAAGTAAACCCGCATTTGACGCGGATCGTTACGGGCCGCGCTTGCCGGAATGGCGGACTTCCCTATAGTGGGAAGGTCAGTCTCCGGCGGGCGCGGCCCGACCTTTTTTGAGGGAGCGTGGGGCACATGAGCGACGGTATCTTCATCGGCCTTGGCGCACCGGAAAAGGATGGCGGCGTTCGCCAGAACCTCAATCTCAGGCGCGCCAATCGCCATGGCCTGATCGCAGGCGCGACCGGCACCGGCAAGACGGTGACGCTGCAAGGGATCGCCGAAAGCTTCTCCGCGCTGGGCGTCCCCGTTTTCCTCGCCGATGTGAAAGGCGACCTGGCCGGCATTTCCATGGCCGGATCGCCCACCGCGAAGAATGCCGACAAACTGGTCGCCCGCGCCCAGGAGATCGGCATCGAGAACTACAGCTACGCCGACAATCCCGCCATTTTCTGGGATCTTTATGGCGAGCAAGGGCATCCCATCCGCACCACCGTCAGCGAAATGGGCCCGCTGCTGCTGGCCCGGCTGATGGGCCTCAACGAAACGCAGGAGGGCGTGCTCACCATCGCCTTCCGCTATGCCGATGAGGAAGGGCTGCTGCTGCTCGACCTGGGCGACCTTCAGGCGATGCTGGCCCATTGCGCCGAAAACGCCGATGCTCTTTCAGCCCGCTTCGGCAACGTCACAAAGCCCAGCGTCGGCGCGATCCAGCGCCAGCTGCTCCAGTTGGAAAGCCAGGGCGGCGCGCATTTCTTCGGCGAACCGGCGCTCGACATCCATGATTTCCTGAAGGTGGACGATCAGGGGCGCGGCTATGTGAATATTCTGGCGGCCGACAAGCTGATGCAGAGCCCCAAGCTCTACGCGACCTTCCTGCTATGGCTGTTGTCTGAACTGTTCGAGACATTGCCCGAGGTGGGCGATCCCGACAAGCCGGTGCTCGTCTTCTTCTTCGACGAAGCGCACCTGCTGTTTGAGGATGCGCCCAAGGCGCTGACCGACAAGATCGAGCAGGTCGTCCGGCTGATCCGCTCAAAGGGCGTCGGCGTCTATTTCGTGACGCAGAACCCGATCGACATTCCCGAGGATGTCGCGGGTCAGCTCGGCAACCGGGTGCAGCATGCCTTGCGCGCTTTCACGCCGCGCGACCAGAAGGCGATCAAGGCCGCGGCGGAAACCTTCCGCGTCAACCCTGATCTCGACGTGGAAACAGCCATCACCGAACTCAAGGTCGGCGAAGCGCTGGTGTCCCTGCTTCAGGAAGATGGGTCTCCGGGAATCGTCCAGCGTACGCTGATCGCTCCGCCCCGGTCGCGCCTCGGCCCGGTCGACGCCAGGGAGCGAACGATCCTTCAGTCGGTGTCGCCCTGTGCCGGCAAATACGACATATTGGTCGACCGCGACTCTGCCGAAGAGATTCTGGCGGCGCGGGGCCAGACCGCCGCAGCCGCCGCTCAAGCCGCCAAAGCCCAGGCGGAAACCGACAAGGCCGCCGCAGCCCAGGCCAAGGTCGAGGCGAAGCAGCGCGAGGCGGACCTGAAGGAACAGGCGCGACGCGACGCCGCCGCCGCGCGGGAGGCGGCCCAGCCTTCCACCCTCGACAAGGTTGTCCAGTCCGCCACGCGGTCCGCCGCGTCCTCCGTGGGACGGCAGGTCGCCAACGAGTTGGGGCGCGCCGTCTTCGGCGGGTCGAGCCGCCGCTCCACTTCGGGCGGGCTGGCGGGGAAGCTGGTTCGCGGCATCCTTGGAAGCCTGTTCAAATAGGCATAGCTCATCTGGCCGCGCAGGGAGACACGTCATGCCCAAGCTGAAAGCTGCATTCTGCATCGCCCTATGGGCTTCCTGCGTGCCCGCCGCCGCGCAAACCGGTCGTGAGTTGCGCCGCGCGGCCGACGCCGCGATCGTCAGTGACATCGCGCAGGACCGTCAAGCCGAACGCGACGCCAGGCGGCAACCCTACGCCTCGTCGGGCTATGGTAATATCAGGACCGCCAATGGCGCGCGCACCGCTTGCGCCGCCAAGGCCCGTGAGGAAGCTGGACACCACTCCATGATCGTCGGCAGGCTGGTAGCCAGCACCATGTCGACCGGCTGGGAGGTGGAGGGCCAGGTCCGACCCCATGGCGAACGCGGCTCCGTCCCCTTCGTCTGTTCGGTGCGAAACGGATCGGTGAGCGGCGTCCTGTTGAACCCGGATCGATAAGCCGCTGGGCCGCCCCGATAAACAACGGCATTTCGCGGCGCAAGAAATGCTGGTCCCATTCTCTACCAGAATCATTGCCTATCGGCTTGCGCAGGCGTTAAGGAAGGGCGCATGAAGGCCCCCGCCCCTCCCCGCCATCCGCTGCGTTTCGGCGATTTCCGGGCCTATCTCGTCGGGCGGTTCGCCACCGTTCTCGCGCAATACAGCATGATGATCGTGCTGGGCTGGCAAGCCTATAATGTCGCCCGGGAGACAATGACGACATCGGGCGCCGCCGCCCAACTGGGGCTGATCGGGCTGGCCCAGTTCGTCCCGCTCTTCTTCCTGACGCCTGTTACCGGCTGGGCGGCGGATCATTTTGATCGGCGCACCATCACGCGCCTGACTTTGTTGTTGCTGATGGCCGCTTCAGCCGTGCTCTCGGTCGCAAGCTATGAAGGCTGGGTCAGTCTGCCGCTGATCTTCGGCATCGCGGCGGTTGTCGGTGTCGCGCGGGCCTTCAACGGACCAGCTTATAGCGCCCTCGCCCCCAATCTTGTCCCACGCGACGTGTTGCCCAACGCCATCGCGATTTCCAGCGTCATTTGGCAGGCGGGCATGATCATGGGCCCCGCTCTGGGCGGATATGCCTATGCCGCCGCGCCATGGGGAGCCTACGCCCTCGCTTCAGCCCTGTTCGGCGTCTCCCTTGGCGCGATGCTGCTGATCGGGCCGGTGCCGCAACCGCCCCGCGATACGACCCGCCACCCCATCCGCCAGATGGCCGACGGCTTGCGCTATGTCCGCACCAATCGGCTGGTGCTCGCGACCATCACGCTGGATCTGTTCGCCGTTCTGCTGGCCGGCGCGACCGCGCTGCTGCCGGTCTATGCCCGCGACATATTGCATGTGGGGTCAGCGGGCCTTGGCCATCTCGCCGCCTCGCCCGGCATCGGCGCGGGCGTCACCGCCCTGTGCTTCTCCTTCCGCCCGATGAAGACCGAGGTCGGATTGAAGATGCTGGGCGCTGTGATCGTGTTCGGCATCGCCACGATCCTCTTCGGTTCGACGGCCTTTTTGCCACGAAGCATCGCGATGGAGATCGGCATCGCCGCGCTCATCCTGCTCGGCGCGGCGGACATGGTGTCGGTCTATGTCCGCCAGTCGCTGATCCAGCTCCATACGCCCGACGCCATGCGCGGGCGCGTTTCCAGCCTGTCGCAACTCACCATTTCCGCATCCAACGAACTGGGGGAGGCGGAATCCGGCTTCCTCGCTGCGCTGGTCGGACCGGTTGCGGCCGTTATCGGCGGCGGCGTGGGCGCAATCATCATCACCCTCATCTGGGCGCGGCTCTTTCCTGAGCTGCGCCTTGCACGTACCTTTGACCCACCCGACATACGGACGGCGGACCTCAGCCAGGAGAAGGCCCAATGAAAGCTGCCAATATTCTCGAAACCATCGGCAACACGCCGCACATCCGGGTCAACCGGCTGTTCGGCGACGCAGAGGTGTGGATCAAGTCGGAGCGCTCCAATCCCGGCGGATCGATCAAGGACCGCATTGCGCTCGCCATGATCGAAGCGGCGGAGGAATCGGGCGATCTGAAGCCCGGCGGGACGATCATCGAACCCACGTCGGGCAATACCGGCGTCGGCCTGGCGATGGTGGCGGCGGTCAAGGGCTACAAGCTCGTGCTGGTGATGCCCGAAAGCATGTCGCTCGAACGCCGCCGGCTGATGCTGGCCTATGGCGCGACCTTCGACCTGACGCCGCGTGAAAAGGGGATGAAGGGCGCGATCGAGCGGGCGCTGGAGCTGATCGAACAGACGCCTAATAGCTGGATGCCGCAACAGTTTGAAAATGCCGCGAACATCGACGTCCATGTCCGCACGACCGCGCAGGAGATCGCGACCGACTTCGCCGATTCGCCCATCGACGTGCTGATTACGGGCGTGGGCACCGGCGGCCACATCACGGGGGTGGCGGAAGTCCTCAAGAAGCTGTGGCCTGCGCTCAAGGTCTATGCGGTGGAACCCACACTGTCCCCGGTCATCAGCGGCGGCCAGCCCGGCCCGCATTCGATCCAGGGCATTGGCGCGGGCTTCATTCCCGCGAACCTGCATACCCAGCTGCTGGACGGCGTGATCCAGGTGGACCCCGCCGACGCCAAGGAATATGCCCGCCGCGCCGCCCGCGAAGAAGGAGTGCTGGTCGGCATTTCATCGGGCGCCACACTGGCCGCGATCGCCCAGAAGCTGAAGGAACTCCCCGCCGGAACCCGCGTTCTGGGCTTCAACTATGACACGGGCGAACGCTACCTGTCGGTGCCCGACTTCCTGCCCGAATAGGTTTGCGTCGGAACGGGCATGACCGACACCGCACCAAGCAGCCAGCCTCATCCGGCGATGTGGCTGATATGGCTGATATTGTTCGTCGGCGTGCCCGCCATGGTGGCCGGATGGCAGACGCAAAGTCCGGCGGTTCGCGCGGCCAGTTCCGCCCTCGCGCAAGCGAGTCGCTACAAGCGTCCGGCCACCCCGCCGCCGCCGGTGCAGCCGGTCACGCTGTATGCGCTGCCCCGCGACGCGGCGCGGGCGTTCAATGCCGCCATCCCCTTCTCGCGCCTTCCCAGCCCGGCGGCGCGGCCCTTTGTCTTCGCGGGCAATGAGGTCGACCTCGCGCGCGCGATGGACTGTCTGGCGGCGGCGCAGCTCTATGAGGCCGGAGACGACGCCATAGGGGAGCGCGCCGTCGCGCAGGTCGTGCTCAATCGGGTGCGCCATCCCGCTTTTCCCAAGACGGTGTGCGGCGTGGTGTTCCAGGGGCAGGAGCGGTCGACAGGGTGCCAGTTCACCTTCACCTGCGACGGCGCGCTAATGCGGACGCCGACGCAGGTCGCGTGGGAAAGAGCGCGGGAGATCGCCAGGGCCGCGCTGGCCGGCACGGTCTTCAAGCCGGTGGGCTATGCGACCCATTATCATACCGACTGGGTGGTGCCCTATTGGAGCGGCAGCCTGGACAAGATCGCGGCGGTGGGGACGCATCTCTTCTTTCGCTGGCGCGGATGGTGGGGGACGCCGCCCGCCTTTCGCAGGACGAGCGACAATGGTGAGCCGCTGATCCCACGAATCGCGCGCCTTTCGCTGGCGCATGGGCAGGGAAGCTTTGCGGACGCGCCGCCAGCCGTGGCGGCACAGGCTGCGGTAGCCGCGCTGGCTGGGAAACCGCAGGTCACGATCGGCACGGAATCGCTCGGGCAGATGCTGGCGGGCGTCCGGCTAGTGGCGATTGCGCCGGGGGCGAAGAGTTTTCTTGTGGAATTGAGCAAGGGAGCAGCTCCGGACAGTTGGCCGGCGGTGGCGCAGACTTTCTGCGCGGGGCGGCCGGAGTGCCGGATCATGGCGTGGCTGTCGGGGAGCGCTCCACAGGGTTTTCCGCTGTCGGGCGATCAGATGGAAAGAATGAGCTTCGCCTATATCCATAATGCGGCGACGGGGTTGCAACGGTCGCTGTGGAATTGCGTACAGACGCCGCGAGGCAATGCCGCCGAGTGCATGAGGCAGCGGGTTCCTGCCGCTGTTTCGGCGGAAAAGGTCCTTCCGCCGACACTGGACGGGGTGCGGCGGAAGGAGCGGTTCGAGACGGTGAAAATCGCGCCGCCCGCGGTTCCGGTAGAACCGAAACCATAGGGAAAATTCATCCCACGCGGCCGAGGCGGTGGTAGAGATTGGCGTATTTGACCGATTCCGGCTGGTCCTGAACTTCCCGCAGATAATGGGCGATGGCGGTGCGGATGAGGCCGAAATCTTCTGGTGAGAAAACCGCGCGGCTGCGGGCGGGTTGGGGCGTCTGCTGCGTTTCCATGGGCGTGCCTTTCTGTTTGGTGGGGCTGTTCAACCATGGGCGGAGCCTGGGCGGAAGGACGATGAGTGAGGCCAAGTCATCATACGACTTGATCATATTGTCATGAATTGACATTATGTCCATATGGCCGATGTGAATGACCGCAAGCTCTATCTGGGCCCAAAACTGCGCGTGTTGCGGCGCGAGTTGGGGATCAACCAGACGAAAATGGCGGAAGAACTGGGAGTTTCGCCCAGCTATCTCAACCATCTGGAGCGCAACCAGCGACCGCTGACGGCGCAGATGCTGCTGCGGCTCGCCAACACCTATGACATCGACATTCGCGATTTCGTGGCGTCCACGCAGGAAGGGGCCGCGCGCGAACTGGGCGAGATATTGTCCGACGCGCTGGTGCGGGATCTGTCCGTCCCCAGGGACGAGGTGCTGGAGGTCGCGGAAAATTATCCCGGCGTCAGCGAAGCGATCAGCCGTTTTTACCGGGCGCTCACCGATCTGCGACGGTTGCCGGAGCAGATGGCGGCAACCCCAGCCCAGGCCCCGCTGCATGCGCCGCTCGACTGGCTGCGCGAGACGATCGCGCGGGCGGGCAATCATTTCCCGGAGATCGACGCGGCGGCCGAGGCGCTGTCGGCGGAACTGGGGGACGACCCCGCGTCGATCCATGCCGCGATCCGGGCGCGGCTCAAGGACCGGCACGGTATGGGCGTGCAGATCGTGCGCGAGGAGGTGCTTGGCGATACGCTGCGCCATTATGACATGCACCGACGGCGGCTGCTGCTGAACGAGCGACTGCCCGCGTCGGGGCGGCTCTTTGCGCTGGCCTACCAGCTTTGCGCGCAGGAGATGGCGGACGGGATCGCCGCCCAAGTCGCGCGGGCCGCACCGCCCGACGAGGACAGTCGGCGGCTCGCCATGATCGCAATCACCAACCACGCCGCAGCGGCGCTCATCATGCCCTATGACCGATTCCACAAGGCGGCGGAACAGAGCCGCTACGACCTGATGCTGCTGTGGGCGCGCTTTGGCGTGTCGATGGAGCAGTTGGCGCATCGGCTGACCAGCCTCAATCGCACGGGCGCGCGGGGCGTGCCATTCTTCATGGCGAAGCTCGATCGGGCGGGAATCCTGTCCAAGCGGTTCGAGGGCGAGGCGTGGCCCTTCGCCAAGCTGGGCGGCACCTGCCCGCGCTGGGACGCGCATGACGCGCGAGAGCCGGACAAGGTGCGGGCGCAGCTGATGGAGACGCTCGACGGACGGCGCTTTATCAGCCTCGCCGTGGTGCTGCCCGCCGATTGCGCGTCAGGCGCGCGCGGGCGATCGGTGATCGCAATCGGCTGCGAGGCCAAGCATGCCAGCCGGATCGTCCATGCCGACGGGATCGACGCGGAGAAGGGAGAGACGACCGGCATCGGCCCGACCTGCCACCTGTGCGAACGCCGCGCCTGCCCCGACCGCGCCCTGCCCCCGGTGACGCGGGCGCTGGACCTGCACGGCTATGAGCGGACGGTGGCGCCCTTTCCGTTTCGGCGGGTTTGAGGAGGGACGCCATAATCCAGGAAGCGTTGACTACGGAACAAAACAGGATCAAAAGCAGCAGATGAGCGGTTCGAGCGCTTGGTCGAATGACATGCATGAATGGGTTCAAATTCATGCGCGGAGAGGGTAGGCCGTATGACGATTGGGGGACGGCGATGATCCATCGGCATCAATTTTACGAGTTCTTCGCAGGCGGCGGCATGGCCCGCGCCGGACTGGGAGACGGTTGGTCCTGCCTGTTCGCCAATGACTTCAGCGAGATGAAGGCGCGCGCCTATATAGAAAATTGGGGCAGCGAACATTTCGTCTGCGGCGATGTCGCCCGCATCGGCGCCAATCAACTTCCGCAACAAGCGGACCTCGTTTGGGCTTCTTTCCCATGTCAGGATCTGTCTTTGGCCGGAAACTGTCGCGGTTTGGGCGATGCGGCCTCAGAAGTGATGACCCGGTCAGGCACATTTTGGCCTTTCTGGGTTCTGATGATGAAGTTGCGCGAAGAAAAACGCGCTCCCCGCCTGATCGTGCTGGAAAATGTGATCGGCGCGCTGACATCTCGCAACGGTCGTGATTTTGAAGCTATCTGTGAAGCTTTGCGGACGGGTGGGTATCGCTACGGCGCAGTAGTGATGGATGCGAACCACTTCGTTCCACAAAGCCGGCCCCGTGTGTTCTTTATCGCGGTGGACAAGGATTTGCCTGTTTCGCCCGCCCTGCATGGCGCTGACGCCAATCCATTCTGGCATCCCGCCGTCCTGTGTGGCGCACATGCGCGCCTCTCCGACGTCGCGGCGCGAGAATGGATGTGGTGGAGCATGCCTTCGCCCCCTCGCCGCAACATCGGTTTTATCGACATCATCGAAGAAAAGCCGACGGGCTGCCGCTGGCACTCGAAAGCTGAGACGGACCGTCTGCTGGCGATGATGACGCCGCTACATCTGCAAAAAATCGAGCAGGCGAAAGCCAGTGGGCGGAAAAGCGTTGGCGGCGTTTACAAACGTACGCGAACGGATGCCTCCGGAATAAAGCGGCAGCGGGCGGAGGTGCGGTTCGATGATACGGCCGGCTGCCTTCGAACGCCCGCTGGCGGCTCCAGTCGACAGTCGATCATCGTGGTGGAGGGAAAATCCGTCCGTTCTCGTTTGCTTTCCTCTCGCGAAGCGGCGCGGCTTATGGGTCTCAATGACAGCTACAAGCTGCCGGCCCGCTACAATGACGCCTATCATGTAAGCGGCGATGGAGTGTGCGTCCCGGTTGTGCGCTACCTGGCGTCCACCTTGCTGGAGCCGCTGCTGACGCCCGACCGGGCCGATTCGATGGCGGCGTGATTGGATGGCGATCGATCTTGAATATCGTCGCAGAGCGGTTCGGACCCTGACGAACCAAATTGGCTGTTATGTGCTTTGCGATCTCAATGGCGTTCCTCTTTACGTCGGACAGTCGCGGGACGGCATTCGCGCTCGGGTTAACCGCCATCTGACGTCGGCGCGTTCGGATATCATCGCCAACCGACAAGTCGACGTTTGGGAAATCGCCTATGTTTGGGCCTATCCCGTGGAAGCCCTCGCGGCGATCTCTCCTTTGGAAGATGCGTTGTTCCATGCCTTCCATTCTCGGTCCGCGTTGATGAATGGCAAGATTCCGCCTGTTCCTGCGACTGAAGCGGCGATCCCTGAACCAGCGCAAATCGTGCAGGTCATGACGGACGCGGAGATCGCCGAGAAACTTGATCCTGCGCTGCGCCTACCTCGACAGGCGGAGCATTATTCGCAAATTGTCGGTCATTTCCTGGCGGTTAAAAATTCCCGGGAAATAGCCGGCGCGATAGAAGCCCATTTTCAAAGGCTACAGCGATATCATCGCGAGCTGCTGAAATTGGGGACAAGCATCGAAGGCGATGCCGGAGAAGACTGATCGATCGCAGTTCCATCATGCGGGCGGTAAGATCGAAGGACACGAAACCCGAATTGGCCGTCCGGAAGGCGATCCGCGCGTTGGGCGTCGGCTACCGGCTCCATGGCGCCAATCTCCCCGGTCGTCCCGACATAGTGTTCAAGGGAAGGAAAAAGGTGATTTTTGTCCATGGCTGTTATTGGCATGGACATGATTGCAAGCGGGGTTCACGCATCCCAAAGTCCAATACAGCTTATTGGACAGCGAAAATTGAACGCAACCGAGCGCGCGACCGTGAAGTTTTATCCAAGCTTCAAGAAGCAGGTTGGAGCACCCTGACGCTCTGGGAATGCCAGATCAAAGATCCCGCCATTCTCGACGGGGCCTTGAGAAGTTTTCTCAAGTAATTTCGGAATCAAGCTCAGCAACCTTACCGCCTCTGCGGCGCGACCACCTCCCGCCATTCCCCAAGCCCCATTCCCTCAAGCGTCCAGTCGCCGACGCTCCAGCGCACCAGCCGCAGCGTCGGATGCCCCACCGCCGCCGTCATCCGGCGGACCTGCCGGTTGCGGCCTTCGCGGATGGTGAGTTTGAGCCAGGTATCGGGGACGGTCTTGCGGAAGCGGACCGGGGGATCGCGGGGCCATAGTTGCGGGTCCTCGATGGCTTCGACCGTGGCCGGTCGGGTCGGGCCGTCCTTGAGCTGGACGCCCTTGCGCAGGCGGTCGAGGCTGGCTTCGTCAGGTTCGCCTTCGACCTGCGCCAGATAGGTTTTGGGCGTCTTATATTTGGGGTCGGCGATGCGGGCCTGAAGCGCGCCGTCGTCAGTGAGGAGCAGCAGGCCCTCGCTGTCGCGGTCGAGCCTACCTGCGGGATAGACTCCCGGCAGTTTGATATAGTCGGACAGGGTCGCGCGGGGTGCGCCCTCGCTATGGTCGGTGAACTGGGTCAGCACACCATAGGGTTTGTTGAACAGGATCAGGCGCGTCATTCCGCCTCTTCCTCCTCATCGAAGGCGATGCTGCCGTGATTGAGCAGGGTCGCGAGCAGGGTCAGGGCGGCGTCGGACTTGGCTAGGGCTGCGTCGAGGGTGATGTGCTCCTGCGCGCAGAGTGTTTCGGCGAGGCCCATGGTTTCGCCGGTGCAGGGAAAGCTCTCGCCATCGACGAAGAGCAGCAGCGCGTCCTCGCCCTCGCGGATGAAGGCGAAGCGGCTGGCCGGGTTGCGGCGGAGCGGCTGGTCGAGATAAGCGCGCAGTTCCTGCGGCGTGATGGGGTCTTCCGGTCGCCAGTCGGTGTCGGGATATTTGCGCGCGCTGCTATGCTCGCCGAACCAGCGGGCGAAGGCGTCGCGGTCGAGCAGCTTTTCCGTCACCATCGCATGCAGGTGCGCGAGGGCAGCCTGGGTAATTTCGCCGGGGTTGACCGGAGGCTGTTCGCCCGGCTGATCGAAGCGGTCTTCGTAGCGGTCGTCATCGTCGAGGCTGTCGATAAGATGGTCGGTCCAGTGGGTGATGAGGTCGCTGCGGGCCGGGGCGCGGAAGCCGATCGAATAGGTCATGCAGCCCTCCCCCACCGCGACGCCATTATGGGCGATGCGGGGCGGGACGTAGAGCATGTCGCCGGGTTCCAGCAGCCACTCTTCCGTCGCTTCGAAATGGGCGAGGAGGCGGAGATCTTCATGCGCCGCGAGCGGGGTGGCGTCGTCGCACAGGGCGCCGACCTGCCAGCGGCGCTGGCCCGCGCCTTGCACCAGGAACACGTCATATTGGTCGAAATGCGGGCCGACGCCGCCGCCGTCCGTAGCGTAGCTGACCATCACATCGTCGATCCGCCAGTTGGGGATGAAGCGGAAGGGCGCGAGCAGCGCGGCGACTTGCGGGACATGGTGATCGACAGCCTGGACCAGCAGCGTCCACGGGTCGGGCAGGGTGCGGGTGAAACGCGATTCGGGGAAAGGCCCATCTTCGAACGCCCAGTTGACGTCGCTCTGGGTGATGAGGCGGGCTTCGACGCCTTCCTCGCAGGCGAGGCCGGCCAGTTCGTCGGGGTCCAGCGGGTTGGTCCAGTCGGCGAAGGCGTTGCGGATGAGAAGCGGCCGCTTCTGCCAATAATCGCGGAGGAAGAGGTCTATGTCGAAATTCTGAAGTTGCATGGGTTCTCGCTAAGGGGCTGCTTCGAGATGGGCCCTTCGACAAAGCTCGGGGTGAACGGAGGTGGGGTTTGGGCGCATCCCAAAGCAAAAAGGGGCCGCCGGGCAGGCGACCCCTTCTTGATCCTCTCCCGCGAAAGCGGAAGCGGCGGTATCAGTCGCCCTTCGGCTGAAGATTGACCGCCGCATGCTTGCCGCGACGATCGACTTCCAGTTCGAAGTCGAGACGATCGCCTTCGTTAAGGGCCGACATGCCGGCGCGCTCGACGGCGCTGATGTGCACGAATGCGTCAGGCTGACCATCGTCGCGCTGGATGAAGCCGAAGCCCTTCATGGCGTTGAAGAACTTGACCGTGCCGCTGGCGCGCTCGCCAGTGAGCTGACGCTGCGGACCACCGCGATCGCCGCCGCCGAAGCCGCCACGATCACCGCCGAAGCCGCCGGCGCGGGGTTCACGGGGTTCACGCGGGCGATCGACGACCGGAAGGGGCTCGCCCTCGATCTTGAGGTCGGTCGCGGAGATCTTGCCGCCGCGATCCACCAGGGTGAAACCGAGCTGCTGACCTTCGGCGAGGCCGGTGAGGCCGGCCTGCTCGACCGCGCTGATGTGGACGAACACGTCTTCCGCGCCATCGTCACGGACGATGAAGCCGAAGCCCTTCTGACCGTTGAAGAATTTTACGACGCCAGTGCCTTCGCCAACGACCTGGGCGGGCATGCCGCGGCCACCGCCGCCGAAACCACCACCGCCGCCGCCGAAGCCGCCGCCACCACCGCCGCTGCGGAAGCCGCCGCCACCGCCGCCGCCGCCGCCGCCGAAGCGGTCACCGCCGCCGCCGAAGCCGCCACGATCACCGCCAAAACCGCCGCCGAAGCCGCCGCGATCACCGCCAAAACCGCCGCGATCACCGCCGCCGTAGAAATTGTCGTCGCCGAAACCGTCGCGCTTGTCCTTGCCGCGCCCGCCGCGGCGACCTCTATCAAAACTCATGCCCTGTTGGTCACTTTCGCTTCGCCCCAGACTAAACCGGACAAACATGTCGGGCGAATGACATGCAGAATCCACCGCAAGACATGCGGTTTGAGAATCACTATATCAACTTTTCGAAGCAGCGCGAATGATTTTAGCCCGATTGCCGCCACATTTGCGGGGAAACGACGCCGCAGTGCTTTTCAGGCGGCCGGAATAAAGCGTCGATTGAGTTGCGCGCGCTTTAGCCATAGAGGGGGTCCATGACCGTTCACTTTCATGAAGAGGACCTGCCCGAAGGCGTCCTCGCCCCCGGCCCCGTCGCCGTCGATACCGAGACCATGGGCCTCATCACGCCGCGCGATCGCCTCTGCGTCGTGCAGATCAGCGACGGCAAGGGCGACGAGCATCTGGTGCGCTTCATGCCGGGAAGCGACTATGCCGCGCCGAACCTGCGGGCGGTGCTGGCGGACCCCGAGCGCTTGAAGCTCTATCATTTCGGGCGGTTCGATATCGCGGCGATCCGGCATTATCTGGGCGTGGTGGCCGCGCCCGTCTATTGCACCAAGATCGCCTCGCGGCTGATCCGCACCTATACCGACCGGCACGGCCTGAAGGAACTGGTGCGCGAAATGCTGGGGCAGGAAATCAGCAAGCAGCAGCAGTCGAGCGACTGGGGCGCGCCCATCTTGTCCGACGCGCAGAAGGATTACGCCGCGTCCGACGTGCGTTATCTGCACCAGTTGAAGGCCGAACTCGACAAAAGGCTGGTGCGGGAGGGGCGGATGGAACTGGCGCAGGCCTGTTTCGATTTCCTTCCCCACCGGGCCGAGCTGGACCTGGCGGGCTGGCCGGAGATCGACATCTTCGCGCATATGTGAGGGGTTTAAGGGCGCTTCCCATGTCCATCCAGGCCGATCAGCAACGTCATGCGCGGCGCCACTGGGCGCGGCCGGGGGGAAGTCATGACCGGCTGGTGGCGCGGCTCAAAAACTGGTTGCCGATGGCGGTCGGCGTGCTCGCCGCGCTGCTGGTGACGGCGCCCTTCACCGGCGGAGACAAGGTGAGCTTCGTTCTCGACAAGAACAAGGTCGAGGTGGCGAAGGAACGGATGCGCGTGACCGAGGCGCTCTATCGCGGCGAGGATGGGAAGGGGCAGCCCTTTTCCCTGCGCGCCGGGTCGGCGGTGCAGAAAAGCTCGCGCGAACCGATCGTCGACCTCAACGACATGTCGGCGCGGATATTGCTGTCCGAAGGACCGGCGGTGCTGAACGCGCGCAAGGGGCGCTATCATATGGATACAGAGCGCGTCGCCGTGGACGGACCGGTGCAGTTCCAGGCGGCGGGCGGATATCGGCTGACGACGCGGGATGTCGGCATCGACCTGAAAAGCCGGCGGATGCGCAGCGCCGGGCGGGTCGACGGGCGCATCCCGATCGGCACGTTCAGCGGCGACCATCTGGAAGCGGACCTCAATTCCCGGACGGTGACGCTCAATGGCAGGGCGAGCTTGCGCATCGAGCAAAATGGCCTCAAAGGGCGGTAGTGATGAAGAGATCGCTGATCCTGCTGTCGGCTGCTGGCGCTGTGGGCGCAAGCGCCCTTCTGTTCACCGGCGCGCAGGCGCAGGTCATGAAAAATCATGACAGCAACGCGCCCGTCAACTTCTCCGCCGACCGCATCGAGGTGCAGGACCGGGCCGACCGCGTGGTCGTGTCCGGCAATGTCGTCGTGACGCAGGCGGGCATGACGCTCAACGCCGCACGGATGACCGTCGCCTATCGCAACGGCGTCGGCGACAATGGGGTGGAGGTCGACCGGATCGACGCTTCGGGCAATGTGGTCGTCACCAAAGGGGATCAGACGGCGCGCGGCAATGTGGCGATTTACGACCTCAACAGCCGGCTCATCACCATGCTGGGTAATGTGACGCTGACGCAAGGGGCCAACCGGCTGACCGGCGGGCGGGTAGTGATGGACCTCACCAGCGGGCGGTCTACGGTGGACGGACGGTCCGCTGGCGGCGGCGTGTCGGGCGGTTCCGGCGGGCGCGTTTCGGGCACCTTCACGGTGCCGCAGCGGAAGAACTGAATCCTTCCAGCCTCTTTTTTGAAAAGCCGTTTCGCTCGCGTCCAAGCGAGGGTTTTCTTGCGCCAAAAATAACACTGTCAAGTTAATAAACATGGCATTTTTTAGGCAAAATGTTACTATTAGTTCAGCGGGTCGTGTCTCGATTCTGCGAGGTCCACCATGTCAAAGATACGAATGGCGGCGAGCGCCGCTTATTGTTTCGTCGCGCTTTTTTCCGGTCAGGCTATCGCCGCTGGGGGTGCGCAATGCTGGCAACCCTATGAGGTGGAGGCGGCCAAGGTTCGGGATCTGCATGTGATGCTGATGCTCGGCACGTTGAAGTGCCAGTCGGCCAACCCCGACATAGCCAGTAAATATGATGCATTCATCCAGAAGAAAAATGATCAGCTGAATAGCTATAATAATATATTGAAGGCCCGTTTCATGAGGACAAACGGGATCGCGGACGGCCAGCATTTTTATGAAGAATTTAATACCAAGCTGGGCAATTGGCGCTCGGGTAGCGCACAACCGGGAAATGTCTGCGAGATCACCGACACTCTGCTGACGCTGGCGACCAACGCCGATCGCGATGAGCTTCCCCTGCTGGCCCAGAGTTTTTCCGAAAGCCGGCTGGGAACCGACGATGATTGCAGCCAGGCGGCGACCCCGGCGGTCGGAACCGTCGCGAGTGCGGATGCAACGGTGAGCGAGGCCGCGGCTCCGGTCGAGGTCGTGAAGGCTGACCATGAGGCTGTTGCGACCCCATCGGCGGCGGCAGCGTTGGAGGCGGCGGCGGTCGCGCTGCAAACTGCGGCGGCGAGCCTGAAAGCACAGGCTGCGCCAGCGCCAGATACGACGGACAAGGCGGCTATGCCGGTGGCGCAGCCCGTCTCCGCTACGACCTCTGTTCCTGCGGGATGACAGCGCCCTGCGACTGGTCGAGGGGTGAAAAGGGCCAGGCAAGCGGGATGAACGTCAGGGGCGTTCGTCCCAGCGGCGCAGCGTAAAGGCTCCTTGCCCGTCCACGGCGATTTCACCAAAGGCGCCCGTGCGCAGCTTGAGCGAGGCGGGCGACAGGCCAAGCGCGAGCAGCGCGAAGCGAGCGGCCCCATTGCTGGTGACGAGAAGGTCAACCCCCTCCCCTCCAGCCGAAAACCAGCGCTTCCAGGCGGCGATGCGACTGTCGGCGTCGACGGTCCACTCGTCGGGAGCGACGCCATGTTCGTCCCAATCAGCGAGCGCCTGTGCGCCGATGCGGGCGAGGACGTCCGCTTCGGGGCGGCCTTCGTCGGGACCGTGATCGATCTCATTGAGCCAGGGCAGCGTTCCGTCCGGAGCATGGCCGATGGCGGCAGCGATGCGGGCGGCGGTTTCCCGCGCGCGCTGGAGCGGGCCGGAGTAGAGCGAACGGACGGCGAAGTCTTGCGCCGCGAACCATTGGCCGAGGCGGTCGGCCTGGGCGCGGCCGCTTTCCACCAGCGCAATGTCCGTGCCCGCGCCGATGCGGCGGGCGGCGGCGCTGCTTTCGAAAGTGTCGCCATGGCGGATGATGAAGATGCGGCGCATGGATGGCAGGCTCAGGCCGGAAGCAGCGGCGTGGGGTCGCCATGCCGGGCGATCAATGCCTCGACCCGGGCGATGTCGGCTTCGGTGTCGATGCCCGAACTGTCGAACAACGGCGGGTCGACCGGCACGGTGGTGACCGGGATGTCGAGTTCGAGCAGGCGGAGCTGTTCCAGCCCTTCCAGATTTTCCAGCGCGGTGGGCGGCGTCGCCTCAAAGCGGGTCAGGGCGTCGAGCGTGTAGCCATAGAGGCCGACATGACGCCAGACCGGCGAGAGCGTCCGGGCGGCGCGCAGGTCTTCTTCGCCCCGGATGGCGGGGATGATGTTTTTCGAGAACCAGAGCGCCCGGCCGTCAGGCGCGCGGGCGCAGGTCGTGCCGCTGAAGGGCGAACGGGCCTTGTGATCGCGCAGCGCGTCGAGCGCAGCCCAGTCGAGCGCGATGACGGGCGTGGCGACCTCCGCCCCCGATTGCAGCGCGGCGATGACGGAGCGCAGCGCGCCTGTGGGCTGGAAGGGGGAATCGCCCTGTAGATTGACGACAAGGCGCGGCGGCGTGGGGCGCTGCCGCGCGGCGGCGAGCGCACGGCCCGAACCGGTCGCGATCGCGCTGTCCGTCATCGCGGCTTCGCAACCGGCGGCGCGGGCATGGTCGGCGATTTCCGAGTCGTCGGTCGCCACGATGAGGTCGGTATCGGGGAGGTCCCCGATGGCCGCGCGGGCCATGGCGATCGTCCGGTGCAGCAAGGTCCGCCCGGCGATCAGGCGCAGCGGCTTGCGCGGTAGGCGAGACGATCCTGCGCGCGCCGGAATGACGATCAATATGTTCAGGCGACCCCGGCGTGCAACAGATCGTGCATGTGGATCGCGCCCAGCAGCCGACCGCTTTCGCAGACGAACAGCAGCGTGATATTGTGAAGGTGCATGAGCCGCAGCGCTTCCGACGCCAGTTCGTCCGGCCCCACCGCCAACGGCGTCGCGGTCATGAAGCGCCCGACCGACTCGGTCAGGAGCTGGGCGCCCGTGACGGTGCGGCGCAGGTCGCCATCGGTGAAGGCTCCGATCAGTTCGCCATTGTCATTGACGACCGCCGTGCCGCCCAGACGTCCGCGCGTCATTTCAATGGTCGCGTCTAGAAGCGAGGCGTCCTCCCGCACACACGGCACGTCGCCGCCCGCCGCCATCAACTCGCGCACCTTGACCAGTTGCGCGCCAAGGCGGCCATTGGGATGAAATTTGTGGAAATCGTCCGCCGAAAAGCCGCGCATCTCCATGAGGGAGATGGCGAGCGCATCGCCGAACGCCATCTGCACCGTGGTGGATGTCGTAGGCGCCAATTCGTTCGGGCAGGCTTCCCGCACGGCCGGAAGGAGTATGCAGACGTCCGAGGCCATGGCCACCGTGCTTTCCGCCCGCGCGGTAAGGCCCAGCAGCGGGACGCCGAAGCGCTTGCAATATTGGATGATGGGGCCAAGCTCGTTGGATTCGCCCGAATGGGAGATCATCAGCACGACATCGTCCGGCGTCACCATGCCAAGGTCGCCATGACCCGCGTCGGCAGGGTGCATGAAGAGGGCGGGCGTGCCCGTGGACGTCAGCGTCGCCGTCATCTTGCGCGCGATGATGCCGCTCTTGCCCATGCCGGTGACGATGACGCGGCCACGGACATTCATGATCACGCCCACCATGCGAAGGAATATCGCCGCAAAGTCGCGATCGGTAAACTTGGCCTCCAGCGCGCTGATCCCATGGGATGCGACCGACAAGGTTCTACAGGCGGTTTCAACGATCCGACCA
Organism: Sphingobium sp.; assembly: GCA_036383495.1. Classification (GTDB taxonomy): domain Bacteria; phylum Pseudomonadota; class Alphaproteobacteria; order Sphingomonadales; family Sphingomonadaceae; genus Sphingobium. The sequence continues at coordinate 22,823 of DASVOF010000027.1, read as the reverse complement.
CCGGAACCAAAAGGAACGATCTTCATTACTGTCGACACGTTTCTGCCCTTTTTTTTCCACGTCCGCCGCCCGGCCATCCGGTGCTGGCGAATATGGCGACGAACCACCGTTTTCGGCGTATCGTCCTTACCTCAAATGTGCGACCCATCCGGCTGGAAGCCGACCCGGACGAGGGGATAGGCCGGTTGAGGTAGGCATGGCAATTCATTTCGCAACTGCGAATGAGAATATGCGCGCCCTTCCGGCCACAGTGGCGGAAAAAGCGGCTAGGCGCCCCAGGCATGGGAACTTTTCCTGTTCAGGAAAGTAGTGGGGCCTTTTTACATGGCCTTATCCGCCATGATAATCCCGATACCAGGACACGAAGTTGGGCACGCCTTCTTCAATGCCGGTCGTCGGAGCGAAGCCGATGTCCCCCGCGATCGCGCTGATGTCGGCGAAGGTGGCGGGCACGTCGCCCGGCTGCATCGGCTGGAAGTCGATCTGCGCCTTGCGCCCGATCGCCTCTTCCAGCACCGCGATCAGGTGCATCAGTTCTTCGGGCCGATTATTGCCGATATTGTAGAGCCGGTGGGGCGATCGGCTGCCCCCGGCCTTGAGTGCGCCGTCATCGGCGGGCGCGTGATCCAGGCAGCCGATCACGCCGCTGACGATATCGTCGATATAGGTGAAGTCGCGCTGCATCCGGCCATGGTTGAAGACGGGGATGGGATCGCCCGCCAGGATCTTCTTCGTGAAAATCCACATCGCCATGTCCGGTCGGCCCCACGGGCCATAGACGGTGAAGAAGCGAAGGCCCGTCATCGGAATGCGGAAGAGATGGGCGTAGGTCTCGCTCATCAGCTCGTCCGCGCGCTTGGTGGCGGCGTAGAGCGACACCGGGTGGTCGGCGCGATCCTCGACGCGGAAGGGCAGGCTGTCATTGCCGCCATAGACGGAGGAGGATGACGCGTAGACCAGGTGCCGCACCCGCCGCTCGCGCGCCAGTTCCAGCATGTTGACATGGCCGGCGAGGTTGGAGCGGACATAGGCGTGTGGGTTGATGAGCGAATAGCGCACGCCCGCTTGCGCCCCCAGGTGGATGATCGCCTCGACCGTCTGGTCCGCGAGCGCGGCGTGAAGCGCGTCCATGTCGGCGAAGTCCAGCTGCGCGAAGGTGAAGAGCTTGCCATGGCGCTGTTCCAGCGCCGCCACCCGGTCGCGCTTCAGCGACACCGGATAATAGTCGTTCATATTGTCGATGCCGATGACGGCCCGCCCCTCGCCAAGCAATCGGTCCGCGACGGCCATGCCGATGAAGCCGGCCGCGCCGGTAACGAGGATGGTCATGGGGCCAGGCTCGCGCAGGACAGAGAAAAATGGATCGGCATGAGAATCTCTTTGCAACGAGAGGAGCTTATGCTCCGTTCACAAACAATCCGGCGGACGATGTAAAGGGCCTTATCCATGAGAGTTACAGTCGTCGCCGTAAAAGACAGTTTAGGCATTCCCTAATCATTGACGTTTATGCGCCTGAAGTCATGGACATGGCATCCCATCCCCTTCCCATCAACGCGCGCGCCTATGGTCCGGCGCAACGGGCGCGCTGGACCGCCCTGGCGCAGGATGTGGCGGAGCCCAACGCCTTCTACGCGCCGGATATGCTGTGCGCGGCGCTGGACCACCTCACAGGCGCGCCGGGCGTGCGGTTGCTGGAAGCGCAGGCCGGCGGCGAGCTGATCGGGCTGCTGCCCGTGGCCGTGACGCCGCGCCATGGACGGCTGCCGGTCGCCTGTGTCGGCAACTGGATGCACGAACATTGCTTTTTCGGCGCGCCGCTGATTCGGCAGGGGCGGGAAATCTCGGCGTGGCGGGCGCTGCTGGAGCAATTGGACACGGCGCACTGGGCGCCGGGATTCCTCTATCTGCAGGGGCTGGACGCCGCCGGGGCCAACGCCGCCGCGCTGGAGGCCCTGTGCGTGGAGCAGCGGCGCGGCCGACGGGAGGTGCATCGTTACGACCGGGCCATGCTGCGGTCGGAACTGGATGCGGAACATTATTGGGAAACCCATGTGCGCGCGAAGAAGCGCAAGGAAATCAGGCGGCTACAGAAACGGTTGACCGAACTGGGTGCGGTCGAGCAGCGCATGCTGACAAGCCGTGCCGAGTTGCAGGACTGGTGCGCGGACTTCCTGACGCTGGAGGCGTCGGGATGGAAGGGACGCAAGGGGACGGCATTGGCGTGCCGGGCGGGAGACGCGGCGTTCTTCCGGGCGGCCTGCGCGGCGGCTTATAATTCGGGGCGGCTGCATTTCCTGCGGATCGACCTGGATGGCCGCGCGATCGCCATGCTCGCCAATTTCCGGCATGGCGAAGGCGCTTTTTCCTTCAAGATCGCCTTCGACGAGGAGATGGGCCGCTTTTCGCCCGGCGTGCTCATCGAGCTGATGAACCTGCATGCAGTACAGGATGATCCGGCGATCGGCTGGATGGACAGCTGCGCCGCCGCCGATCATCCGATGATCGACAGCCTGTGGGCCGAGCGCAGGACCATCGTGCAATATCGCATCGCCCTGCAAGGGCGCGGCCTGCGGCGGCTGGGACGGAGCGCCGCCTTTGCACTGGCCAACGGCGTCGAAGCCCTTGGTCGCGCCATGAAAGGACAGGGATGACCGCCCATTCATCCATCAAGGCCGCGCAGGCTTTTCCGGACAACACGCGCGAGGATTTCGCCGCCGCCTATCCGGATCGGGCGATCAAGCTGGCCCACGGGCTGGTGGGCCATCAACTGCTGACGATCGAGGCGCTGGCCCTGCTGGGCGAGCGGATGCCCGCTTCGTCGGCGGAATTTAATCTCGGCAAGCTGCCGCTGGGTGTGCGGGCGGAGGATACGCCATCCAACGGCCTGACGCTGGGCGAGACGATCCGCACGATCGAGACCAACGGCAGTTGGGTGGTGCTGAAGAATGTCGAGCGGGATGCGGCCTATGGCGCGCTGCTGGACGCGGCGCTGGCCGAACTGGCCCCGATCGTCGAGCGGGCGACCGGGCCTATGCTGCATCGGGAGGCGTTCATCTTCCTGTCGTCGCCGGGGAGCGTGACGCCGTTCCATATGGACCCGGAACATAATATCCTGCTCCAGATCCGGGGCGAGAAGAGGATGACGGTCTTTCCTGCCGGTGACGAGGAACTGACGCCCACCGTCCAGAGCGAGGCTTTCCACGCCGGTGGGCATCGCAACCTGGCGTGGCGGGAGGATTTCCTTGGCCGGGGGACGGCGGTGACGCTGCTGCCCGGCGACGCGATCCATGTGCCGGTGAAAGCGCCGCATTTTGTCGAGAACGGACCCGCCGTGTCGATCAGCCTGTCGGTGACATGGCGGTCGGATCGGAGCGTGGCGGAAAGCGAACTGCATGGGCTCAATGCGCTGCTGCGGCGACGCGGACTGCCGACCGGGCGGATCGGCGCGCGGCCCGAGAAGCAGCGTGTGCGACGGTTCGCCTATCGGATCATGCGGAAGCTGGGCGCCTGAGCAGGCGACGGAGCAACGCTTCGGCCTCGAGGCGGGGCGAGAAGCGCTCGATCACCCACCATTCCAGCGCCTCCTCACAGGTGGCGAGGCTCTGCTTGTAGCGATCCTTGCCGGCGAGCAGGGAATAGAGATTGAGGTCACGGTCGGCATAATGAGCGACCGCAGCGGCGTGGCAGAGCAGGCCGGGCTTGTCCTTGGCCGAACGGGGCGCGGCGAAGGCGGACTGATAGTTCATCGCCTGGCCCCGACAGACGAAATTGACGAGCAGGCCGACCACGCCGCCTTGGTCGGTGAAGCGCAGCAATTCGACTTCGCCGGCAGCGCGACCGCGATCGGCGAGGGTTGCGAGGAAGCGGCGGAAGGCCGGGTCGCTCCAGGCATTGTCGGCGTGGCGACCTTCGTTGAGGGCGCGCATCTCCTCCAGCCAGTTGTCCGCTTCGGCGGCGGTCGAAGCGGCGGAAACGGTTGGCAGGCCGTCATGCTCCTTGATCGCGCGGCGGATCTGGCCGCGCGTGTTGGCGCTCAGGAGCGAGAGATAATCGCCCCCGGCGGCGCGGACGGCGGCGAGGTCGACCTGATAGACGGGGGAGCGGTCGACGCGGGCGGCGCGGCGGGCGGGAATATCGAGCAGGGGCGAGCCAGGCGCTATGCCGCTCACACGCAGGGCGCGCCAGTCGGTGCGGCGGGCAAGCGCGGCGTGGAAGGCGCGGGCGGCCTCGTCCTGGCGGGCGGAGGCCGTGAGCAGGCCATTATATTCGACATAGGGGCGATCGGCGGCGGGATCGCCCGACTGGTTCAGCGACAGCGTCGCGCAGCGGCCCAGCAGGCGCGGCTGCATGGCATGGCCGACAAGCGCAAGGGCGACGTCCCTCCCCTCCCCGTCCGTGACGCCCAGCAATTCGGGGTGGACGCCGTAGCTTTCAAGCCAGCTGGCGGTCCAGGTCCAGCCAAGGAAGAAGGAGGCGTCGGACGCCGCCTCCAGCGCCTGCCAGCGGGGAGCGAGATCGGCGAGATCGGGCAGGCGGGAAAAGCGGGCGGTGAGGGCCATTACGCCCCCTTTTGGCAGAGCGGCGGCGAGGGTCAAGCGTAGCTGTCAGCAGCTCCCGCTATAGTTTCCGGCGCTTCTCCGGGTCGATCGATCCATCAGGGCGGATGCCCGCATGGGCGAGTTCGCGGCCCATGCGGCCCGTCATGAAACTGAACCACATCCGGAAATCGGCGCGCAACGACCAGAAGGGATAGCGCATGGTAGCGGGACGGTTACGCTCGACCAGGCCATGACCGACCCAGGCGAAGCCATAGCCGGCAAGCGGGATGGCCGGCATGATCCACCAGCGGCCGGTAAAGGAGAGCGCGCCGAGCAGCAGCACGGCCACAGTGGTGCCGGCATAATGCAGCGCCCGGTTACCCGGCCGCGCATGTTCCTGGAGATAATAGGGCCAGAACTCCCGAAACTCGGCCTTGTCGCTCATTCCCTCTCCCGTAATCGGGTTTTCCAAGGGGCTAATCGCAAACTTTACCGACGTTAAGGGAAATGCGTCAGCCCGTGCGCAATTCAGGGACAAAGAGGAAATAGTCATAAGCCGCGCGCGCCGCTTCGGCCATGATGCGGTCGCGCGACGCATGGCCCTTGCGATCCTTCATGACGAACACGGAAATGGCGAACATGCGCCCGTTCGGCAGGGTGACGATCCCCGCATCATTGCCAATGCCGTTGAGCGTCCCGGTCTTGTGCGCGACCGGCGTGCCGGGCGGGAGCATGGCGACCAGGCGCGCCTTGCCCGTCTTGCAGCGCGCCATGATCGACAGCAGCATGGTCGTGCTGCGGCTTTTCAGCGCCTTGCCATGGCTGATGGCGGAGAGCAGGTCGTTCATCGCGCGGGGCGTCGACGTGTCGCGCGGGTCGCTGGCGAAGGCGATGTTCGGCAGGTCTCGGGCGTCCCGGGCGCCGACGGAGAGCGTGGCCTCCATGGCGTTTTCGTCGCCAGCCGCCGTCACCTCCTTGGCGCGGGCGAGCAGCGTCCGCGTGTTGCTGTCCACCCGCTGCCCCCGGATGCCGATCGACTGGAGCCAGCCATTGACCGCCTGCGGCCCGCCGGCGCGGGCGACCAGCGCGTCGGTCGCCTCATTATCGCTGTGGGTGAGCATGAGGTCCATAAGGTTCATCACCGACAATGACGCGCCGAGGCGCGGCAGGCGTTCTTCGAGGCTGAGGCCGCCCGCATCGGCGAGCGAAAGGATCTTGCCCGCGACCGCAACCTTGTAGGTGCTGGCCATCGGGAACATCATGTCAGTGTTGACGCCAACCGTCTCGCCGCTTTGCAGGTCGCGCACGGCAATGCCGACCGCGCCGTCGCTGAGGCGCGCGAAGCGGGTGAATTCGGCGAGCAGTCGGGCTTCGGCGGTCTGCTGCACCGGGTTCGGCGCGGGGCCGAATGCGTCGGCGGCAGGCAGGGGCGTCAGGAACAGGCCAAGGCCCGCCACTAGGGCGGTAAGGGAGCGGATGCGCGGCATGACCTATTTTTCCTCCATTTGAGGGTCGGGGGCAAGGCTTTTGCGCGGTTGACAGCGCTTTGCGCGCCGGGCCATCAGATCGGCCCATGACCGCTATGATCAAGCTGCACGAAAGCTGGCGCGCGCCGCTGACGGAGGAATTCGAACGGCCCTATATGCAGGGGCTCAAACGCTTCCTGGAAGAGGAGAAGGCGGCGGGAAAACGGATATTCCCCAAGGGCGGCGAATATTTCCGCGCGCTGGACCTCACCCCGCTGGAGGATGTGAAGGCAGTGGTGCTGGGGCAGGACCCCTATCATGGCGAGGGGCAGGCGCACGGCCTGTGCTTCAGCGTGCGGCCGGGGGTGCGGACACCGCCGTCGCTGGTGAATATTTACAAGGAACTGAAGAGCGATCTGGGGCTTGCCCCGCCGCGCCACGGTTTTCTGGAGCATTGGGCGCGGCAGGGGGTGTTGCTGCTGAACAGCGTGCTGACCGTGGAGATGGGCCGCGCGGCGTCGCATCAGAAGCGCGGCTGGGAGGAGTTCACCGACGCGGTGATCCGGCTGGTCAACGAGAAGGCGGAGCCGGTCGTGTTCCTGCTGTGGGGCGCCTATGCGCAGCGCAAGGCGGCGTTCGTGGACCAGTCGAAGCATCTCGTGCTGAAAGCGGCCCATCCCTCCCCGTTGTCGGCGCATAACGGGTTTCTGGGATGCCGCCATTTTTCGCAGGCCAACGCCTTTCTGGACGCGAAAGGGCGAGGCGCGATCGAATGGGCGCTGCCGGAGTGCGAGACGGCCTGAGCGTCCTACCTCTTGCGGGCGAACCAGATGACGTGGCGCGGCCCCTTGCCATTGTCGCGCGCCTTCACCGCCACTTCCTCGACCGCAAAGCCTGCGTCGCGCAGGCGGCGAGTGAAGGCGACGTCGGGCGCGGCGGACCAGATGGCGAGGATGCCGCCGGCTTTCAGCGCCGCTGTGGCGACAGCAAGGCCGCTGGCCGAATAGAGCCGATCGTTCGCAGGCGCGGTGAGGCCGTCAGGGCCATTGTCCACGTCGAGCAGGATCGCGTCATAGCTGGCGCGACCGGCTGCGATCACCTCCGCGACGTCGCCCTGAATCAGGTGCACGCGCGGATCGTCGAGGCATCCGGCCGCCAGTTCCACCATCGGCCCGCGCGCCCAGGCGATGATCTGCGGGACCAGCTCCGCCACGGTGGCGCGACCGCCCGGCCCCAGTTGAGCCAGCGCCGCGCGCAGAGTGAAGCCCATGCCATAGCCGCCGATGAGGAGATGCGCGTCGCCGGGCTGCTGCAACCGATCCAGCGTCATGGTCGCCAGCGCCTTTTCCGACCCGCTCATCCGGCTGCTCATCAATTCGTTGCGGTCGAGCACGATCATATGGTCGGCGCCGCGCCGGTAGAGCTTGAGTTCCTGCCCGCCGGGCACGGGGGCGGTGTCGATAAGTTCGCGCGGTGTCACTGGCAATTCCTTCCTGGTCGAGCCCGCATGGCAGGTTGATCGCCAGCGCGCAATTGTTCGCAAGGGTGGCGCGAGACGGCGCAGGCCCCTATCTCGCCGCTCAGGTTGCGTCCCATGTGATTCACGGCAGGCAGTATTTTTCCGATGCGTTATTTCCTCGACACAGAATTCAACGGATTCGCCGGCGCGCTGATCAGCGTGGCGCTGGTGCCGGAATATGGGGACGATGAATTCTACGTGTCGCTGCCGCTGGCGGAGGAACCCCATGGCTGGGTGCAGCGCAACGTCATCCCCTATCTGCGCCATGTGCCGCCCGGCATCGACATGGAACTGAGCCGGGTCGAGGCGGCGCATCATCTGGCGGACTATCTGGCGGGGGATCCGGAGCCGGTGATCGTGGCGGACTGGCCGGAGGACCTTGCCCATTTCTGCGCGCTGCTCGTCACCGGGCCGGGGCAGATGGTGGATATGAACGGGCTCACCCTGCAACTGGTCAACGCGGCGGGCTTCAGCGCGGCGGCGAACAGCCGCATCCCGCACAATGCGCTGCATGACGCACGGGCGCTCAGGGATTTTTGCCTGGGTAATTGAGGGGCGTGGGGCGGCGGATTTCGGCCATTTCACGCCGAAGTTCACAGTGTATGCGCGCGTGTGCCTGCGCGCGCGTAGGCGTGAGAGGCGAAGGTTTCGACATTTCAAAGACGAGGTGGGGATAGGCAAATCGGAGGGCTGTAGGACAGGGGAGAATGGGGGCGGGGCGGGAAATAGGATGTTTTTTGCGCCGGGCGTGGCGTGAAGGTTACAGTCGGCGGGGCAGGTCGGTTTGCGACCAATTGCGGACGGGGGCACGCAGAACGGATCGGAAAAGCCGCCTTTCATGGTGGCAGATGATCCTTGCTGCCATGGATCAGAAAAAGCCCATCAGCTTGAACCCTGCAATGATTAGGACAAGACCTAACGCTTTCTGGATCAATGGGCTTTCAAAACGGATGCCGAACCCGGTTCCCACAACCGCGCCCGCCAACGCGCTTCCAGCATAGAACGGCAATATTGAAGGTAGGGATTTTACTGACGCAAGATTGCCGCCGAGGCCTGCGATGGAATTGCAGAGGATGAAAACCGCAGCCACGCCCGATGCAGTTTTAGTGTTAGACCAGTTCAGAAATAACAGAACTGGCGACAAAAAGATGCCGCCTCCGGTCCCTGTCAGCCCTGATAGGAGGCCGATTCCCGCTCCAATCAACGCCGCCATGAAAATCGGTGGATCGCGTTGTTCGGTATTTGCGGCGATGGTTTGCGGCCAGAGAAGCCTGGCGGCGGCGATCCAAAGAATTGCACCTACCAGCGGCTTGTAGAAGTCGCCGGGTAACTTAATTGCGCCGCCGAGAACCGCGAAGGGCAGCGCACCAATCAGGAACGGCCAGAGCGTTCGCCACCGGAACAAACCCGCTTTCACATAACGGCCTGAGACAAACGTTGCGACGAGAATATTCATGACGAGCGCCGTTGGGCGCATCACTGCGGGAGAAATACCGAACAGTGCCATCAGCGCAAGATAAGCCGATGCGCCTCCATGCCCGACTGAGGTATATAATATCGCCCCAAGGAACATGCAGGCGGCAAGCGCCGCATCTGTTGTCGTCATCCCTGATCCCCCGGCCTTGCTGTTCTTGAGCGCTCTGCCCGGCAAACGGAATGCGGACAAGGTTGAAAGAGAACAGCTTCAAAGCAGCCCTTCGGATATCCACCCAAAATAACCGAGGCCCGGTCCCGCTTGCGCAGGCCGGGCCCCATTCCTCTCCAAACCGATAAAACGGATCAGCCGTCGTAGTCGCCGCCGATATTCTGGTTGCGCGGCGGCGCGGCGGCGGTGAGGCGCAGGGCCTCCGCCGACTGGGCGATCGAACCGATTTCGTCCGGCGTGTCGTCGTCATCGATCTGAACCTTCTGAAGCGAGGCGACGAGCGAATCGTGCAGCTCCACCGGCAGTACGGTTTCTTCAGCGATTTCACGCAGGGCGACGACCGGATTCTTGTCGCGGTCGCGATCCAGGGTTAGTTCGGCGCCGCCGGAAATTTCCCGCGCGCGCTGTGCGGCGAGCAGGACGAGATCAAAGCGGTTTGTGACCTTGTCGACGCAATCTTCGACGGTGACGCGTGCCAAAAGGGGCGCTCCTGCATAGCGGGTAAAAATGTGAAGTGGGCGCGTATCAGCGCTATCCTCAAGAGTCAATGAAAACCCCATAAAGCCATGGCATGCTGCGCGAAACGGGGGCATGAACAAGATATGGCGACAAACCGGCAGTCCGATAGGCAGCGCGACGCGACCGGGATCAGCCTGTCCATCCGGGGCAACAGGTTGAAGATGGTCGAGAGCGGCCCTGCCCTGCGCGAGGCGCTGATCGGCCTGATCGACGGAGCGAAGGACAGCCTGAAGCTCTATTACTATATCTTCGCGCGCGACGAGAGCGGACGCATGGTGCGCGATCGCCTGATCGCGGCGCGGGCAAGGGGCGTGACCGTCACGCTGATGATCGACGCCTTCGGATCGGCGAATACGCCCACACCCTTTTTCGACCCGCTGATCGCGGCTGGCGGGCATTTCGGCCGCTTCGGGGCTCGCCGGTCAACCCGCTACCTGATCCGCAACCATCAAAAAATGACGATCGCCGATGACCGGCGGCTGCTGCTGGGCGGCTTCAATATCGAGGATGATTATTTCGGATTGCCCGAGGATGACGGCTGGGCGGACCTAGGCCTGATCGTCGAAGGGCCGCAGGTGGCGGCGATGGCCAACTGGTATGGCCAGTTGTGGCGATGGGTGTCGACCAAGCGCCAGCGATTCCGCACGCTGCGCCGCATGGTGCGGCACTGGCATCCGTCGCTCCATCAGGATCCGGGCGATCCGATGCGCTGGCTGATCGGCGGGCCGACGCGGCGCCTGAGCCCCTGGGCGCAGGTGGTGAAGCATGACCTGGAGCAGGCCGAAAGGCTGGACATGGTGGAGGCCTATTTCTCGCCGGGCCGGGGGATGTTGAAACGGATCGCGCAGGCCGCCCGGCGCAAGGGAGCGCGGCTGATCCTGCCGTCGCGGTCGGACAATGGCGCGACGGTGGCGGCGGCGCGGCTGCTCTACGGCCCGCTGCTGAAACGCGGCGTAGAGATACGCGAATATCAGCCGTGCAAACTGCACATGAAGCTGATCGTCATCGACGACATCGTGTTCATCGGATCAGCCAATTTCGACATGCGCAGCCTGTTCCTCAATCTGGAGATCATGCTGCGGATCGAGGACAAGGCGCTGGCGGCCGAATTCCGGAAGTTCATCGACCGCCGCGCGGCTGAAAGCCGGCCGTTCACGCTGGACAACTACAAGGCCCAACGCGGCGTGCTGACGCTGATCAAGCAGTGGATCAGCTATTTCCTGGTCGGCGTGCTGGACTATACCGTGACGCGGCGGCTGAATTTCCGCAATCCTGACGCGGATTAGCGGGCCGAGCTATAAACCCGCACCTGGCCGGTGGGATAACCCTTCTCCTTCATTTCCTTCACATAGTCATGGCGCGCGTCGGCCAGTTCGGTGCGATATTCGTCCCAGGCGTCACGCTCATCCTCCGTATCGGTGGCGGCGCGCAGGTCCTTCTTCAGCTCCTTGCGCGCTTCGGCAAGGTCGGTCTGATAGTTGAACCAGGCGTTGTTCTCGACCCCGGCGATCGGCATATTGAGCGTCACGTCGCCCTCGGCGCGGGCCAGTTCTTCCTCATAGCTGACGGGGCTGCCGCGATAGGAAGAGGCGATTGCAGCGGCGGGCAGCAGGGCGGTCAGCGCCAGGGCGCTCGTTAAGATGGACCGGTTCATGGTTCTTTCCTTTCATCAGCTGAAACTCATGCCGGTGCAAACGTCCGAGCCGCCCGATTTTTCGCATGAACAGTTATGGAGAACGGATGAAAGGAGCGCGGCGGCCGGTCAGGCGATGGCCTCTTCCGCTGGCGTAAAGGGCAGGTCCAGCTCTTCGGCGACCGCCCGGTAGGTGACATGGCCGTCCCAGATGTTGAGCCCGGCGAGCAGATGGGGATCGGAGCGCAGCGCTTCCTTCCAGCCCAGGTCAGCGATGCGCAGGGCGTGGGGCAGCGTCACATTGTTGAGCGCGTAGGTGCTGGTGCGCGCCACGCCCCCCGGCATGTTGGCGACGCAATAATGGACGATGCCATCGACGATATAGGTGGGGTCGTCATGGGTCGTGGGATGGCTGGTTTCGAAACAGCCCCCCTGGTCGATGGCGACGTCGACCAGCACCGCGCCCTTCTTCATCGTCTTGAGCATCTGCGCCGACACCAGCTTGGGCGCGGCGGCGCCGGGAATCAGCACGGCGCCGATGACGAGGTCCGCATCCGCCACGCATTCGGCCAGGTTCGCGCGGTTGGAAAAGCGCGTCTTGGCCCGCGCCTCGAAATAGATGCCGAGCTTTTCGAGCACTTCGGGGCTGCGGTCGAGGATGGTGACGTCCGCCCCCAGCCCCGCCGCCATCTGCGCCGCGTTGAAGCCGACCACGCCGCCGCCGATGACGCAGACCTTGGCCGGCAGCACGCCCGGCACGCCGCCCAGCAGCACGCCGCGCCCGCCATTGGCCTTTTCCAGCGCGGTCGCGCCCGCCTGTATCGCCATGCGGCCCGCCACCTGGCTCATGGGTTTCAGCAGCGGCAGGCCGCCATTGCCGTCGGTCACTGTCTCATAGGCGATGCAGGTCGCGCCCGACGCCATCAGGTCGCGCGTCTGCTCCGGATCGGGGGCGAGATGGAGATAGGTGTAGAGGATCTGCCCAGGGCGCAGCATCGCGCGTTCCTCGGGCTGGGGCTCCTTCACCTTCACGATCATCTCGGCGGTGGCGAAGATTTCCTCCACGCTGCCAACGATCTCGCCGCCGGCCCGCGCATAGAGCGAGTCATGCGCGCCAATGCCCTCCCCCGCCCCGCTTTCCACCAGCACGCGATGGCCGTGCGCGGTCAGTTCATACACGCTCTCGGGCGTCAGGCCGACGCGATATTCGTGATTCTTGATCTCCCTCACGGTGCCTACGATCATGACCAGCCTTTCCTTCTGTCCGGCTGATATAAGAATGGGGAACCCGGATTTCATGCTTTGGCCGGGGCAAGGCGCTGATGACGCGCAAGAAAGGGAAAGCATCCCCTTGCCACCCGCCGCGCCGCACGATAGGGAGCCGCCTTCCAGTGCATGCGGAGCGGTGGCCGAGTGGTCGAAGGCGCTCGCCTGGAAAGTGAGTATACGTCAAAAGCGTATCGAGGGTTCGAATCCCTCCCGCTCCGCCAACGCCCCGCTTTCCCACGATTCATTCTGTATCAAAAACGGCTGATTTCAGCCGGTTTTTGGCGTTTCCCTGTTCCATTGCGTATCCCCAGATTGCATGGTAACCCACACATCATGTGGTAGTAAATGTGGGAGCAAGTCATGGGCCGTTTGTCAGCTACGGCGGTGAAGGCGGCGAAGCAGCCGGGACGCTATGGCGATGGCGACGGCCTGTATCTGCTGATCGGGCGCACCGGCGCGCGTTCATGGGTCTGCCGGGTGCAGAAAGACGGCAAGCGGCGCGACATTGGCCTCGGCAGTGTGAAGAAAGTTTCGCTGGCCTTGGCGCGCGAGCGGGCGGTGAAAGTGCGCAGTCAAGTTGAGGCCGGAATCGACCCGATCATGGAGCGGCGCAAGGAAGCGGGTATCCCGACATTCCGCGAGGCAGCCGCCATCGTCTTTGCCGAGAACAAGAAGAACTGGGGCAACGCCAAGCACCGGGACCAATGGCTTACCACCCTTACCACCTATGCTTTCCCCCATTTCGGCGACATGGCGGTGAGCATGATCGATGGGCCGCAGGTCCGCGATGCGCTAGTGGCGATCTGGCTCGACAAGCCGGAGACGGCGCGCCGGTTGCGCCAGCGAATCGTCGCCGTGATCGACTGGGCCATTGCCAAGGGCTATCGGACTGCGCCCCTGCCGATTGCGGCGATGAACAAATCGCTACCCAAGGTGAAGGCGAAGGCCAGCCATCACAGCGCGCTGCCCTATGCGGAGGTTCCCGCCTTCGTCGCCCGGTTGCGGGAGCGCGAGAGCGTCGGTCGCCTTGCCTTTGAAGCCCTGATCCTGACCGCCGCCCGGTCGGGCGAGATACGCCTTGCCGTGTGGAGCGAAATCGATCTGGAAAAGAAGCTCTGGACGATCCCGGCGGAACGGATGAAGGCAGGGCGCGAACATATCGTGCCGCTGTCCGAGGCCGCAGTCCGCGTGTTCAAACGGGCGCAGACCTATCGGGAGGCTCGTAGCGAACTGGTCTTCCCCGGCGCGCGGGCGGGCAAGCCCATGTCAGACATGACCTTGACCAAGATATGCCGCGACATGGAAATTCCTGCCGTGCCGCACGGCTTCCGGTCGAGCTTCCGGGATTGGGTTGCCGAGGAAACCGAGTTCGATGGGGCCATTGCCGAAATGGCGTTGGCGCACACCATTGAAAACAAGGTCGAGGCCGCCTATCGCCGTGGCAACCTGCTGGAAAAGCGGCGCGGGCTTATGGACGCATGGGAACTGTATTGCGAGACTGTGCCTGAAAAGGCGTGATTTCCGTTACTCTGCAAGGGGTATCACAGAACGGGCTTGTTTATGCCATATCGAAATCTGTAGCCCGATTTTGATACAAAATTATCTATGCAGTCTGCATTTTGTGGTGGACCGCCGCCATAGGTTCCAAGGAAGATTATATCTTCATGGCTGGCGTGGAGGTTTCTTCGTTCCGCCTCCATGCGATCAATATCCGTATCTTGGAAAATGATATGGCAATGTTCACCAAGTTCTTTGATTGCCGCTGCTCTATCACTCCGCGCCGCATCACACCCCGAACACAGGGATGCCCCCAAGAGAACTACAACCAGAGCACGGCGTTTCACGCTACTCCCTCCCCATCTATCGCGCTCAAGCGGCAAGACGGCGGCCGAACCCTACGATAAGGAGGGAATAGGCGAAGGCAGTAGCCGCACCGAAAAACACGGAATGGGGGGCGAAACCGGCACCAAGCGCATGTCGAAAAATCAGCTTCATCAGCACCACAGCCAAGATGCCGCCAAGGACGGTGAGCGTTAAAACGGAGGTTTTCGGATATGCCAATATCCGATTTTTGAGGCCGTATGCCAATGGCGCGCCGGTCATCAGCGCCGCCATTGTCGTCAAGATGATGCTGGCCTTCACCCCAAAAGCGACCGAATCTTTAAATTCGGAACTGGACGCACCCAGATCGAATATATGTTTTCCGGTTTCCTGATATAGCTCCCAATAGAGCGCCATTAACCCGTATAGGTAAAGGAGCACCGCTCCGATTATGCTGCCGATAAATCCAGCCAGAAGCGCCAAGCCGACGAGGCAAAGGAGGGTTTTTCCACGACTCATGGCGGATACATCTAGCAGGGCTTGGTAACGAAATCATGATCATGCCGGCAACTACATCAATTTCGCACATGGCTTGCCACCGGATCATGGCCCCGTCGCTACCGCGATCCAATTGCACGAAAAGCTCTGCCGGTCGGCCTTCCCAATCGCACCGAGCAAGCTAAGTTGCTGTTCTGATGAACACATGGCCATCCATTCGCCGGGAAGCGGCACTCGCGCTCTCTCCGCACGATATGGCCAATGGCAACAAGGAACTGGGCGCCATTATCGACAGCGGGGCGCGTTCCATTGCCAAGCGCGAGACCCTGTTCGCCCTTTCCTATGGCCTGTTGGTCGCGGTTCTCTTTGTGAGTTGCGTGGCCTATCTGATCTACGCCAATCGGAAACCTCCTTCGGCGCTGATGAGCAATCTGGCGCTGGCGGTGGCCTTGTCGTCGGTGGCTGCACTGGCGCTGCTTTGGTGGGCATGGACCGCGATCCAGCATGGGCGGATTGCGAAGCGGCTTGGCAACCTGTCCGGCGTGACCATCCCGCCGCCGCTTCAAGAGTTGATCGACAGCTTCGCCAATGAGGTCCGCGATGCGCGCACCGCGTCCGGCAACACCGTTGAGCCAAGCCTCTTCAAAAGCCGCTGGGCGATCATGCTGTTCTCGCACGACGAGCGCCAACGGCAATGGGTTCGCTCCCCACGAGGTGCGAAACAGCGGCAGGAAATTTTTGCCCGACCCGATCAGCCGAAACCTGTCCAGCCCGCCGATGCCATCGCCGCGCATGACGCCGCCGAACCGCCGCTACGCAATTCCGATCCTGAAATGGCTTGGCTGGTGGACGACACATCTCACCACTTCGCCACCGGGCTAGCCAGCTTCCTTGATACCCTACCCCCGCATCAGGTGGACGCCTATCGCGCGGTCCTGACCGTGGCGCGGCGCGAACTGCGCAAGGGTGGCCAACCGGGCGCGCAGGAAGCGGCGATCCGAATCATCCATGCCGAGCTTTCACAAAGGGGCTTGCTGATTCGCGGCACGTCGCGCGCGACGATCATGAAATTGCTGCACGGCGAGCATCGCGGCGCGGACATAAGAAGATATTTCGCCTGACCGAAAGGCCGCGCCCGGCCAGCGCGCCGGACAAATCAGGATAGTTTCGGATAGGGCGGTTTTGCGCCGTTTCGACGCGGGTTAGCCCGGTTGCATCGCCATTGCACATGAGGTTGCCGATGCCCCCGAACGATCCCCCGACGCCGTTGCTCACCATTGACGAGGTGATGCGCCTCACCGGCTACAAGAGCCGGTCGAGCATCTACCGCCTCGTTCGCCAGAACCGTTGTCCCGCGCCTGTCGTGATCGGCGGCGGTAGGGTCCGGTGGCGATCCAGCGAAGTTGAGCACTGGCTGCAAGGTCTGCCCATTCAGACTTACGTCTGAGCAGGCGCTACGCGGCCCCAGCCTGATTGATGGACGGGCCGCTCCGCGCCTGCGCTTCCCCTCAACCTCACGAACACCCGCAATCGTGATTTCACGAAAGGATGCCCCATGTCCGTTTTCCACCGCGCCTTGGATCGGCTTGCCGATTTCATCTGGACCGGCCGCAAGGTCAATCTGCGCTTCACTGCTGAATATCGCACCACCTGCTTTGCCGTGCCGCTCATCAAGAAGCTGCTGGCTGAGGACGAGGACGGCGAGACCTATCGCTCTGCCATTGCCCACTGGCACCTCAACGAGCGCCCATCGCTCCATATCCACCGGGGCGAAGTCTCGACCCTGCGTATCGACGGCCCCTTACAGAACGCGGGCACGAGCTATCTTCCACTTGGCGGCTTGATCGAGTCCCCCGGCGTGACCGCGCATCTCGATCCGGTGGAAGCCGACCGGCTCGACAGGCGGGTGCAGGAGGCAGTCGAGCGGACCATTCGCGACTGGATCATTGAGCATGGCCTTTACGACCAGCCGCGCGCTCGCCGCGAGATCGACCGGCGCACGGCTGACCGGGAGGCGCGCGCGGTCATCGCCCGATGGGTGGCGGAGCATTTCGGGGAGCAGCAACCGGCGCGCCAGTCCGATAGCGGGAAAGGGCAGGACGATGTCTGAGCCAGTCGCCAACAGGATAGGATTTCGGGGCTGCGATGCTACGCATCGAGCCAGCAATTCAGATACACACCTCACGCACGGGTGCATCCAGCTTTTCCGCCAGTTTTCGAGAGTGCGGCGAGAGTGCGCGGGATTGTCGGACTGGCGAAACCTCGCAATTGCGCCGTTTTTCAAGAGTGCGCCGCGCACTCTTGGGGAGGCGGTGGCATGAAGCCCGTTCAGCACACCGTCCGCCTGCCTGCTTCGCTCGACAAGGCGCTGAACGCGCTGGCTCAGCGCCACAATATCAGCGTCTATGCGATGCTCCAGCGCAGCGTGAAAGCCGGGATCGCGGCACAGGTAAACCCGCCCGCGCGCGACACCGGCAACCGGGAAATGCTTACCGAACTGGCATCGGTCAGCACCCGTATGGTCGATGTCGAGCGGATGCTGGACCGGGCGCTGTTCACCGCTTGCGCCGCCTATTGTTACGCCCGCAGCGCGGCGACCGGCGCGCGAAAAAGCGATGAGGTGATCACCGCCGAGATCAACGCAGCCTATGATCGCCAGCGTCGGCTCTCGCAGGAGGGGCGGCGATGACCCAGACCCATGATAGACGCGCCCACGCTGATGCCCTGCGTCGGCATAACCGGATCAATCAGGCCAACCGCTTCAAGCGACAGGCCGGAATCATGCTGGCATCAATCGCCCTGGGCGCGGTTGCCACGCCTTATGTGATGCTGGACCCGCAGACGGTGGAAGCGACCGGCACCTATGCCCAAGCCAAGGCGAAGCTATGGCTTGGGCAGGGAACGGTTGTCGATCCCGCTATCACGATCAGCTATGCAGGGCGAGCCTATGCCGTTCCGGCCCGTGCAGTCATCGGGCACCCTTATTATCGCCGGGCGGCCCATGTGACCTATGCCAACGTCGTGCGCGGTTGCTGGCTCGGATTTATCGGCTGGCTGGCGGGGCTGTTCCTGTTGCGGCGGACGATGGAACGGCGGCGCGAACGGGCCTTGCGGGATCGTGTCATCGCCGGAACGCTGGTGACGAGCGAGAGGCAGCTTGCCAAGCTGATCCGGGACGAGATTGCGGCGGAGGCCAAGATCGACGCACAGACCCAGCCCCGTCCGCTCGCCATCGGCACGGTGCCAATCCCGGCCCGGCTGGAAACCCGGCACATGGCGATGATCGGCACGACCGGCAGCGGCAAGACCACCGCGCTGCGCCAGTTGCTTGACGGCATCGAGGCGCGCGGCGAAGCCGCCTTGGTCTATGACACCAGCGGCGAGTTCATCGCGCATTATTACCGGCCCGAACGCGGCGACGTGATCCTGAACCCGTTCGATGCCCGCTGCGCCTTCTGGTCGCCTTTTGCCGAGATCGCCCACCCCGCCGACGCCGCCCGGATCGCGCATCAGTTCATCACCGAAACCGGGCATCAGGATAGCGACGTATGGCTGGACACCAGCCGCATCCTTGTCGCCAACATGATCGCCACGCTCTGGAAAGAGGGCAATGGCACCTTGGCCGCGTTGCTCGATGCGCTTCAGGTCAAGAGCAAGGATGAACTCAAGATATGGCTGGAACGCACGTCGTCGGCGCGGACCTTTGCCGATGATGCCGACCGGGCGACGGGCAGCGTCTTGTTCATGCTCGCCAAGGCCGCAAACCTGATCCAGTTTCTTCGCGCCGAAGACAGCGGCGGCAAGCCCTTCGCCTTCCGCGACTTCATCCACGGGCTGGACAAGCGTTCGGGCGCGCGCCCGTGGATATTCGTGCCGCGCAAGGAGGACTATTTCGAGGCGTCCAAGCCCTTGCTGGCCTGCTGGCTCGAATGTGCGGCCAGCGCCGTGCTGGGCTTGCCGCCTTCCGCCGACCGGCGCATCTGGTTCGTGCTGGACGAACTGGCCGACCTGCCCCGCGTCGATAATCTGGCGCGACTGCTGCCGGAGGGCCGCAAATTCGGCGCGGCAGTCGTCCTTACCTTTCAGGCGCTGGGCCAGATGCGGCACCGCTATGGGCCGCAGATCGCCGAATCCATGCTGGGTTGCTGCAACACCAAGCTGTTCCTGCAAACCATCGACAGCGAAACCCGGCAATGGGCCAGCCAGACCATCGGCGAGTGCGAGGTCGAAATCCAGACCATGACCGATGCGCTGGCCGAGGACGACAACACGCCGCGCACCACCTTGGGCCGGACCCGCAAGATGCGCCCCGCCATATTGGAAAGCGAATTGCGCCTGCCCAAGTTTGAGGGCTATTTTCTGTTCCCTGATGGCTTGCCGGTCGCCCGGATCAGGCTCACTGCCGATCATGTCGCGCGGCGCGGGCCTGCCCGTCAGCCCGGATTCGTCCCCGGCGATCCGAAGACCACCCTCTGGGAGCAGGCATCGACCGCAGCCCCAGCGACTCCACCGCCAGCGGCACCGTCACCCGACAGCGAGGGGCCAGTCTGATGGTCGCGTCCGTTTCCGCGCTGACCAGTTCGGCACAGGCCAGCAGCTATTATGAGGCCGACGATTATTATGCCGGGGATGGCCTGTCCCCGTCAGAATGGCAGGGCAAGGGTGCTGAAGAGCTTGGCCTGTCCGGTGATGTTGACCGCGACCAGTTCCGCGATTTGCTGGACGGCAAGGTTGCCGACCAGCAGTTGGGAACGACCCGCGACGGCAAGCTGGAACACCGGCCCGGCTGGGACGTAACCTTGAGCGCGCCCAAGTCCGTGTCGATCATGGCCGAGGTGGCGGGCGACCGGCGATTGATCGCGGCCCACGGGGCAGCGGTCAAAACCGCGCTTGCCCATGTCGAGCAGCATATGGCCGCTACCCGCATCCGGGACGGCGGCGCGGTGAACCGCGAGGCCACCGGCAATCTCGTGATCGCCAGTTTTCAGCACGGGACCAGCCGCGCGCAAGACCCGCAGTTACATACGCACAATGTCATTCTGAACGCGACGCGGGGTGAGGATGGCACATGGCGCAGCCTTGAGCCCCGCGCGATCTATCAGCTTCAAAAGCAGATCGGCGCGATTTACCGGCAGGAGCTGGCGTTGAAGGTCCGCGAGCTGGGCTATGAGATCGAGAACGGCAAAGACTCGCTATTCGAGATCAAGGGCGTGTCCGGCGAGGTGCTGGCCGTTTTCAGCACCCGCAGCGCGGAGATCGAGGCCGCGCTTGGCGAACGCGGCACAACCCGTAATGATGCCAGCGCCGCCGAAAAGCAGATTGCTGCGCTCGATACCCGGCAGGCCAAGGTCGCCGCCGATCCTGCATCCCTTGTCGCGGATTGGCGGGAGACGGCGAGCGAAGCCGGGTTCGGGCCGGAGGCACGGTTGGCGATGGTCCGCGATGCTGAGGCAGTAGCAGCCAGCAAGGATCACCACGCCATCATGGAAATGCAGGGCGATAGCACCGCCAGCCGCGTCGTCGCCCACGCCGCCGACAAACTGGGCGAACGCCAATCAGTGTTTTCCACCGCCGCCTTGCAGGAGGAAGCCGGGCGCATCGGGCTGGGCAAGGTCAGCTATGCACAGATCGGCGATGCCATCGCGGCGGCAACCAAGCAGGGCGAATTGATCGACCGTACCCACATTGATCGGCGCGGGGCGGAGTTCGCTGGGTTTACCACCCGCGTCAATGTCGAAACCGAAGCCAAGATGCTACGGATCGAGGCGGAGGGGCGCGTTGCATTCTCGCCTATCGCGTCGCCGCTTGCCGCCGCCAAGGCCGTCGCCAATGCGGCGACGCAGGCCGAGCGCGTGGGCTTTGGCTGGAATGCCGATCAGCGCACCGCCGCAGAGCAGCTACTGACCAGCCGCAACCGCATCACCGCCTTGCAGGGCTATGCGGGCACCGCGAAGACCACGACCGTTCTGGCGACCTTTGCCCGCGAGGCCGAGGCGCGCGGGGTTCCCGTTGTCGCGCTTGCGCCCACCGCATCGGCGGCGATGGTGCTGGGCGAGGCGCTTGGTACGCGCAGCGATACCGTCGCCCGGCATTTGTTGTCACCCGAACGGCCCCATCTGGGCCAGCCCGCCGCATGGATCGTCGATGAGGCGTCTTTATTGTCGGCACGTGATACCGCCCGACTGTTCGACCTGGCCGAGAAGCATAACGCCCGCGTCATCCTTGTTGGCGACGTGAAGCAGTTGGGATCGGTCGAGGCAGGCGCGGCCTTCGCACAGTTGCAGGGCGCGGGCATGGAAACCGCCAAGCTGGGCGAGATCGTGCGGCAAACCAACACGGCAACCAAAGACGCGGTTCTGGCATCCATCGAAGGGGACGCCAGAAAGGCGCTGGCCGCGCTGGATCGTGGCGGTGGTCAGATCGTCGAGAATGCCGACCGGGGCGAACGATTCGCTGCCATCGCCGAGCAATATGCCGGGCTGGACAAGGCCAGTCGCGCCCGCACCATCGTTATCGAGCCATCGCGCGAAGGGCGGGACGCCCTGACCGCCGATATTCGGGCCGCGCTCGCCAAGTCCGGCGTGCTTTCCGGTCCCGCCACCACCATGCAGAGCCTTGCCAACAAGGGGCTGACCCGCGCCGAGGCCCGCGATCCCTTGAGCTACGACAGGGGCGATGTTGTCCGGTTCACCCGCGACTATGCCGACAAGGGCGTGGCGCGGGGAGAAGCCTACCGGGTGGAATCCATCGACCCGGCAAAGGCCGCGATCACCCTCAAATCGGAGGACGGGCGCGAGGTGGATTGGCGGTTGCGGCAATGGGGCGCGGGCAAGGTGCAGGCTTTCGAGCCGCAGCCGCTCGAACTCAAATCCGGCGACAGCATTCGCTTTACCCGCAACGACCGCGAAGCCGGACGGATCAACGGTGCGCGGGGCGAGGTGATCGCCGTGGACGAACAGATCCGCACCGCCACCATCGAGACCGCGCCGGGCAAGACCGAGACACTGAATCTCGATGCCGCGCGTGACCGGCACATCGCCCATGCCTATGTCGAAACCGCATTTGCCGCCCAAGGCCGTACTGCCGATCATGTTATCATCCATGCCGACAGCAAGGCGACCAACCTTGTCGATCAAAAGAGCTTCTATGTCGGGATTTCCCGCGCCAAGGAATCGGCGACCATCTTCACCAATGATCGCGGCAAGCTGGTGTCCGCGATCAACGAACGCGCCGGACATGTGCAAACCGCCATCGCTCAGGTCGCCATGCCGACGCCTGCCGCCGACAAGGCGATGGGGGCCGGGATAGGATAAGCTGGCAGCACATAGATTCCAAAAAATTGAACGAAGCGGATGTTAATATCTCGGGATTACCTGCATATTTTGCGAGTGATGGGGATTCTGAATAGAATGATTTCCGCAGCAAGAAATATTCTTATTCTTGGATTGGCGGGTTGCTTTCCTTGGCCTGCCTTTGCTTGTTCGCCACCTGCTCCCCTTCCAGAATCTTCCCTGAAGGCACAAGCGGACATTATCGTCATCGGAACAGGTGTGTTCTCCAAGGCTGACGGCGGAGGCAGCGTAGTTCCGCAAACCTTGGTCAAAGGACCGCGCCGGCAATCCTACCGTGTCGATATTTCCTACCGCTGGTCAGGGCCGCCGTCCGGCCTATGTCCGCCAGTTAATGCGCTGCTCGGTCGCCAAACCGGCCTTTTCTATCTATCGCGCGGGGCAGGCGAACGGTTCAGGATTATGAGGTTCCGGCCAAGATGATCTCTCCGCAACGCTTCGTCCCCGTTCTCATGTTGGTTGCGCTTCTGGGCGCGTGCTCCGGGGGGGGGGGGGGGGGGGGGGGGGGGGGGGGGGGGGGGGGGGGGGGGGGGGGGGGGGGGGGGGGGGGGGGGGGGGGGGGGGGG
>DASVOF010000026.1:0-34175 GCA_036383495.1 Sphingobium sp. | reverse complement strand
CAACAATGTCGGTTTCGCGCTGATCGGCCTGGCCGCCGCCACGCCAGCAGGCGTCGCTGCGACGATGAGCTATATGGCGATCTATGTGGTCATGACGATCGGCGGTTTCGCCTGTATCCTCCAGATGCGCGATGTCGACGGCAAGCCGGTCGAGACGATCGCCAGCCTGTCGGGCCTGTCGCAATCGCGCAAGGGGCTGGCGGCGGCGCTCGCCATCTTCATGTTCTCCATGGCTGGTATCCCGCCGCTCTTTGGCTTCTGGGCGAAGTTCCTGGTGTTCGATGCGGCGGTCGCGGCGGGGCTGACGGGGCTTGCCGCCTTCGGCATCGCGGCTTCGGTGATCGGGGCCTTCTATTATCTCAAGATCATCAAGACGATGTATTTCGATGATCCGGCGGCAGCATACGAAGCGCGCGGCGGCGTGGTCGAGAATGTCATCCTGACCGCCTGCGCGGTGGTGATCGTCATCGGCTATCTGCTGAACCCCGTGCTCGACAAGGCGAGCGCGGCGGCAGCGGCGTCGTTGTTCTGAGCGCTATCCGTTTCGTCGAGGAGACCGGCTCCACCAATGCCGACATGCTGGCGTTGGCGGGGCAGGGGGTAGCCGAAGGAAGCTGGTTGAGGGCAGGACGGCAGACCGGCGGCAGGGGCCGGATGGGACGATCCTGGGAAAGCCCGGGCGGCAATCTCTATTGCTCGACGCTTGTGCGCATCCGCGCCGAAGATCCGCCGGCCCATAGCCTGGCGCTTGTGGCGGCCAATGCCGTGCATGCCCTGCTCGCGCCGCTATGTTCGGGGCAGGCGCGGATCAAATGGCCCAATGATATACTGGTCGACGGCGCGAAGATCGCGGGCATCCTGCTGGAACGGTCGGGCGACGCGATCGTCATCGGCGTCGGCGTCAATGTCACGGGGCATCCGACGGGGCTCGATCGGCCGGTGACGAGCCTCGCCGCGCAAGGTGCGCAGGATGCCGACGCGGGCGTGCTGGTCGAGCGACTGGCGGAGCTGTTCGCCCATTGGCTCGGGCTCTGGCGCGCGCAGGGGCTGGAGCCGGTGCGCGCGCACTGGCTGGTCAATGCGCATCCCGCCGGGACGGCGATGCGCGTCGTCCAGCCGGATGGCGACGTGGTGGAGGGCAGGTTCGACACGCTCGATCGGCAGGGCATGTTGATCCTGCGCTTGGCGAACGGGGAAGCCCGTGCCATTCATGCCGGCGACATCCTTCTCATCTGAACCCGGGGGACGGGCCATGCTTCTCGCAATCGATGCGGGCAACACCAATGTGGTTTTCGCGCTGCTGGACGGACGGGAGATCCGCGCGCGCTGGCGTATCGCCACCGATCCGCGCCGCACGGCGGACGAATATGCGGTGTGGCTGAACCAGTTGCTGATGCTGGAAGGCTATGCGATCAGCGATGTCAGCGCGGTCATCCTGGCGACGGTGGTGCCGCGCGCGCTCCATAATCTCACTGTGCTGTCGGAAAAATATTTCCGGGTGCATCCGCTGATCGCGGGACAGGCGCCGGTGGAATGGGGCATTGAACTGGACGTGGCGGAGCCGTCGTCGGTGGGAGCGGACCGGGTTGTAAATGCGATCGCCGCCCACCATCTTTATGAAGGCGATCTGATCGTCATCGATTTCGGCACGGCGACGACATTCGACGTCATCGATTATCATGGAAGCTACAAGGGCGGCATCATCGCGCCGGGCATCAACCTGTCGCTGGATGCTCTGGTGGCTGCCGCCGCCAAGCTGCCGAAGATCGCGATCGCGCCGCCGGAGAACCGGTCGGTTATCGGTCGGACGACCGAAGCGCAGATGCACATCGGCGTCTTCTGGGGCTATGTGGCGATGATGGAGGGCCTCGTGGCCCGGATACGGGCGGAGATTGGCCGTCCCGCAAAGGTGATTTCGACAGGCGGCCTGGCCGTCCTGTTTGATGAGAATAGTGATATTTTTGATGCGATCGCGCCCGACCTTACCATTTTGGGGCTGGCGCTGCTGCATGAACGGAGTTTGCAAGAATAATGACACCGGGAAATGAGCTGCTCTTCCTGGCCCTGGGTGGGTCGGGCGAGATCGGCATGAACGTCAACCTCTATGGCTGTCAGGGCAAGTGGGTCATGGTCGATCTGGGCCTGACCTTCGCCGATCCAGCTTATCCCGGCGTGGAATTGGTGCTGCCGGACCTGAGCTTCATCGAAAAGCGGCGGGAGGACCTGCTGGGCATCGTCCTGACCCACGGGCATGAGGATCATATCGGCGCGATCCCCTATCTGGCGGCGGACCTGGGCGTGCCGCTTTACGCGACGCCGTTCACCGCAGGGCTGATCCGGCTGAAGCTGGAGGAGGAACGGCTGACCGAAGAGGTCGAGCTGAACGTCATCGACAATGAGGGCAGCTTCGCGCTGGGGCCGTTCGGCTTCCGCTATGTGCCGCTGGCCCATTCGATTCCCGAAGGCAATGCGGTGCTGATCGACACGCCCCATGGCCGGATTTTCCACACCGGCGACTGGAAGCTGGATGAAAAGCCGCTGCTGGGGCAGCCTTCCACGCCCGAGGAACTGACGGCGATCGGGGATGAGGGCGTGCTGGCGCTGGTGTGCGACAGCACCAATGTGTTCAATGCCGAAGCTAGCGGGTCCGAAGGCGATGTGCGCGAAGGGCTGATGCAGACGATCGCGGGTGCGAAGGGGCGGGTGCTCGTCACCACTTTCGCGTCCAACGCGGCGCGGCTGCAGACGCTGGGCGAGGTCGCGGCGGCCACGGGGCGCAAGCTCTGCGTGGCGGGACGCTCGCTTGACCGGATCATTTCGACCGCGCGGGCGGCGGGCTATCTCAAGGATTTCCCCTCGACCGTCGATTGGGACGATGTGATGGCGCTGCCCCACAATGAGGTGATGATCATCGCCACGGGCGGGCAGGGCGAAGCGCGCGCGGCGCTTTCCCGGATCGCGTTCGACAGCCACCCGATCAAGCTGGACGCGGGCGATCTGGTCGTCTTCTCGTCCAAGCAGATTCCGGGCAATGAAATCGCCATTGGCCGCATTCAAAATGCACTGGCGACCAAGGGCATATTGATGGTCACGGACCGGCAGGCGGAAGTGCATGTGTCGGGCCATCCGGGGCGGCCGGAGCTGGAGGCGATGTATCGCTGGGTGCGGCCGCAGATCCTGCTGCCCGTGCATGGCGAACGGCGGCACATGGCGGAGCAGGCGCGGCTGGGGCTGACGACCGGCATCCCGCATGCGGTGGTGCAGTCCAATGGCGACATGCTGCGGCTGGCGCCCAACGGCCCTGAGATCATCGGTAAAGAGGCGACCGGGCGACTGGTTCTGGATGGCGACGTCATCCTGCCGGCCGATGGTTCGACGATGAACGAGCGGCGGAAGGTCGCGCTGCACGGGCAGATCAGCGTCGCGGTGGCGCTGGACGGCAAGGGCAGGGTGATCGGTGCTCCGGCAGTGAGGACCCAGGGCGTGCCGGTCGAAGAGGACAAGGCGGCGTTCCTGGAAGAAGCGGCGCAGGAAGCGGCGGGCGCCGCAGCCAAGGGGTCTCAGGAGGAAGAGGCGCTGCGCGAACGGGTGCGGCTCGCGGTGCGGCGGACGGCGACACGCTGGACGGGGAAGAAACCCATAGTGGACGTGTTGCTCATTCGCGCGTGAGCATGATCCGGGAGCGGATCATGCCGTTAGCTGTTCCAGCCAACGTCAAAATGCTCTAAGCCGCCGCCCATGAACTGGTACGCCATCCTCGCCATCTATGTGCTGTTCTGGGTGATCAGCGCATTCATTGTGCTGCCCTTCGGCATCCGCACGCCTGACGAAACGGGCGAGGTGATGCTGAAAGGGCAGGCTGACAGCGCGCCCAGCAACTTCCGCCCCGGCATGGTCGCGATCCGCGCGACCATCCTGTCGGCGGTGCTGTTTGGACTATATTACGCCAATTATGTCGAAGGCTGGGTGACGCTGGAGCGCTGGACGCGCATGTCCTGAAGGCGCCGTTCAGGGCTCCTTCTTCAACAGACCCTGGCCGCGCAGCCATAGTTCGAGCAGTTCGGGCCAGCGCGCGAGCGCCGGGTCCGCGCCACCAAAGCCGGAGCCATGCGGCCCATTGGCGAAGATATGCATCTCGGCCGGGACCTTCTTGGCGATCAGCGCCTCATAGAAGTTCACGATCCCGTTGGCGCCAACGAGGTTGTCGGCGGTCGTGTGATAGATGAAGGTGGGTGGAAAGCGCTCTGTTACGTCGTCAATCGGACGATATTGGACATATTGCTTCGGATCGCAGGCCTTGCCCTGGAACATGCAATATTGCGACTTGCCGCCCTTTTCGATCATCATGCCCTCAAGCCAGGGATAGCCTAATATTGCGAAATCGGGCCTGCTGCTGACTCGTTCGATCGGATCGGGCGACGTGGCGTTTCCGGCATCCGCCTTGCCTGCCGTCGTGGCGGTGAGGTGACCGCCCGCAGAAAAGCCGATCATGCCGATCCGGTTGGGGTTGAGTTTGAAACGTGCAGCGTTGGCGCGGACGTAGCGCACCGCGCGCGCGCCATCGAGGAGCGGAATGGGAAGGCGGGCCTTCGGGCCGACGCGATATTGGAGCAGGAAAGTCGTGATCCCGCGCGAGTTGAACCAGTCGGCGACCTGACGCCCCTCCGACACCATGGACAGGCCCATATAGCCGCCCCCCGGCGCGACGATCACCGAAGTTCCGTTCTCGCTGCCGGGCTGAGGCCGGAAGATCGTGAGCGTGGGCGTTTCGTCGGCCTTGTCGCTGCTCGCCTCGGGCGCACGGCCTTGCCACAGGCGGACGGTTTCCAGCCCAAGCGCGGCGGCAGGGATGGGAGTCGCATGCGCCGAGGCAGGCGCAGCGACCTGGGCCGTGACCGGCACGGCCGATAGTGTTCCCGCAGCCAGCATCGATGCGATCACCAAGGCCTTCATAGCATTTTCTCCCCGTAGCCGAGCCAGTCTCATTTAGTGGGACTGCAATCCATATCTTAGATCCAGATGAACGAATGTCGGTTCGCGTCAAGTCGCAACTGCAACGTTCGATGCTGGTTGGGGAGCTGACGGGTTTTTCGGTCTTGGTCCCGGACGGTCTGACCCCTCTCCCTCGAGGGAGAGGGCTGCGCAGACTTGGCGGCTTGCTGCCTTAGTCGCAGCTGGGTGAGGGGGATGCGATCCGCCGGATCGCGCGGGCCACAGGCCCGCTCCCCCTCATCCAACTCCGCCTAGGAGAGAAGGAAGGTCCAGCCTATTGCCGCAGTCGTTCGATGGCCTGGGCCAGCGCGACGTAGAGCTTGCCCATGTCGGAAGAGAGGATGGCGACGCCAAGCGCATTGCCGTCGCGGGCGGTCAGGATGATCCGCAGCATCGATTCGAAATCGTGGATGTAGCGGTTCACATGATCCTGAAATTCGGCGTCATTGTCATAATGCAGCGCGATTTCGCGGGATTCGCCGGCGTCCAGCAGCTTCACCGCGCGGCGGGTGAAGACGCCGCGATCGCCTTTCAGATAGGCGGACCATGCTGAGTCCGTCACGTCGTTGGACAATATCTTGGTGACGTCGATCGCGGTGCTGTTGAGCGATTCGATGAGCAGCGCGGAGCGGCGGGCGAAATGGTCGCGGTCGCGATCTTCGGCGGCGCGTTCGGCCTCTTCGATCTTGGCCTGGACGCTGGCGCTGGTGTCCGCGATGGTCAGCAACTGGCGGGTGAGGCGGTCCGACGCCTGATGGGCGGCTTTTACGGCTTCCTCGGCGACCTTGGCGACCATCTCGATCTGCGCCGCGACCTTGTTATCCACCGCCTGTTGCAGGGCTTGTTCGCTGGCATCGGCCAGCAACTGGGCGGCGTCGGGGATGGCGCGGCTCAGCGCCTGACGGGCGCGTTCGGCGGCCTGATCGGCGGTGTCCTTGACGCGCAACAGGGCGGTGACGAGCAGCGGGCCAGCGCCTTCCGTGATGCGGGTCGCGTCCTGATGGGCGTTGTCGAGCGCGACGCGCAGCCTTTCGACCAGCTCGCGATTGGCTTCCACGCCGCTCTGCGTGCTTTCGAGCCATTCGGTGAGGCGGCGGCCCTGACCGCGCAGCAGCTCCTCGGCTTCGTGCGCGCGGCCCACCAACGCTTCGGAGATCGCCTCAAGCCGCTCCATTTCAGGCGCGGCGCTGTCCAGCAGGGCGCGACTGGTCGTGATGCGCGTGTCGAACCGCTGGAGCGCGGCGGGGAAGGTCTCGTCCAGCTCGCGGACGCTCGAATCGAGCGCCACCAGCAGGGTTTCGGCGCAGCTGATGAGCTTTTCGGCGGTAACGCCCCCGGTCGCGAGCGCGCCGTCGATACGCTGTGTTTCCGACGTCAGGCGGGCGAGCGCCTCGGTCAGTCGTTCATTGCGGGCAAGGGCCGTTTCTTCCAGCGAGGCGAAGCGCGACTGCGCTCCTTCGATCGCTTCGCCCAGCGTAGCGTGCAGGCCCGAAACGAGCGTGCGCTGCCCTTCGACCAGATCATTGATCTGGTGCAGGCGGCTTTCGACTTCGCTCATATGTTCAGAAATGGCCGAAACGCTTTCGTCGCCAATGCTCTCTATGTTGCTGCGCGAACGGGCGAGGAGGGCGTCGAGCGCTTCGGAATGGCGGGCGAGCCCTTCGTCGGTGAGCGTCATGCCGTCGCGGGCGCGGGCGATCGCGGCGTCAAGGCGATCGCGCAGGTCGCCGTCGATCGCATCGGCGTCGCGGGCGAGCGCCGCCAGGGCGCTCTGGCTGGTCGCTGCGATGCCGGCCTGGGCGGTTTCCACGAGCGAGCGGAGCGATGCCGCCTGCGCGGTCAAATCGCGATCGGTGTTGGCCATCACCGCCTGCGCCTGCGCCACGGCGGTCTCCAGGCGCTGACGCACGTCGCCTTCTACGCGGTCGAGATCCTGGGTGAGCAGTTCCATGACCGCCTGCGCCGTGCCGGTGATCCCGGTCTTGGCGCGGTCCATCAGGCTCGCCAGCATGCCCGCCTGACGATCCAGATCGGTCGCGCTTTCCTGCATCGCCTGCCGTGCGCTTTGTGCCGTCGCGTCGATGCGGCCGGCGGCGATGTCGGCCAGGCCATTCACTTCGTCGGTTGCGGAGCGGGTGGCCTCCTGCAACTGGTTAAGCTGGCTCGACAGGCTCTTGGTGGCCGACAATGTGCGGGTGCGCGCGTCGTCGGACAGTTCGCCCAGCGCGTGGAGGCGCGTTTCGAGTGTGTCGATCCGCTCCGCCAGCGCATGGCCGTTGTCGATGATCTGGGCGCTCATGCGGGCAGCGCGATCCTCAAGCGCCGGAATGGAAGCGATCAGCGCATCCATGCGGGTGACGAGCGCGGCGCCCGCGCGTTCCGCGGCTTCGGCCTTTTCGGTCGTGCTGTTCGCGCGGCTGGCGATCAGTTCGGCCGATGCTTCCATATTGCTGCTGGCGGCGGCGCCATAGCTGTCGAGCAGCTCGGCCTGGTCCTGCATCGACTGCCGCGCCGTTTCGAGATGGCTGCTGATTCGGGCGAGCCGCAGTTCGAGCAATTCAGCTTCGGTGCGCAGCGCGCGCGCGGTGTCCAGATAGCGGCGCGATTCGGCGCGGCTGTTGCGGGCGAGGAGCAGATAACAGACGCCCAGAAGGACGATGGGGACAAGGAGCGTCGCGACGAGCCCGGGCCACGCCGCCGGTCCCGCGCGCCACTGGCCCGACGTGATCGTCGCCCAACCGGCAAAGCCGAGCCAGAGCAAGGCGAAGGCGGCGAAGGCGACCTTCGTCCTCCGCGCGGATCGCTCCCCGCCTTCGGCTGCGGCGCTTTCCGCCTCAAGGTCCTGAACGGCCTGCCTCAAAAGCACGGCGTCGTCCGGCCGCGATGGTTCGTCGGTCGTCCCGATGCTCTTGTTGCGCCAGAATTCGACGATTGTGCTGCCCCCGGTCATGGACCCATCCTATCATCTTTTCAGCGCAACAAAATGCCCTGTTACCAAAACTTAACGCAAGCCCGATAGCGTTGACCCCATGTCCTATGATCCCGGCGCCCTGAATGCTGCTCTTGCCGCCGCCGTTGGCGAGGATGTCGCGCTGATTTGCGACCTCCGGATCGCCTTCATCGAAAGCGCCGAACGGCAACTTGACCTGCTGCGCCGGGCGCGGTGCGACGCCAATTGGGAACTGGCGGCCTGGCGGCTGAAGGGATTGGCGGCGAGTTTCGGGCTCACCAGCCTGATGGCCTTGGCCGACGAGGCGGCCGCCACCGTTCCGGGCGATCCGCGCATCCTGCGCCAGATCAGGATGACGCTGGACCGCCTTGCGCAGGGGTGACGCGCAGCCCGCTTGCGTCATTGCGTCCGCCTTGCGAAAAGGCATGACATCACAAGATCGGGTCTCCATCACAGCATGACTTTTGCGGCTATTCTGAGCGCCAGCCGGGCGTCCACCGATTCGGCGGCGTCGCTCCGCGCCGGCCTGCATTTCGCCGGCCAGACGCTGGTGGAATATCAGGCGCGGCAGGCCATCCGCGCGGGCGCCGACCGGATCATGATTCTGGTCAGCGTCATCACCCCCATATTGTCGCAGGCGGTCGACCGGCTGAGCGCGGACGGAATCGCGGTCGCTCTGGTCCGGGACATGGTTTCCATGGTCCGTGACGCGCCGCGCGACAGCGACGTGTTGCTGGTCGCCGACGGCGTCATCGTGGCGCAGGCGCAATTCGACGTCATGGCCGAGCGCGAAGGCAATGCGCTGCTGGTGACGGATGACAGCCGCGCGAGCGCGCCATTCGAGCGGATCGACGCCGGGCAGCGCTGGGCCGGGCTGGCGCGGATCAGTCCGGATCTG
This sequence comes from Sphingobium sp., assembly GCA_036383495.1. Classification (GTDB taxonomy): domain Bacteria; phylum Pseudomonadota; class Alphaproteobacteria; order Sphingomonadales; family Sphingomonadaceae; genus Sphingobium. Next base: position 25,335 of record DASVOF010000026.1, on the reverse strand, counting down.
TTGTTCAGCACACTCGACATGATCGGCGATTGGGATCTTTCCCTGACCCTCGTGCGAGCCGCCGTGCAGGCTGGCGCGCGCCGGGTGACGGCGCCGCAGGACGATCTGATGGAAGGGCGGGTCGCGCTTATAGAGACGCAGGCGCAGGCGGACCTGGTGTCGCAGGCGGTGATGTCCACCGGGTCGCGGACCGCGCGGGCGCGGGGCGGCGTCGAACATTATCTGCTGGCCCGCGCAGCCCGGTTGGCGAGCCCGGCGCTGATGCGCACGCAAGTCCCGGCGACGCAGGTGCGGATCGCGGCGATGGGGCTGGGCGGAATCGCCATGGTGCCGATCGAGCTGCTCTGGATCGCCACCGGATTCTGCCTGCTGCTGCTGGCGCTGCTGCTGGCGGAGATCGCTGATCGGCTCGACGAGTTGACGCTCCGGTCGCCGCCGATGGGATGGACGGCGTTTGTCGTTCCCTTCTTCGCGATCGGCGGCATTTCACTGGCGGGCGGGGGCATTGTTGCGACGTGCTTGGCGCTGCTGCTCGCGGTGATCCAGCTGGCCGACCGATGGCGTCGCACCGGCGGCGCGCGGCCGTGGATGATCTTCACGCCCGCCAGCGCGCTCATGGTGCTGCTGCTTACGTCGCTGACGGGGGCTTATTCGCTGGGTTTCGAGCTGTCGATATTGGCCGCGATCGCCTCCGTCGGCGTGATTATCCTGCTCAAGCGTGACTGAATTTTTTCCCAGCTACGGTTTAGTGCATTTTAAGGACGTGCGACTATGTTCGCCGACATGAGCGCCTTTTCGTTCTTTACCGGATCGAGTGCGGCGGACAGCTGGCCCATGGCGCGAGTCATGGCGGGCATGTCCGCCGTTCCCGTTGGTCATGCCATTGATCTGGCGTTTTTCTTTCCACACGCGGAGCGGGAAAGGCATGACGCGCTGATGGCCGAGACGCGCCGCCACCTGGGCGGATGCGTGAGCGGGATCGAAATGGCGCTGCGACTCGCGATGGAAAAGCGGCCGGAGATCGGCCAGTTTCTGGCGCAACGGCCCGAACCGATTTGCTGGCCCACCCTCTGCGCGCAGCCGACTTTGCTGGGCCCCGCGCTGCTCGCGCATATGCAGATGCGGGCGGGCGTTACGCTGATGCTGCGCCAGTTTGGACAGCCCGACGATCATGTCGAGGACGCCGATGCAGACGCCATCCTGTCGAGCGACGATCCGGCGGTCGGCGAAGCCTTCGCCGCGCTCGCCGCTGCGGAAGGGCGATGGCTGGCGGTGGGGGCCGAGGAGGAGCCGATGCCGGCCGACCTGCCCGCCGAGCATTTCGCCGAACTGGTGTGGACCGCCGCCGCCTGCATGACGGCGGTGGCGCAGCGGGAGGCGTTGGCCGACGCTGACGCGATCCTGCCGGCTTTCGAGGAGGCGGGCTGGGCATTGCTGGCGCGCCATGACGAGACGGCGGGGCCGATCGCGGCGGCCGAGCGGCTGGTGCGGCAATTGGGGATGCGCGCCGATGCGCCCGAACTTCTTGGCGAAGCGCTGGGGCAGCGGCGTTTCCTCCTGTTCGCGGCGCTGGCCGCGCGGCGGCTGCGCATGGAAGGCGCGCATGTCGCGGATATATTAGTGCTGGGGCCGATTGCGGAACTGGCGGCGCTGTGCCGGTCTCTGGGGGGATCGGACGCCGATTATCTCCATCTGCTGCTGGCGCTGCGCGCTGTGCGGCCCTCGCTGACGGACGCCGCGATCATCGGCGAGGCCGATCGCTATCAGGCGTTGACCGAGGCGCAGGCCGACGCCGCCGTGAATGCGCTGCGCGCACCGGCGGCGCTCCGCGCGAAGCTCGATCATCTGCGGCGGGTGATGATCCGATGAATATGTCGGCGCATCCTACGGTCGTCCGGGCGATGGTGGCGGCCAACGGCCTGCTGCTGAGCGCGGACGCGCCTTTGCTGGCGTTGCAGCGGGAGGCGGGGGCCGATGTCGGCGCGGTGCTGGCGATTCCGCAGCTGGCGGCGATCGTGCGGCTGGCGCTGCGGTTGGGCGTCACCGTGTCGCGGCCGGTGACCGCCGCCGCCGAGCGCGGCGACATCGACATGTGGGTGCGGGCCAAGCCGGAAGCGGATGGCGTCAAAATCTCCGTCATCGAATGGAATGAACGGCCGCCCGTCACCAATCCGGTGGACGTCGTGCGGCGGGAATCGGATATCGCGGCGGTCGCCGAAGGGTGGACCTGGCAAATCGACACCCAGCTGCGTTTCCAGATGGTATTGGAAGGGTTGGGCAGCGAAAGCGTGTTGCCCGACGCGCCGCCGGTTCCAGGAAGCCGCTTTACCAGCTATTTCGAGCTTCGGCCCAATGATGATGGCGACATGGCCATCCTGCAAGGCTTTGCGCAGCGGCGCGCCTTTCGCGACCAGATCGCCAATCTCGTATCGCACCCGGATCAGCGGTTCCGGTTGTCGGGTTTCCCGATGTTCGACCTGGCGGGCCAATTGCTGGGCTATCGCGGCAAGGCCTTTCCGCTCGACAAGGCGATATTGGGGCAGCCCGGGCCGCCCGCGCCCGCCGTGATCATCTACCCGGCCGAGTTCGGCCGTCGCCTCGACAGGTCGCTGCGCCAGCCGCTTGGTCGGATCATCGCCAATGCCGATTCGATCGGCGCGCAGCTCGATGGTCCATTGCGTCCGGATTATGCGGGTTACGCCAGCGATATTGCGGTGGCGGGACGGCATCTGATGGCGCTGATCGACGATCTGGCCGACTTGCAGGCGATCGACCGGCTGGATTTTTCGGTCGCTACCGAAGATGTCGACCTCGCGGATATCGGGCGGCGGGCGGCGGGGCTGTTCGTGGTCAAGGCGCTTGGCCGGAACATCAACCTGATCGCGCCGGGGCCGGAGCAATCGGCGCCTGCGATTGGCGAGTTCCGCCGTGCGCTGCAAATACTCATGAATCTCGTCGGCAACGCCGTCCGCTATGCGCCGGAAGGATCGGAAGTGCGGATCGAGACGGGCAAGGAGGATGGCCAGACCTGGATCGCGGTGCTCGATCAGGGCGAGGGCGTTCCGGTGGACAGCCGGGAGCGCATCTTCGACAAGTTCGAGCGTCTGGGACGGAGCGATCCGGGCGGTAGCGGGCTTGGCCTCTATATATCGCGCAGGCTTTCGCGGGCGATGGGCGGCGATATCCGGGTCGACGATGCGCCCGGCGGGGGCGGTCGCTTCACGCTATTCCTGCCCGCCGGCGGCTGAAACGCAAAAACGGCGCCCTTTGGGGGCGCCGTTCTCATTTCCAGCAATGTTGTGCGGATCAGCGCTGGCTGACCGGCACGTAATTGCGCTGCTGCGGACCCGTGTAGAGCTGGCGCGGACGGCCGATCTTCTGCGCGGGGTCGGAGATCATTTCGTTCCACTGCGCGACCCAGCCGACGGTGCGGGCGAGGGCGAAGAGCACGGTGAACATTTCGGTCGGGAAGCCGATGGCCGAAAGGATCACGCCCGAATAGAAGTCCACATTGGGGTAGAGCTTTTTTTCGATGAAGTAGGGATCGTTGAGCGCGATCTGCTCCAGTTCCTTCGCGACGTCGAAGACCGGGTCGCTGACGCCCAGCTTCGCCAGCACGTCCTTGGCCGTCTTTTGCATGACGGTCGCGCGCGGATCGTAATTTTTATAGACGCGGTGGCCAAAGCCCATCAGGCGGAACGGATCGTCCTTGTTCTTGGCGCGGGCGATATATTCCGGGATGCGATCGACGGTGCCGATTTCGCGCAGCATGTTGAGCGCGGCTTCGTTCGCGCCGCCATGCGCCGGACCCCAGAGGCAGGCGATGCCGGCCGCGATGCAGGCGAAGGGATTGGCGCCCGAGGAACCCGCCAGACGGACGGTCGAGGTTGACGCGTTCTGCTCATGGTCGGCATGGAGAATGAAGATCTTGTCCATCGCATCGACGACGACCGGATCGGGCTCATATTCCTCGGCCGGGACCGAGAAGGTCATGCGCAGGAAATTGGCGGTGTAGCTCAGGTCATTGCGCGGATAGACGAACGGCTGACCGGCCGAATATTTATAGGCCATGGCGGCGATCGTCGGCATCTTGGCGATGAGGCGGTGGCTCGCGATGCGGCGCTGGTCCGGATCGTTGATGTCGGTCGAGTCATGGTAGAAGGCCGACAGCGCGCCGACGACGCCGCACAGGATGGCCATCGGGTGCGCATCGCGGCGGAAACCGCGGTAGAAGGTCGTCAGCTGCTCATGCACCATGGTGTGGCGCGTGATGGTGGTGCTGAACTCTTCCAGTTCCTTCTTCGACGGCAGTTCGCCGTTCAGCAGCAGATAGCTGACTTCCATGAAGCTGGACTGTTCGGCGAGCTGGTCGATCGGATAGCCGCGATGAAGCAGGATGCCGGCGTCGCCGTCGATATAGGTCAGGCCGGAATCGCAGCTTGCCGTCGAAGTGAAGCCCGGATCATAGGTAAACATGCCGGTGTTGGCGTAGAGCTTGCGGACGTCGATGACCTTGGGGCCGACCGAGCCGCTCAGGATGCCATAATCCTTGGTATCGCCTCCGACCGTCAAAGTGGCGTTGTTATCCGACATCATGTTCTCCTCAAATTCATCAGCCAGCCGATGCGTGCCCGACATCGGTCAGCCGTTCCAAGCTCCCGGCCTTCCCCAGAAGGAAAAGGACGTCAAAAATTCCTGGCGAAACCGTGCGACCGGTCAGCGCCGCGCGCAGAGGTTGGGCGACCTTGCCCAGACCCAGACCGGCTTCCTCCGCCACGCGGCGTATCGCTTCTTCGATCGCTTCAACCGTCCAGGACGGGACGGTTCCAAGAGCGTCGGCTGTTTTACCCAGCAGTTCGCGCGCCGAGTCGTCTAGCAGAGCAAGCGCCTTCTCGTCAAAATCGAGGGGGCAAGCTTTGAACAGGAACTCAGCGCCCTCGGTAATTTCGTTAAGGGTTTTCGCGCGCGGCTTGAGCGAAGGCATGGCCTGCGCGAGCAACGCTTCCGCGCCGTCCGGCAGTTCTCCGCCCAGGCGCTGCGCAAGCCGTGGCCGGACCAGGGCCGCCAGGTGCTCGTCGTCGGCTTCGCGCAGATAATAGGCGTTGAGACTTTCCAGCTTCTTGATGTCGAAGCGCGAGGGCGAGCGGCCAACCCCGGAGATATCGAACAGTTCTACCGCGCGTTCGCGGGAAATCGTCTCTTCATCGCCATGGCCCCAGCCAAGACGCAGCAGATAGTTGAGCACCGCTTCGGGCAGCATCCCCATCTCGTCGCGATAGGCGTCCACGCCGAGCGCGCCGTGGCGCTTGGAGAGTTTCGCGCCGTCCGATCCGTGGATCAGCGGGATGTGCGCGTAAACCGGCTCGTCCCAGCCCCCCTCTATTTCGGCCATGGCCTTTATGATGCCAAGCTGGCGGAAGGCGTTGTTGAGATGATCGTCGCCTCGGATCACATGGGTGACGCCCATGTCATGGTCGTCGACGACCACCGCCAGCATATAGGTGGGCGTACCGTCCGAACGCAGCAGGATCATGTCGTCCAGTTCGGCATTCTGAACGACGACGCGGCCCTGCACGGCGTCCTCGATCACCGTTTCGCCTTCCTGCGCGGCCTTCAGGCGTATGACATAGGGTGCGCCCTCGGGCGCTTCCGACGGATCGCGGTCGCGCCAGCGGCCGTCATAGCGCATCGGCTGCTTGGCGGCGCGCTGTTGCTCGCGCAAGGTCGCCAGTTCCTCGGACGTGGCGTAGCAGCGATAGGCGTAGCCTTGCGCGAGCAGCTGGCTCGCCACTTCGGCATGGCGGGCCGAGCGTTCGAACTGGAACACGGCCGGTTCGTCGCCGGCTAGGCCGAGCCATTCGAGCCCGTCGAAGATCGCCGCGACGGCTTCCTCGGTCGAGCGCGCGCGATCCGTATCCTCCACGCGCAACAGGAACTTGCCACCGTGATGCCGGGCGAATAACCAGTTGAAAAGCGCGGTGCGCGCGCCGCCGATATGCAGGAACCCCGTGGGCGATGGCGCGAAACGGGTCACTACCTGCTTGTTCAAACCCGTTGCGCTCACCGCGGAATTCCCTGACATTCGCCTTGCCTATCCATGAATGCGACGCCCCCTAGCATGGCTTTCGAGCCACGACAAACCTCCGTTGTCGGGAATGTCCGACGCGCGGCGCGAAGGCTTTTGGGCGCGATTGAGCAGAGGCTGGAGACCGAGCGGGAGCAGTTGGCGCTCTGGGTTCCGGTGGCGATCGGCGCGGGCATAGCGGCCTGGTTCGTTCTACCTAACCGATTGGAATGGCTTTCTTTCTGCTGCGCATCGCTGGGGCTGGCGAGCGCGGCCATGGTTTTGCCGGGTGGCGGGAGGGTGCGGCAGGCGATCGCGGTTGCGGGCCTGCTCGCCTGCGCGGGATGCCTGCTGATATGGGCCAAGGCGGCGATGTGGGGATCGCCGCCGCTGCCGCGCGCGACCTTTGTGGAGATGACGGGGGAGGTCCAGGCCGTCAGCCCTGTGCCGGCGCAGCAGATGAGTCGCGTGCTGATCCGACCGATCGGCGCGCCGGCCCTGCCTTCGCTGATCCGGGTCAACATGGCGACGGCGGACGCGCCGCAGGGGATGGGGGAGGGGGCGATCGTCCGTTTTCGCGCGCGGTTGATGCCGCCTGCGACGGCCAGCCTGCCGGGGGGGTATGACTTTGCGCGTCGAGCCTATTTTCAGGGCATTGGGGCCACCGGGCGGGCATTGAAGCCGATAACGTTGCTGCGCCCCTCGACCGGGACGCCGCCGTTGCGCGCGCGGCTGTTCGCCCATGTGACGGAGCGGGCGAAGGGCGACGGCGCGGGCATCGCGGCGGCATTGGCGACGGGGGATCAGGGCGCGATCACGCAAGAGGACGCCGAGGCGATGCGGCGCAGCGGTCTGGCCCATCTGCTGTCGATCAGCGGCCTGCATGTCACGGCGTTGATCGGGGCGGTCATCTTCCTGCTGATGCGGGTGATGGCGCTCAGTCGGCGGGCGGCGCTGGACTGGCCGCTGATGCTGATGGCGGCGGCAGGGGGCGCGCTGGCGGGACTGGGCTACACGCTGCTGACGGGGGCGGAGGTGCCTACGGTGCGCTCCTGCGTGGCGGCGCTGCTGGTGCTGGGCGGGCTGGCGTTGGGACGCGACGCGATCACGCTGCGGCTGGTCGCGGCGGGTGCGCTGGTGGTGCTGCTGCTGTGGCCGGAAGCGCTGGTGGGGCCGAGTTTCCAGATGAGCTTCGCCGCCATCGTCGCGCTTGTGGCGTTGGGTGAGCATCCGCGCTTTAATGCTTTTGCGGCGGGTCGGGACGAAGCCGTGGCGCGGCGGCTGGCGCGCAATCTCGCGGTGATGCTGATGACGGGGTTTGCGGTCGAACTGGTGCTGGCGCCGATCGCATTGTTCCATTTCCACAAGGCGGGGATGCTGGGCGCGTTCGCCAATCTGATCGCGATCCCGCTGACGACCTTTGTGGTGATGCCGCTAGAGGCGTTGGCGTTGCTGCTCGATAGTGTCGGGATGGGCGCGCCCTTCTGGTGGATGACGGCTCGGTCGCTCGACCTGCTGCTGTGGATCGCGCATGGCGTGGCGGCGAGTCCGTGGGCGGTGATGATGACGCCGTCTGTGTCAGCGGCGGTGTTCGGGCCGATGATCGCTGGCATGTTGTGGTGCCTTTTATGGCGAAGCGGATGGCGCTGGGCGGGGCTTTTACCGGTCGGCGCGGGCGTTGCGGCGATCCTCATGACGTCATCGCCGGACATATTGGTGACGGAAGATGGTCATCATGTGGCGGTGCGGACGCCGAGCGGCGGCATGGCAATGCTGCGGGCGCGCGCGGGCGACTATGTGCGGGACATGATGGCGGAAAGCGCCGGATTTGACGGAGAGATGGACGCGATCGCGGATTTGCCCGACGCCCGCTGTTCGACCGATCTTTGCGCGGTGAGGGTAAGGAGCCAGGAGCGCGCGTGGAACCTGCTTGTCACGCGGACCGATGGGCTGGTTCCCAAAGCCATGATGGCGCGCGATTGCGCGCGGGCCGACATCGTCATCGCCGACCGCCGCTTGCCACGCTGGTGTCGGCCCCGCTGGCTGAAGGTCGATTGGCGACTGCTGGCGCGGACGGGCGGGATCGCCATCGACCTGGATGGGCAGGCGATACGCACCGGGAAAGCGCCGGGGGACGCGCATCCCTGGATAACGCGACCGGCCCACCGGCCCTTTGTCCGCCAGCCTCAGTTGTAGCGCCGCAACAGCCCCGCCAGCTTGCCCTGGATGCGCACCTGGCGCGGATCATAATATTGCGGTTCATAGGAACTGTTGGCGGGGTCGAGCCGGACCTGCCGCCCATGGCGATGGAAATATTTGAGAGTCGCCTCATTCTCATCGATCAGGGCGACGACGATCTGGCCTTCGCGCGCGACGTCGGTGCGCTGGATGAGCGCGAAGTCGCCGTCGAGAATGCCGGCCTCCGCCATGGAATCCCCTGCGACCTCGAGCGCATAATGATCGCCCGCGCCGAGCAGGGCGGCGGGCACGGAGAGCATATTCTGCCCCTCCAGCGCCTCGATCGGGACGCCGGCGGCGATGCGGCCATGCAGCGGGATGTCGATCACGTCATTGGCGGCGACGGGCGGCTGGGCGGACAGCTGCGGCTTGGGCGGGGCGACGACCTTCGGCGCGCGGTGCATCGCGTCAGGAAGCTTGAGCACCTCAAGCGCGCGGGCGCGATTGGGCAGGCGGCGGATGAAACCGCGTTCCTCAAGCGCATTGATGAGCCGGTGGATACCGGATTTCGATCGCAGGTCGAGCGCCTCCTTCATCTCCTCGAACGAAGGCGACACGCCGCCTTCCTCCAGCCGGATCTGAATGAAGCTGAGCAATTCCTGTTGCTTTGGCGTCAGCACCTGCTTGTCCTCCATGGAACGGATGGAGAACGCATAGGAAACGAATGGGGCCAAGTCAAGCGTCTAACCACCAACCGTAACGAACGGAACGGAGACGCTCCTTAGCCGTTTTACGGCAGCCTTCCTAAAGAGGGTGAATAGGAGAGAAAGATGGCGAACCAGAGCAACCAGGACGACAAGCGTCGGCAGCAGGGTGGTGACCGCTCCAGTCAGGGCGATCGTCAGCAGCAGCAGGAGAATCGCCAGGGCCAAATGGGTGAGACCCGCAAGGACAAAGGCGACCAAGGCAAGCAACAACGCTAACAGATTCCGGTTGATCGCGAAGGTGGGGCCGCTTTTGCGGCCCCTTTTTTCATGGGCGAAGGGGGAGGATCAGCACCCGGTCGCCGGCGGCGGCGGGGGGTGAGCCGGCCGGTCGCAGGATGAGGCTGTCCGCCTGGGCCAAGGCTGCGGTTGCGGCGCTGTCCTGGGACGTGACTGCGATCATGCCTTCGCCATTGTGGAAGGCGCGCAGATAATCGTCGCGCTCTCCGGTCGCGGGTAGGGGGGCGGCCAGTGTCGCCATGGCGGTGCGGGGCAGGGGATCGGCGGAGCCCGCCATGTGCCGGACCAGGGGCAGCAGGAACAGGGTAGCGGTCACGAAGGCCGACACCGGATTGCCCGGAAGGCCAAGGAAGATCGCATCGCCCAGCGCGCCCGCCATCAGCGGCTTGCCGGGCCGCATCCGGATTTTCCAGAAATCGAACTGGCCGCCGGCTTTTGCGAAAGCGGGACGCACGAGGTCATGATCGCCCACCGACGCGCCGCCGGTGGAGAGAATGATGTCGGCGCTGGACGCGCGCTCCAACGCCTGCGTCATGGCGTCGAGGTCGTCGCGGACGAGCCCCATGTCGATAATGTCGCAGGGCAGGCTGGCCAGCAGCGCCGCCAGCATCGGCGCGTTGGAGGAGGGCAGAAAGCCCGGCGGGGTGGGCGCGCCAGGGGGGACAAGCTCGTTGCCGGTGGAGAGCAAGGCGATGCGCGGACGACCGCCCACGGGAAGCGTTCCATGGCCGCCAAGCACGGCGAGCGCGATCTGGGCCGCGCCGAGGGGCGTCCCCGCGGTCAGCAGTTGCTGGCCCGAGCGAAAGTCGGAGGCAGCTGGACGGACATTGCGTCCGGTCGCCAGAGCGGAGCCGCGTGGGTGGAGCAGGTCGCCTTCAAGTGTGGCTTCTTCCTGAATCAACACGGTGTCGGCGCCTTGCGGAAGCGGCGCGCCGGTGAAGATGCGGCAGCTCTCGTCCGTGGGAAGCGGCGGTGGAAGCGCGCCACCCGCGGTGCTTTGCGTCGTGACGCGCCAGGGGCCGGGCCATTCGGCGGCGCGGATGGCGTAGCCGTCCATGGCCGAAAGGTCCGCCCATGGCTGGTCGCGAAGCGCCAGAACATCGCGGGCGAGCCAGCGACCGGCGCAGGAGAATACCGACAGGTCCTCAGGCGGCAGGGGCTTGGCCAGGGCCAGCAGGCGCGCCTGAGCCTCCGCTACCGGCAGCAGGCTCATGCCGCGCGCCAGTCGCCCGACTTGCCGCCGGTCTTGGCGAGCAGGCGTATGTCGCCGATAATCATGGACTTATCCAGCGCCTTGGCCATGTCGTAGATGGTGAGCAGCGCGACCGAGACGGCGGTCAGCGCTTCCATCTCGACGCCGGTCTGTCCGGTGGTCCTGACGGTCGCCGTGACGGTGACGCCGTTTGCATCCAGATCGAAGTCGATGGTGATGGAGGTTAGCGCGATCGGGTGGCAGAGCGGGATGAGATCGGCAGTGCGCTTGGCGGCCATGATGCCTGCGACGCGCGCGACGGCGAGGACGTCGCCTTTCTTGACGAGGCCCTGCGCGATGGCGTCGGCGGCTTGCTCGATCATCGTGATGCGTCCGGCGGCGACGCCTTCGCGGACCGTCACCGCCTTTGCCGAGACGTCGACCATGCGGGCTGAACCGTCCTCGTCGAGATGGGTGAGGTCGCTCATGCGCCGGTCAGCAGCGCGCGGGTCGCCGCCTCCACGTCAGGCTGGCGCATCAGGCTTTCGCCCACCAGGAAGCAGCGGACGCCATGGTCGGCCATGGCGACGAGGTCGGCATGGCTGCCAAGCCCGCTTTCCGCGACGAAGGTGCAGCCTTCCGGGGCATGCCCGACCAGTTCGTAGGTGCGGGCGAAGTCGACGCTGAAATCGCGCAGGTCGCGGTTGTTGACGCCGATGAGGCGCGAGCGGAGCTTGAGCGCGCGCTCCAGTTCGTCCGCGTCATGAACTTCGACGAGGACGTCCATGCCCAGGCCAAGGGCGGCGTCCTCGATCTCCGCCATCTGCTTGTCGTCCAATGCGGCGACGATGATGAGGATGGCGTCGGCTCCGAGCGAGCGGCTTTCGAGCACCTGCCAGGGATCGACGATGAAATCCTTGCGCAGGACCGGCAGGGCGCAGGCCGAGCGGGCGGCCATGAGATAATCGTCATGGCCCTGGAAATAGGGCTCGTCGGTGAGGACCGAGAGGCAGGCCGCGCCGGCGGCGGCATAGGCTTGCGCATGGGCGGGCGGATCGAAATTCTCGCGGATGAGGCCCTTGGACGGGCTGGCCTTCTTGATCTCCGCGATCAGGCCGAAGCCGGAGCGGGCGGCGCTGTCCAAAGCCTGACGGAAGCCGCGCGGCGGCGTCTGTTCGGCGGCGCGGGCGTGCAGGGTGGCGACGGTGGTTGCCGCCTTGCGCCGGGCGACTTCCTCGCGCTTCGTGTCGCAGATTTCGATCAGCTTGTTGGTCATGGGTAGGCAATCCAGCAATTGAGCAGGGCGTTGGCAAGTCCGCGATCGATGGTTTCAGCCGCTTCCTCAACGCCTTCGCGAAGATCGGGCGCGGCATCGGCGACGACAAGGGCGGCTGCGGCGTTGAGCAGCACGGCGTCGCGATAGGCGCCCGGTTCACCCTGAAGGAGCGCGCGGAGGGCGGCGGCGTTGAGGGCCGGGTCGCCGCCACGGATGGCGTCGACCGGATGGGTGGAGAGGCCGAGTTCGGCGGCGGTCAGGCGGTGCATGGCGACGAGGCTGTCGCCCTTCACCTCCGCAATGTCGTTGCCGCCCGCGAGCGAGAGTTCGTCCAGCCCTTCGTCGCCCGAGACGATCATCGCATGGTCGACGCCCAGGTCCGCCAAGGCTTCGGCATAGATGGGCACATAGGCGGGGCGCGCGATGCCGACGAGTTGGCGGCGGACGCGGGCGGGATTGGCGAGCGGGCCCATCAGGTTGAAGATGGTGCGTTCGCCGATCGCCTTGCGGATCGGGCCGAGGCGTTTGAGCGCCGGATGGTAATTTTGCGCGAAGAGGAAGCAGATGCCGAGATCGGCTAGCGTCGCTTCGGCGGTTTGGGCGGCGCGATCGAGGTTGAGGCCGAGCGCTTCGAGCGTGTCGGCGGCTCCGGCTTTGGAAGAGGCGGCGCGGTTGCCATGCTTGGCGACGGGGACGCCTGCGGCCGCGACGACGAGGCTGACGGCGGTCGATACGTTGAGCGTGTGATGGCCGTCCCCGCCCGTGCCGCACACGTCGATGGCTCCGGCGGGCGCGGCGACGGGGATCATGCGGGCTCGCATCGCGCGGGCGGCGGCGGCGATTTCCGTCGCGGTCTCCCCGCGCCGGGCCATGGTGACGAGGAAGGCGGCGATCTCCGCGTCCGGCAGATCGGCGTCGAACAGCAGGTCGAAGGCGCGGGCGGCCTCCTGTGCGCCGAGCGGCGCTGAAGGATCGGGCAGGCGGGTCATCGGTGCTGCCTTAATCATGGGTGCGGGTGGGAGTCGAGGGCTTCTTTAGAAGCGGGTTTTGTAGGGTGGAAGGGCGGAGCTTTTCCTCCACCTTGCACCTGAGAAGAGGGTGGGAGATGGGTCCCCGCCTTCGCGGGGATGACGAAGGGGGGCGCGGGGACGACGAGGGAGTTGCGGGGTGTCAGGCGGCTGCGCGCTCACGCACCGGAATTCCGGCGATGCGCAGGAAGTTCGCCAGCATCTCATGCCCATATTCGGTCGCGATGCTTTCCGGGTGGAACTGGACCGAATGGATGGGGAGGGTCTTGTGGCGAAAGCCCATGACCGATCCGTCCTCGCTGGTGGCGTTGACGACGAGGCTGTCGGGAATATCCTCCACTATCAGCGAATGATATCGGGTCGCGGTGAAAGGCGAGGGGATGCCCTGAAACAGTCCCGTGCCGTCATGGGCGACGGGCGATGTCTTGCCGTGCATCAGGCCGCCGCGCACCACTTTTCCGCCGAAATGCTGGCCGATCGACTGATGGCCCAGGCATACGCCGAGCAACGGCGCGCCCGCATCGGCGCAGGCGGCGACGAGGTCGAGGCTGACCCCCGCCTCATTGGGCGTGCAGGGGCCGGGCGACAGCAGGAAGGCGCTGGCGCCGGTGGAGAGCGCCTGCCCCGCGGAAATGGCGTCGTTGCGCACCACCTCCACCTGCGCCCCCAGTTCCATGAGATAATGGACGAGGTTCCAGGTGAAGCTGTCATAATTGTCGATGACGAGGATCATGGGAAAAGGGCTATAGTGCGCGATGCGCATCGGGCCAATCGGAATCGGCGCGTCGTGACGTGAACTCCTTGCGCAGCGCCGGATTGATCCAGGTCGCCCATAATTTCTCGGAACCGAGGGGCCCCTCATCCGCTTCATGACGACATCTGTTCACGAGGAGGACATGAGATGGCCAAGGCCGAATTTACTGACGCGATCGCTCTGCTGAAAGCCGACCACCGCAAGGTCGAGGACCTGTTCGCGCAATTCGAAAAGGCGGGCGCTTCCGGTCAAAAACAGGCGATCGCGCATGAGATTTGCACCGAACTCAAGATCCACACGATGATCGAGGAGGAGATTTTCTACCCCGCCCTTCGCGGCAGGATAGACGACGACACGCTGGACGAAGCCTATGTCGAGCATGACGGGGCGAAGGTGTTGATCAACGATATCGAGGCGGGCTCGCCCGAGGATGATTTCTATGACGCCAAGGTCACGGTGTTGTCCGAAGAGATCAAGCATCATGTCCATGAGGAAGAGATGCCTTCCGACGGTATGTTCGCCCAGTGCCGCAAGACCGACGTCGACCTAGTGGCGCTGCGGGGCGCGATGCTGATGCGCAAGCAGCAATTGCTGGCGCAGTCTAAGGCCGGGGGATTGCCGGTGGCGAAGCCCAATGCGGTCAACCTGATGCCCGCATGAGGGGGCGAGGAGAATGGTTGAAAAAGCGGTCGCACTATACCATATGCATCGTGCCGGGTTCGCCCGGCTATGGTGATAAATCGTGTCGTGCAATAGGCGCAGCGGACCCGGGGGCAGTACCCGGCGGCTCCACCAAATATCCCGCATGTCGGGATGTCTGACGGGGCCGAACTAGGATCGACGTGTGTTGAAAAGCGAATGCCTTCACCCGGCCTGAGTAAGCCGTAAAAATGTTCAAAACACGTAAGTGCCAACGATAACGAGGCTCTTGCTCTTGCTGCGTAATTGATGGCCTCACGGCCTGACATTACCCAAAAAGAACGCGGTTGAACCCACCGGGCAACAGAAGGGAATTCAGCGGCTTCCGGAGGAGCCGGGCAACAGAATCCTCCGGACCTTCCCCTTTTTCGAAGTGCATCTGCCGGACACGTCGTTGCGTGATTCGCCCCGCTGGCGTCGCCAATAATAGCAAGCTGCAATGACTGGAGCCCATAAGCCCCTCTCCTTCAGGGGAGGGGTTGGGGTGGGGTCTATCCTCTTGACGCCGCGATTGGGGAGAGACCCCACCCCTCGATCCCCTCCCCTGAAGGAGGGGGGAAGATTAGGCGCTGCAACTTGTATAGCGGCCGCCCGGAAAGCGCGCCGGTCGAGTTGCGATCCATCTATTTCGACACGCCGGGAGGCGATTGCATGCCTCAGCTTGCGCGTCCGGCGGTCCGGCGACGACCGCGTCCAGCCGGTGAAGGCCGGCGGGGACGAGGGCGGAGCATGCCTGTGATTTTTAAACTGGCAATTTTTTTGCATCTTTCCTATCTTTTATTAATATATCGGTTAAGATATTGAGGCATTTCAGCGCCATGGAGACTCGTTTGAGAAAATTTTTCGTGTCGGCCAGGAGGCTTATCGTCGATGCTCGGGGGGCGGCGATCGTCGAATTTGCGATTTGCGGGAGCGTTTTTATCGCACTGCTCCTCGCCTGTGTGCAGACGGGCATAATCTATTTCATGCAGCAGAGTTTGCAGACTGCGGCTGAATCTGGAACACGTTATATCATGACCGGTCAGGCGCAAAACGCGAAGATGACCGCACGCCAGTTCCGCACCTATGTTTGTCAACAGACATTGCCAATTCTTGATTGCAGCAAGGTCATGGTGGATGTCCGATCGGCATCGAGTTTTTCTTCCATCGATCCCAATAAGCCAGGCATCACATATAATGCGGCGGGTAAGGTGACCAACAAATGGGAGTTCGACATGGGCAGCGCCGGGTCGATCATGATCGTGCGCGTGATGTATTTGTGGAATACGCCGCTTGGTCCGCTGAACCTTGATTTTTCCGATGCTGGGGCCGGCAAAAGGCTGCTGATGGGATCCATGGTGTTCAAGTCGGAGCCATTCCAGATATGATCCTCAGGCGATTGTCGGAACTGCGACAGGATCATCGGGGGCTGGCGCTGATGGAGTTCGCCGTGCTGCTCCCGGTAATGCTCATCCTTTTTCTGGGAGGCTACCAGCTATCTCAGGCGTCGGTTTGCAAGCGGCGGGTAACAATCGTGACGCGCGCGATCGCTGACCTCGTTTCCCGATATGAAACCATGACGCCGGCGGATGTGGATTTCGTCCTGGACGCATCGGAGCAGATCATGGCTCCCTATAACGTGACCGCAACGCAGGAGCGGGTCAGCCTGATCAAGGTCGATAGCACGCGTAAAGTTACGGTGGTTTGGAGCAAGGGCAGGCGAATCACGGCCCGCACCGTGGGAACATTCAGCGGATTGCCATCGAGCATGGCGATAGCCGACAGCTATTATATCTTTGCGGAGGTGGTCTACGACTATCATCCGATGGACGGCGTATTTTCCTATCCGCTTACGCTCACGCAATCGTTGTTCATGGTTCCTCGTAAATCCGATTTTGTAGATTGTCCGACATGCTGAAATATAATCCAGTAAAAATCATTCGAGATTTTTTTCGGGATCAGCGCGGAAACGTGCTTATGATCTTCGCATTCTCTTTGATCCCGATTATCTTCGGAACCGGCCTGGGTGTGGACTATGCCGGGGCCATGCGTCTACAGACGCGGCTTAATGCCGTCACTGACGCTTCGGCCTTGTCCACAGTGACGGCGAGCATGATGAAAAAACCGCTCGATGCGGCGTGTCGCACAGCCTGGGCGGTGTTCACGAGCCAGGCGACCGGCATCCCCGGCCTTACAATCAATCCGGCCAACGCCTCGGAATTGACCATCAGGATTACGGATACGCTGCCGAACCAGGCGGTCTATACCGCGACATGTTCGGCCAATGGCGGCGTCACCAACGCGCCCAGCCTTCCAGCCAGTCGCGTTACAGAAATCACCTATAAAGCGAAGTCGACCAATAATTTTGGCAGCATATTGGGCGTGAACACATGGCCCATTGGCGGTTCGGGTTCCGCCCAGGCGAAGACGGGTTCCTACTATCAGATCGTGTTCCTGGTCGATGTGTCGAATTCGATGGCGATTGCCGGATCTTCGACGGAAATCGCCAAGCTGGTGAATGACCCTACCGTCAAATGTTCCTTTGCATGTCATGATCCCAACGGCCTTATGAAGGTTGCCGCGACGACTTATTGTAATGACAATCCCCTGGACAATAATTGCCGAACAAAGGGCCCAACCTATTGTCCGACCAGCAACTGCACTGTCATGGCCAATTCGCCTACATATTCGGATCGCCGCGCTTTGACGAAGCTGTACGGATATAAGTTGAAGATCGACTATGTGAAGGATGCGCTCAACAGCTTCATGACCCAGTTGACCCCCAAAATGGACGCGCAACCCGATCATTATCAGGTAGCCCTCTATACATTCGGCAGCCAATTCAAGACGGCCCAGGCCCCGACGCAATCCTCTTCGGTCATGAAGAGCGCCGCGAATGACATCGATGTTGAGACGGCCGCCATATATCTGGCGGGTTACGCCAATCAGGGCTGGACCTATACCAGTTCGGCGCTTCAAAGCACGATGGATTCCCTCACGGACGTGGGTGATGGCAGCGCGACCAACAAGCGCAAGACCTATGTCATATTCCTGAGCGACGGGGTCGAGGATGATCTCGGGACGATAATCTACAATCGCGGCACTTATTATAATTACACAGACAAATGCGCCGCCATGCAGAAGAAGAAGAACGTCACGATGTTCTCCATCGAAACAACATATCCCAATGTGACGGACGATGGGGATGGGCAGTATCGCAAAC
Organism: Sphingobium sp.; assembly: GCA_036383495.1. GTDB lineage: Bacteria > Pseudomonadota > Alphaproteobacteria > Sphingomonadales > Sphingomonadaceae > Sphingobium. The sequence continues at coordinate 7,938 of DASVOF010000026.1, read as the reverse complement.
TCGTAACGGACCTCCCCAGCCGTAACGGCGGCAAGCAGATTGCCGACGCCATGAAGAGTTGCGCTTCGTCCCCGGATAAATATTTCTGGGCCGACGATGGTGCGGGCATCAGCGCGGCGGTGGACAGTGTGTTTCAGGCTATTGAAGCGGATTCCACGCGTCTGATCCGATAGGGCGGGGGTGAGTTCGCCCCGCCGGGTCATCCATGCTAAAAGTTCCAAGCCGGAACAGCGTGGCGCGGAGGCGGCGGTTGAAGCAGGAAATCGAGCTGAAGCTGGAACTGCCGCAGGAGGCGGTGGAGGCTTTCGAACGGTCCGCTTTGCTGCCTTCGGAAAGTGAGGCGGCGCAGTTGCGGTCCACCTATTTCGACACGCCGGACAGGCAGTTGCAGGCGCATGGCTTTAGCTTGCGCATCCGGCGGTCTGGCGACGACCGCGTCCAGACGGTGAAGGCCGGAGGAGACGCGGGTGGAGCGGGCCTGTTCGCCCGCGCCGAATGGGAGATGCCGGTTACGGACGATGCGCCGGTGATCGACGCGCGGACGCCGATCGCCGAGCTGCTGCGCGAAGATGTGTCTTCTATCGCGCCGATATTCGATGTCGATGTGGAGCGGCGGACCTGGCGGCTGTCCGTCGATGGGTCGAGGATCGAGCTGGTGCTCGACCGGGGGCGGATCGGCGCGGGCGAGCGGCAGGCGCCGATTTGCGAGATCGAGCTGGAGTTGCAGGCTGGGGAGCCCGCCGCGTTGTTTGCGCTGGCCCGAAAGATCGCCATGGTAGCGCCGGTGCGGCCGGGCGTGGCCGCGAAATCGGAGCGGGGCTATCGGTTGCTGGACGCTGCGCGGGGCGCGTTCAAGGCGGAGCCGGTGGCGCTGAAGCCGGGCGTCCGAACGGAGGACGCGTTCCAGACGATCGCGCGCGCCTGTTTGCGGCACTATCGGTTGAACGAGGCGCTGCTGTTCGATCATTATGATCCGCAGGCGCTGCATCAGGCGCGCGTGGCGGTTCGGCGTCTGCGGTCGGCGTTTACGATCTTCAAGGCGATTTTGGCGGAGCGGGACGTGGCGCGGTTTCAGGGCGAGTTGCGCTGGCTGGCGGGCATGATGAGCGATGCGCGCAATCTGGATGTGCTGGCCGAACGAACCGAAGCGGGGCCGCTGCGCGATCGGCTGGAGGAGGCGCGGACGCAAGTGCAGGCGAAGGTGCGGGACGCCCTGCTGTCCGACCGGGCGCGAGGCCTGTTGCTCGACCTTGTCGAATGGCTGGCGTTGGGGGCGGGGCCCTGTGAGCAGGCCGTGCGGGAAGAACTCGCCGAACGATTCGCCGCGCGACGGTTGCAGCATTTCCATCGACGCGTCGCGAAGGGCGGGCGCAGGATGGAGAGGCTGACCGACGAGGCGCGGCACGAGGTTCGGAAAGATGCGAAGAAACTGCGTTATGCGTCGGATTTCTTTGCCGGATTATTCGCGACCGGCAAGAAGCAGGCGCGCCGGCGCGAAAAGTTCATCAGCGCACTTGCAGGGCTTCAGGATGATCTGGGCGCGCTCAATGACCTGGTCAGCACGCCGGAGATATTGGAGCGGCACGGCCTGGCCGATCAGGCGGAAGATCGCGCCCGGCTCAATAAGCGGAAGAAGAAGCTGGTCGGCGCGGCCGTGCGAGCGCATGGCGACCTGACGGATGCGAGGCGTTTCTGGCGCTGAGCGCTGACGCTGAACGCTGGAAATGCAAGCGTCGTCGCTTGCGGATTGCTGCTGTCACAGATAGGTCACATGATTGTCATCCGACAGCAAAAACAGTTTCCTAGCAGGCGCGGGTATCAAGGGGGACGACCAGGCTTCATGCGCGTGCCATTTGGCGACAATATCCGGGGTTGGGGCGCTCGCCTGCGTCCGATCGACTGGCTCGGCGTGGCCGAAAAGCTGCTGCTCGGCCTGCTTGCGTTGCAATGCGCGCGGCTGGTGTGGGTGGTGCTGACGCCGGTCGGCAGCTTTGGACCGTGGGAGGGGCGGCAGGCGCAATTCCCATCCGTCGCGGCGCGGCAGGCGCTGTTTTCCACCTTCGACCCCTTTTTCCGCAGCGCGCCGCAGCAGCCGGGCGGCGGGGTCGTCACCTCGCTGGCGCTGACCGTCTATGGCATCCGCCTGAACGAAGGATCGGGGCAGGGCTCAGCGATCGTGGCGGGGCCGGACGGCGTCCAGAACAGCTTCGCCGTGGGCGATGAGATCATGCCGGGCGTCGTGCTGAAAGCCGTGGCGTTCGACCATATCATCATCGACCGGGGCGGCGCGGAGGAGCAGGTGTTCCTCGATCAGTCCCAGCCGTCGCCGGGCGCGCCCGCGCCGGGCATGGCCGGATCGCCCATCGTGGGCATCGACAATCCGACCGCCGATGGGCTGAGGCGGGACGTCGGCTTTTCTCCCCGGATGCAAAATGGCCGGGTCACGGGCCTGATCCTGACGGCGCGAGGCCCCGGCTTCCAGAATGCGGGGTTCCAGCCGGGGGACATCATCACCCAGGTCGACGGCCTGGCGGTGGGATCGCCGGCTGATCTCCAGGCGCTACAGGGCAAGATCATGCCCGGCGCGCATATTTCCCTGACGGTCGAGCGTGGGGCTGGCCCGGCGACGATCAACCTGACCTTGCAAGGCCAATGACCAGAAAACTGCTCCTTTCCGCCGCCATGGCGCTCGCGATTGCGACGCCGATCGCTTCGCCCGTGCTGGCGCAACAGACGCTGAACGTGCGCGACGCCGATATCCGCGCCTTCATCCAGGACGCCGCTCGGGTGACGGGGCGGACGTTCATCATCGACAATCGCGTGCAGGGGAAGGTGTCGGTGGTGACCGACCGGCCGTTGTCGCGGTCCGAATATTTCGAGATTTTCCTGTCGACGCTGCGCGCCAACGGCCTGGTCGCTGTGCCAGCGCCGGGCGGGGCCTATCGCATCCAGCCCGCCGACGGCGCGGCCGGGCAGCCCAGCGTGGTCGGGCGCGGGGCCAATCGCAACCAGTTCGTGACCGAGGTATTCCGCCTGCGCTCCATCGACGCGGCGAGCGCGCTGGAAACGCTGCGCCCGCTGGTGAGCAAGGACGGGTCGGTGACGGCGAACCGGGCCGGGAACAGCGTGGTCGTGGCGGACTATGCCGACAATATCGGGCGCATCCGTCAGGTGATCGCGCGGATCGACCGCGACACCGCGGCCACCCAGATGGTGACGTTGAGGAATGCGGGGGCGCGGGAGATTGCGACATCGCTCCAGGCTTTGGTGGCGAACGGCGGCGGCGATGGCGCGACGCGGACCGCGACCATCGTGCCGATCGACAGCAGCAATTCGGTGGCGATCCGGGGCGATAGCGGGACGGTGGCGCGGCTGGCGCAGATGGCGCGGGATCTGGATCGGCAGGCGGCGAGTGGGACGGAGATCCGCGTCTACTGGCTGGAACATGCCGATGCGGAAAAGCTGCTGCCGGTGTTGCAGCAGTTGGTCGGGCAATCGACGAGCCAGCCGGTGACGGCTTCGACGCCAGCCTCTGCCGCGAACGGGGCGGCGGCTCCGGCCGTGGCGATGCCGGGCGGTTCGTCGGGCAACGGCATATCGACGCGCGGACCGGCGATCGTGACGCGTTATGAGGGCGCGAATGCGATCATCGTCGCCGCCAACAGCGATGTGCAGCGGATGCTGGGTGAGACCGTGCGCCAGCTGGACACGCGGCGCGAGCAGGTGCTGGTCGAGGCGATCATCGTCGAGATCAGCGACGCGGCGGCCAGGAAGCTGGGCGTCCAGTTCCTGATCGGCAGCACCAAGACCGGCTTTGCCGCGACCAACTATTCGAATGCGCAGCCCAATCTACTGACGATTGCAGGGGCGGTGGCAGCCCGAGAATTGGGCGACAGCACGACCGTCACCGTCGACAATGGAACGGTGACAACCACCCAAACCTCGCGAACGGGTAGCGATCTCGAATCGAAGTTGCAGGAGGCTGCGTTCAACAGCCTGACAAGCGCCACCGGCGTTATCGGCGGCCTGGGCACACAGATTGGTCGAAATGGTATTTTCGGCGCGATCATCAATGCGGTGAAGTCCGACACGGACAGCAATATCCTGTCCACGCCGTCGGTCATGACAATGGACAATCAGAAAGCGTCCATCCTGGTCGGGCAGCAGGTGCCTATCACCACGGGGGAGGCGCTCAGCCAGAATTTCGACAACCAGTTCCGCACCGTCCAGCGGCAGGATGTCGGCATCAAGCTGGAGGTGAAGCCCCAGATCAATGCGGGCGGCGCGATCAAGCTGTTCCTGCATCAGGAAGTGTCCAGCGTCGCGGGGCCGGTCAGCAGCAACAACAACGACCTCATCATCAACAAGCGCGAGATCGAGACCATGGTCACCGTTGACGATGGCGAGATATTGGCGCTGGGCGGCCTGCTCGACGATAATGAACGCAAGACGATCGAGCGCATTCCGTTGCTGAGCGACATTCCGGGGCTGGGCGAGCTGTTCAAGTCGCGGAGCAAGAGCCGGACCAAGACCAACCTGATGGTCTTCATCCGGCCGACGATCCTGCGGTCCAAGGAGGATGCGGCGCGGCTGACGCAGCAGCGCTATGGCTATGTGCGGGACATGCAGCTGGCGCGCAATCCGGATGCGGAGCCGGGCATTGATGAGCTGGTGCGCGACTATATGGGCGCGACGCCGCCTGCTGCGGTGGCCCGGCCGGGCGATGCGGTAGTGCAGCCGGCGGCGGAGATCATCGAGCCGACGGCGCGGCAGTCGAGCAGCGTCGTGCGGCCGGTGGCGGCTGGGGGGCGGCGGTGAATATGTCTCCTTCTCCGTTCGCCCTGAGCTTGTCGAAGGGTTTCTCTTCTCTTCAAAAAAGGTGTGGGCTTCGACAGGCTCAGCCCGAACGGAGGTTGGGGTGAGCGACAAGCAACCAAGTGCTCCTGCGAAGGCAGGAGCCCAGGGCCAGATTGCGCTTCCTCACCCTGGGCTCCTGCCTTCGCAGGAGCACGATGGAGAGGCGGCCGTGCATTTCGCGCCGCGCGCCGTCGACATTCCCTATGTCTTCGCGCGCAAGCATGGCGTGGTCATGCTACCCCTCGACGGGGAGCGGCTGACCATCGCCGTTCGGGAAGGGAGCGATCCGCGCATCCTGCTGGAGGTGCGACGGCATCTGGCGCGCAGTTTCGACGTGCGCTTCGTGGACGCGCCGCAGTTCGACCGGCATCTGTCCGATCATTATGCGATGGAGGGCAGCGCCGCCGCCATGGCGGGGTCGCTCGACGTGGGGGCGGATGAGCTGGACATCCTCGCCGCCGATATTCCGACCGCTGACGACCTGCTCGACAGCGCGGATGATGCGCCCGCGATCCGCCTGATCAACGGCATCATCGCCGAAGCGGCGCGGCAGGGCGTTTCGGACATTCATATCGAACCCTATGAGACGGGCCTCATCGTCCGCATGCGCATCGACGGCGTGCTGCGCGAGACGTTGCGGATGCCGCCGCATGTCGCGCCGGTGGTGGTGAGCCGCATCAAGGTGATGGCGCGGCTCGACATTGCGGAGCGGCGGGTGCCGCAGGATGGGCGTATCGGGCTGACGCTGGGCGGCAAGTTGCTGGACGTGCGCGTTTCGACCCTGCCGAGCCGGGCGGGGGAGCGGGTGGTGCTGCGCATTCTCGACAAGGAGAATGCGGGGATGAGCCTGGACCTGCTGGGCATGACGGGCGCGCCGGACCGGATTTTCCGGGAGGGCTTGCAGGAACCCAACGGCATCATTCTGGTCACTGGGCCGACGGGGTCGGGCAAGACGACGACGCTTTATGCGGGGCTCCGGCAGCTGAATGACGGGACGCGCAATATCCTGACGGTCGAAGACCCGGTCGAATATGCGATCGAGGGGGTTGGGCAGACGCAGGTGAATGCGAAGGTTGGGCTGACCTTCGCGGCGGGATTGCGCGCGATATTGCGGCAGGACCCCGATGTGGTGATGGTCGGCGAAATTCGCGATCGCGAGACGGCGGAAATCGCTGTGCAGGCGTCGCTGACGGGGCATCTGGTGCTGTCGACCGTGCACACCAATGACGCGGTGGGCGCGATCACGCGGATGCGCGACATGAAGGTGGAGCCGTTCCTGCTCGCATCGACCCTGCGCGCGGTGATCGCGCAGCGGCTGGTGCGGCGGCTGTGTCAGCATTGCCGGGAGCCGGTGCAGGCGGACAAGTCGGCCAGCGCGCTGCTGGGCTTCGATCCGGGGACTATCATCTACCGGGCGCGGGGGTGTGGAGAGTGCAACGGCGCCGGCTACAAGGGCCGTATCGGCGTGTTCGAGGCGATCCGGGTGGACGATACCATCCGCCGCCTGATCAACGATGGCGGCGATGAATCGTTGATCGCGCGGCATGCGTTCCTGAATGCGCCCAATTTGGGTTCGGCGGCGCGGGCGCTGGTGCGCGACGGGCAGACCACGGCGGAGGAAGCGATCCGCGTGTCGCGGCGCGACGCGGCCGAGGTGGAAGCCATCGCCGATGGCTGAGTATGACTATATCGCGATCGACCCGGCGGGGAAGGAGCGCAAGGGGTCGGTCAAGGCCGAGACGATCGAGGATGCACGGGCGCGGCTGGATGCGCGCAGGCTGTTCATCGTGCGGCTGGAGCCGGGCGCGACGGCGGCGGCGCGCAGGCGTGCGGGGATTTCGTTCCGGACACCGCGTTTGTCGGCGAAGGAACTGACGCTGTTCACGCGCCAGTTGTCGACGCTGATCCAGGTCAGCCCGCTGGAGGAATCGCTCCGCACGATCGGGCGGCAGAGCGAGCAGGCGCATGTGCGCGCCATTGTGAGCAAGGTCCATTCGGGGGTGCTGGAAGGGCGGCGGCTGGCCGATGCTCTGGGCGCGGAGCCGAGGAGCTTTCCGCCGCTCTATCGCGCGATGGTCTCCGCTGGCGAGAGTTCGGGCAGCCTGCCCACGATCATGGACCGGCTGTCCGACCTGATGGAGCGGCAGGCGGTGATCCGGTCGAAGGTGCTGACCGCCATCGCCTATCCGAGCGTGCTGGCCGCTTTCGCGGTGTGCGTGGTCGCGGCGCTGATGATCTTCGTCGTGCCCAAGGTGGTGGAGCAGTTCGATACGGTGGGGCAGCAATTGCCGCTGCTGACGCGGATGGTGATGGGGACTTCGGCCTTTCTCGCTGGTTACTGGTGGCTGCTGGCGATCCTGATCGGCCTTGGCGCTTTCGGCTTCTGGCGGGCGCTGAAGATTGAGAGTTTTCGCTATTGGTTCGACGCGATGCTGCTGCGCTTGCCGCTGCTCGGGCGGTTGATCCGCGACCTGCATGCGGCGCGGATGGCGCGCACGCTGTCGACCATGGTGGCGAGCCGCCTGCCGTTGATGGAGGGGCTGACGCTGACCACGCAGACGGTGCACAACCGCGTGCTGCGGCAGGCGTCGGAGGAGATTGTCGAGGCCATTCGCGGCGGCGGCAGCCTGTCGGCGGCGCTGCGGCGGGCGGGGGTGTTTCCGCCGCTGCTGGTCTATCTGGCGGCGAGCGGGGAGAGCGCGGGACGGCTCGACACGATGCTGGAACGGGCGGCGGAATATCTGGAGCGGGAGTTCGACAGCTTCACTTCCGCCTCGCTGGCGCTGCTGGAGCCGGTCATCATCATCCTGATGGGTGGCATTGTCGCCGTCATCATCCTGTCCATCCTGCTGCCCATCCTGCAATTACAGAGCCTTACGGGGGTTTGAAGGAGTGAATATGCGTCTGCTTTCTTTTATCCGTCATTCCCGCGAAGGCGGGGATCCATCTCCCGCAAGAAGCATCAGGCGGCACGTTCAGGAGATGGGTTCCCGCCTTCGCGGGAATGACGATAAGGATGGAGAGAGCGGCTTTACCCTTGTGGAACTGATGGTCGTCATCGTCATCATCGGCCTGCTCGCG
>DASVOF010000025.1:0-20811 GCA_036383495.1 Sphingobium sp. | reverse complement strand
TCGCCGATCGGGATAACCCGGACCCGATTCGGGCCATTGGCGATGGAGGCGATCATCAGCATCAACTCGCCTTTGATCGCGACCCGCGCGGCAATGCGCTCGCCATCGGGCGACAGTTGGGGCTCCTCCATCGCCGGCAGTGCAGCGAAGGCTTCGATCGGCCAGTGTTTAAGCGGTGCCGGACTGGTCGCCTCTGACTGAGCAAGAGCCAAAGAGGAAAGTTGCGCGAGCAGGACGCCCGCCAGAACGGCAAGAGATTTCAAGAATACCCCCAGATGAAAAACCCCGCCCCAATCATAGGGCGGGGTTGCAGTCATGTCTTTCCCTTTCTCCGGGGGGTTACGCCCCGTGCGCCAGCGCCGCCAGCAACAGCAGCGCGACGATGTTGGTGATCTTGATCATCGGATTGACGGCTGGGCCAGCGGTATCCTTATAGGGGTCGCCCACCGTATCGCCGGTCACGGCCGCCTTGTGCGCGTCGGACCCCTTGCCGCCATGATTGCCGTCTTCGATGAACTTCTTGGCATTGTCCCAGGCGCCCCCGCCCGAGGTCATCGAAATGGCGACGAACAGGCCGGAGACGATGACGCCCAGCAGAAGCGCGCCAAGCGCCGCGAAGCCATTGGGCGTTCCCGCCACCGCCGAGATCGCGAAATAGACCACGATCGGGGCCAGCACGGGCAGCAGGCTGGGCAGGATCATCTCCTTGATCGCCGCTTTGGTGACGAGGTCCACCGTGCGGGCGTAATCGGGGCGCGAGGTTCCCGCCATGATGCCCGGGTTGTTGGCGAACTGGTCGCGCACGTCCTTCACGACATCGCCGGCGGCCCGGCCGACCGCCGTCATCCCCATCGCGCCGAACAGGTAGGGCAGCAGCGCGCCCAGCAACAGGCCGACGATGACATAGGGGTTGGACAGGCTGAAATCGACCGGCTCGGTAAGGCCGAGGGCCGAATTGTAGAATTTGAGGTCCTCCGTATAGGCGCCGAACAGCACCAGCGCGGCGAGGCCCGCCGAACCGATGGCATAGCCCTTCGTCACCGCCTTGGTCGTGTTGCCCACGGCGTCGAGCGCGTCGGTCTTGCTGCGAACGCTGTCGTCGAGATTGGACATTTCGGCGATGCCGCCCGCATTGTCGGTGACGGGGCCATAGGCGTCGAGCGCCACGACCATGCCCGCCAACGCGAGCATAGCAGTAGCCGCGAAGGCAATGCCGATCAGGCCCGCCTGGCTATAGGAAATGATGATGCCCCCGACGATAACCAGCGTCGGCAGCGCGGTCGATTCCAGGCTGACGGCCAGACCCTGGATGACATTGGTGCCATGGCCGGTTTCGGAAGCACGGGCGATGCTGCGCACCGGACGATAGTTGGTGCCGGTATAATATTCGGTGATCCAGACGATGAGCCCGGTCACGCCAAGGCCGACCATCATCGACCAGAACAGCTCCATGCCGCTATAGCCGCCCTGCCCGTCGAGGTCCGTGCCGAAGCGGGCGGTCATGTCGCCCAGCGTGAAACGGGTCACCGCATAGAGCGCCGGGATCGACAGGATCGCCGTCGTCCAAAAGCCCTTGTAAAGCGCGCCCATGATCGACTGGCTGGCGCCCAGGCGCACCATATAGGTGCCGATGATCGAGGTGATGATGCACACGCCGCCGACGATCAGCGGCAACGACATCAGCCGCTGGAGGAAGATATTGTCGACGCCGCTGACCAGCAGCGCGGTCAGCACCATGGTCGCGCCAACAGTCACGACATAGGTTTCGAACAGATCGGCCGCCATACCCGCGCAGTCGCCGACATTGTCGCCCACATTGTCGGCGATGACGGCGGGGTTGCGTGGGTCATCCTCCGGGATGCCGGCTTCGACCTTGCCCACCAGGTCCGCGCCGACGTCGGCCGCCTTGGTGAAGATGCCGCCGCCCAGACGCGCGAAGATGGAAATGAGGCTCGCCCCGAAGGCCAGCGCCACCAGGCTGTCGATCACCAGCCGGTCGTCGGGGGCATGGCCCGCCGGACCGGTCAGATACCAGAAGAAGATGCTGATCGCGAGCAGCGCAAGCCCCGCCACCAGCATGCCGGTGATCGCGCCCGCCCGGAACGCGACCGTGAGGCCGCTTTGCAGCGATCCGCGCGCGGCTTCGGCGGTGCGGACATTGGCGCGCACCGAAATGTTCATGCCGATGAAGCCAGTCGCGCCCGACAGGATCGCCCCGATAAGGAAGCCGATGGCCGACGTCGCGCCGAGAAAGAAAAAGACGAGGGCGGCCACCACCACGCCGACCATGCCGATCGTCATATACTGGCGGCTCAAATAGGCCTTCGCCCCTTCCTGAATCGCGCCGGCGATCTGCTGCATGGTTTCGTTGCCGGCGGATGCGGCCAACACCTGTCGACTGGTGATCAAGCCGTAGAGCACGGCCAGCAGGCCGCACCCTATGGCGATATAGACAATCTGCATGGAAAATCCTCTCCCCCTGTTATCACTATCATCGGCCGCTCCGCAGGGAATGACGGACGGACAAAGGACATAAAGGCAGGCGACCGGAATTCACGCATCCGGCATCAGGCATCGCGTCAATCAGCATCAGGGTTACGCACGTCATGGGCGTCCAACCGGGCTGCGAAAGGATGTGGGGAAGCTACAGGGCCGACGGGCGGCGTCAAGCCGTTAGAAATGGGAGCTGAATCGGAAGTGGCGTTAACGCCTCTCACCCATGTTCCCAGCCTAACCGATCGGGGAGCGGCACGGCCCCGCCGTCGATGATCAGGCTGAGCCCGGTTCCCGCCGAGAGATAGCCGACGGGAATGGCGCGGACCGGCGGCTTGGCGGTCGGCGCGAGTGCGAACAGCAGTTCATAATCATCGCCTGCCCGCGCGGCTGCGATCTGCGTCGCCGTGCTCGCGCCGCGCGCCGCCTCCAGCGCGGGCGACAGGGGGATATGGTCGATCGTGACGGCAAGGCCGCTCGCCTCCCCCATGCGCGCCGCGTCGATCAGCAATCCGTCGGATACATCCATCATCGCATGCGCCATCGGAGCGAGCAGCGCACCCTCCGCCAGGCGCGGGCGCGGACGACGATAGGCGTCGACCAGCGGTCCCGACGCGCCGGGATCGGAACGCAGCAGGTCGAGACCGACGCCGGCGTCGCCCACAGGGCCGGTGAGGTAGAGCCGGTCACCCGGTCGCGCTCCACCCCGGACCGGAACCGCCCCCGTCGCCTCCCCGATCGCGGTGAGGCTGTAGCTGCGCGGGGCTCCATCCGGCATTCGCACCGTGTCGCCGCCCAGCAGCGGCATGGCGTGACAGCCCAGCGCCTCACCCAATCCTTCCAGGAAGGCCGCGTCCCAATCATCGTCGCCGGAGAGCGCATAGTTGAGAAGGCAGCCCAGCGGCCGCGCGCCCTTGGCGGCAAGGTCGGACAGGTTCACCGCCGCGAGTTTCCAGCCGATATCGGCCGGCGGATCGGTGGGAAGATAGTGCACCCCTTCCACCATCGTGTCGCTGGTGAGGATGAGGCGTTTCTCTCCCACCTCCAGCACCGCGACATCGTCGCGCAGTCCTTGCGCGGCGGGATCGTTCGCCAGCAGGCGAAGCAGGGTCAGGAAGCGCGATTCAGCGGACATTTGGGAAGCCTAACGCATCTTTGCGCTCCTGCGAAAGCAGGAGCCCAGGATGAAGGTCACGCCAGTCGACCCTGGGCTCCTGCCTGCGCAGGAGCACGGAAACTACTTCCGCACATCCTTCGCCACCGCATCCAGCAAGCCGTTCACGAAGCTGGCCTCGCGCTTGTCGTAGAAGGCATGGGCGACGTCGACATATTCGCTGATGACGGTGCCGGTCGGCACATCCTTGCGGGCGATCAGTTCATAACTGCCCGCGCGCAGGATCTGGCGCATCGGCTTGTCGAGCCGTTCAAGGCTCCAGCCCTTGGACAGCCGCGCGCTGATCAGGCCGTCGATTTCGGCCCGGCGCTTGTCCACGCCCGACACGACATCGTCGAAGAAACTTTCCTCCGCATCCGCATAGGTCACGTCCTCGATCGTCGCGCCCAGGCGATGCTGGTGAAATTCGTGGAGCAGGACGCTGATCGGCGTGCTCTCCATCTCCAACTGATAGAGCGCCTGGACGGCGGCGAGGCGCGCGGCGGAGCGGGATTTCGAGCGTTCATTCATAATTTTGTCCATAACCGTTCGGGCTGAGCTTGTCGAAGCCCAGCTCTTCTTCGCCATCCGGGCGCGTTGTTATTTGAGCCGAAGCGCCACCGAAGCGGCATGGGCAGGCAGCCCCTCCGCCTCCGCCAGCGCGACGGCGGCAGGCCCGATCGCGCCGATGGCTGCGTGATCGAGGCTGAGGAAGCTGGTGCGCTTCATGAAATCGAGCACCGATAGCCCCGAGGAGAAACGGGCGCGACGGCCGGTGGGCAGCACATGGTTCGGACCGGCGACATAATCCCCCACCGCTTCAGGCGTCATCCGGCCAAGGAAGACGGACCCGGCGTGGCGGACCTGCGCGAACAGGGCGTCGGGATCGTCGACCGCGAGTTCGAGATGCTCGGGCGCGAGGCGGTCGACCAGCGGCATCGCCTCTTCAAGGTCGCGGACGAGGATGATCGCGCCGTTGGCCGCCCAACTGGCAGTCGCGACGGCCTGCGTGGAGAGCAGGGGCAGGCGTTTTCCCACCGCCGCCGCCACGGCGTCGGCGAAGGCCGCGTCGTCGGTGAACAGGATCGACTGGCTGGTCGGGTCATGCTCCGACTGGCTGAGCAGGTCGGCGGCGATCCAGTCGGGATCATTCTTCGCGTCGGCGACGACGACGATCTCGGACGGGCCGGCGACCATGTCGATCCCCACCACGCCGTAAAGCTGGCGCTTGGCCTCCGCGACCCAGGCGTTGCCGGGACCGGTGATGACGTCGACCGGCCTGATCCGATCCGTCCCATAGGCGAGCGCGGCCACCGCCTGCGCTCCACCGATGCGCCAAATTTCCTCGATCCCCGCGATGCTGGCGGCGGCCAGGACGAGCGGGTTGATCTCGCCATTGGGGGTCGGCGTCACCATGGCGATGCGCGACACGCCTGCGACCTTGGCGGGGATGACGTTCATCAGCAGCGAGCTGGGATAGGCCGCCCGGCCGCCGGGCACATAAAGGCCCGCCGCATCCACGGCGCTCCACCGCGCGCCCAGCCGTACGCCCGCGCTGTCCACGCCGTCGCTGTCCTGCGGCTTCTGCTTTTCATGATAGGTCGCGATCCGCGCCGCCGCGAGTTCGAGCGCATCGCGCAGTTCGGTCGAAATGCCGTCCAGCGCGGCGCGGCATTGCGCGGGGCTGACCGACCAGCCGCTGGCGTCCAGCTCATGCCGGTCGAAGCGGCTGGTATATTCGGCGATCGCGGCGTCGCCGTCGGCGCGGACGCGCTTCAGGATCGCGGCGACATCGCGCGACACATCCTCGTCCGCTTCACGCCGGGCGTCGACCAGGACGGTAAAGGCGGCGGCGAAGTCCACGTCGGTGGTGGAGAGGCGGAACGTCATGCGCGCGCAGCCTCTTCTACCGTCATCCCCGCGAAGGCGGGGAGCCATCTCCCGCACGACGCGCCAAGCGGAACGCCAAGGAGATGGGTTCCCGCTTCCGCGGGAATGACGGAGGTCCATTCAGGCCGCATCCTGTCCCCCAACGGCCTTGCGGAAGGCTTCGACCAGCGGCGCAAGCTCGGCCGAACGCATCTTGTAGGCGGCGCGATTGACGATCAGGCGCGCGGAAACCTGCATGATGACATGGGTTTCGACCAATCCATTGGCCTTGAGCGTCGCGCCCGAGGAGACAAGATCGACGATCCGCCGCGACAGACCGAGCGAGGGGGCAAGCTCCATCGCGCCGTTCAGCTTCACGCATTCGGCCTGGATGCCCAGCGCCTCATAATATCGGCGCGTGAGGTGCGGATATTTGGTGGCGACGCGGACATGGCTCATCGCCGCCTCATCCTCATCGGCGAGGCCCACCGGCTCGGCGACCGACAGGCGGCAATGGCCCATATCCAGGTCGACCGGCGCATAAAGCTCCGAATAATCGAACTCCTCCACCACGTCGGAGCCGACGATGCCGATCTGCGCCGCGCCATGGGCGACGAAAGTGGCGACGTCGAAAGCGCGCACGCGAATGATCGACACGTCCGGGCGATTGGTGGCGAAGCGCAACGCCCGGCTCTTGGGATCGTGGAACTCCGCCTCCGGTTCGATACCGGCTTTGGCAAGCAGGGGCAGCGCCTCTTCGAGGATGCGGCCCTTGGGGATGGCGAAGGTGAGCGGACGAGTCATGACGCGCGGGCCTTACCCGTGCGCGGCATAAAGGACAATATTCATGCAGCTTGCACCAGCGCCGCCTCGGTCGCGGCGATCCAGCCGCCGCCCAGCACCCGGTCGCCGGCATAAAGCACCGCCGCCTGTCCCGGCGCGACGCCATATTCGGGCGCGTCGAAGACCAGCCGGTCCCCATCGAGCCGCGCCGGCACGGGCTTTGCCATCGAACGGACCTTCGCGCTCAAAGCTCCCGAAAAATCGCCGCCCAGCCAGTTGATGTCCGAAAGCCGCGCCGCCGATACCGCCAGCGCCGCCTTCGGCCCGACGATGACGCGCCGTCCCTCGGCGTCCAGTCGCACCACATAAAGCGGCTCCGCCTGCCCGCCGATCTCCAGCCCCTTGCGCTGGCCGACCGTGTAGTGGACCAGTCCCTTGTGCGCGCCCAGCAGGCGGCCGTCGACATGGACGATATCGCCGCCCTCGTCGGCGTCCGGACGCAGCTTGCGCACGATCTTGGCGTAATCGCCGTCGGGCACGAAGCAGATGTCCTGGCTGTCGGGCTTCAACGCCACCGACAGCCCCAGTTCCGCCGCGATTTCGCGCACCTGGGGCTTGGGCAGGCCGCCCAAAGGGAAGCGCAGATAATCGAGCTGCGCCTGAGTCGTGGCGAACAGGAAATAGCTCTGGTCGCGCGCCGGATCGGCGGCGCGGTGCAGTTCGGCGCCCTGCGATCCTTCGACACGGCGCACATAATGGCCGGTGGCCAGGCAATCCGCGCCCAGGTCGCGCGCGATCTGGAACAGGTCGGTGAACTTCACGCCCATATTGCATTTGACGCAGGGGATGGGGGTGCGCCCCGCCATATATTCGTCAGCAAAGTCGGCGATCACCGACTCGCGAAAACGGCTTTCATAATCAAAGACATAATGGGCGATGCCGATGCGGTCCGCGACCGCGCGGGCGTCGCGAATGTCCTGCCCCGCGCAGCAGCTTCCGGTGCGCCCCACCGCCGCGCCATGATCATAGAGCTGGAGCGTCACGCCGATGGTTTCGGCGCCCGTGCGCGCGGCCAGCGCGGCGACGACGCTTGAATCCACGCCACCGGACATCGCGACGACGATGCGCCGCTGCTTGAGCGGTTCGGGCAACTGAAACTCGGGCTGCATGGTCGCGCATATAGTCGCCCCGGCCCCCGCATTCCAGCGGGATTCCGTCCCGCCTCCATATTGGTCGGGGAATTTACCGGACCTTATCTTTTCTTCCCTACACCTGCTGTCCATGGATTTTGGTTTTCTCCGGGCAGGGGGGCTCAAGCCCGCCAATGCCAGACCCGTCAGCCGGCCGCACGCGCCGGTCTGGCCGATGCTGCGGGCCGCTTCGGCGGCGGCGCAGGCGGCCAGCCCGACCGCGCAGGCGGTGTCGGATGTCCTGCGGGGGCAGGATGAGCCGAGCGACTGGATCCAGGACCTGGCCGAAATCTTCGCGCCACGTTCGAACGGCTTGATCGAGGCCGCACGGAAAACGGGCAGCTTCAACCCGTTGATCGCAGAGCATTTAAGGGTGGGACAAGGATGATGAAGGGGGCGTTTACCGTGGCGCTTTAGCCGATGTTCAGGGCTGACGCGCTAATCGGTTGCCGCTGCTGATCGGCAACGCCAGTGCCGCTTTTTGAGGGTGAGAATGATAGAAAATCAGAAAATCCGGCCTGCTCAGGTCGTCGGGCCACTTGGAGAACCCTTGACTCTGGACAGCCTGCCGCCGGTGGATACGACCCGTTGGGTCGTGCGCCGCAAGGCCGAGGTAGTCTCCGCCGTCAATGGCGGACTGCTGACCGTGGACGAGGCCTGCGCGCGCTATTCGCTGACGCTGGAGGAATTTGCGAGCTGGCAGCGGGCGGTGGATCGTTCGGGCATGCACGGCCTGCGCGTGACCCGCATCCAATATTATAAGTCACTCTACGAACGGCAGCAGAAATACTGACGCCAGAAATACTGGAGCCCGGCCGCCGCCCCGCAGGCGCGGGGATGACGCAAATGAAGGGCCGCCGGATCAACATCCGGCGGCCCTTTCGCTTGTTCAAGCGCCGTGACATCCCTGCCCGTTTGTCAACCAAAAACATTTTCGGCGGAACGAGAAGCCGACTTCTCCGTTACATAAATCAGCCAACCCGCTGGAGGCGCTGGTCCAAGGAGAGTGTGAGATGGGTATCATTTTATGGCTTGTTGTCGGCGGTATCATCGGCTGGCTCGCCAGCATGGTCATGCGCACCGATGCGCAGCAGGGCATCCTCTTGAACATCGTCGTCGGCATCGTCGGCGCGTTCATCGGCGGCCTCATCTTCAGTGGCGGATCGATCAATCAAGGCCTGACGCTTTACAGCTTCCTCGTGTCCCTGGTGGGCGCCATCGTGCTGCTCGCTATCGTGAATCTGGTGCGTCGCGGATCCGTCCGCTAAGCTGCGGAAACAGCCAAGCTGGCGGTAAAAAGGGCTGCGTCACGCGATGACGCAGCCCTTTTTCGCTGTTTTAGGCTGCGCCGCCCCCTTATTGCCGGCGCGCGAACCAGCGATAGATCGCCAGCACCGCGATCGCTCCCAACACCGCAGCGATGAAGCTCGCCCGCTCGCCAGGGGCGTAGACGCCCAGCAGGCCCCCCACATAGCCGGCCAGCAGCGCCCCTGCGATGCCGAGCAGGATGGTCACGACACAGCCGCCGGGGTCGCGGCCGGGCATCACCAGCCGGGCAAGCGCGCCCGCAAACAGGCCGACGATGATCCATCCCAGCAATTCCATTAAAACCTCCCGGCATCAGCGGCATCCATAGCGCCACAATTGCGCGGCTTTGGCAAGGGACTGTCTGCTTTGGCAAGGACTGTCCACCCCCACGCCGCGTCCCTCGCCAATAGTGTTGCCGCGCCGATCCGCCCCATGATATTGGGGGTTGAGCAAGGTGATCTATTTATATAATACAGCACGGCGTCCGGCAGGGCTGCCGAAAGATGGAATGAGAATGAACTACGAAACTCAGGTAGCGGGGGAATCTCCCGCGCGCGTCTTTGGCGAGGAGCTGCCGAACCCGGCCCGGCGCCGCGTTCTGGTTATCGCCGCGATCATCGCCATCCTCCTGATCGCCGTTGCGACATGGCTCAGCATGCGCGGAAAAGGCGCGGAGGGGTTGAGCGATGCGGCGCAGGCGCCGGTCGTCACGGTGATCGTGCCCGGCCAGTCGGTGGTCACCCGCACGGTGAGCGGGACGGGCTCCCTCGCCGCGCGCGTGGAAATGCCGGTCGGCGTGGTGGGCGAAGGCGGCGCGGTGACGCGCGTGCTGGTGCAGCCGGGCGACTGGGTTCGCGCCGGTCAGGTGCTGGCGGTGGTGGAAAGGTCGGTGCAGACCGAACAGATCCGCTCGCTCGCCGCCCAGATGGAGGTCGCTCGCGCCGACGCAAAGCTGGCGCAGGCGCAGCTCGACCGTGCGCGCGCCCTGGTGCAGCGCGGTTTCATCAGCCAGGCGGATATCGACCAGCGCACCGCCACGCGCGACGCCGCCAACGCACGGGTGAATGTGGCCGCCGCCCAGCTCGCCGAACAGCGCGCGCGCACGGGACGACTCGATATTCGCGCGCCCGCCGCCGGACTGGTGCTGACGCGCGCCGTCGAGCCCGGTCAGATCGTTTCATCGGGCGGCGCCGTGCTGTTCCGCATGGCCAAGGGTGGCGAGATGGAGATGCTGGCGCAGGTCAGCGAAGGCGATCTGGCGGTGCTGCGTCCGGGCAACAGCGCGACCGTAACGCCGGTCGGCGGCAAGGAACAGTTCGCAGGACGCATATGGCAGGTCTCGCCGGTGATCGATCCGCAAACCCGGCAGGGCGTGGCCCGCATCGCCATTCCCTATAATCCCGCCATCCGTCCCGGCGGCTTCGCGTCCGCCGCGGTCGTGAGCGGATCGGCGTCCGCGCCGATATTGCCGGAATCGGCGATTCAGACCGACGCGAAGGGCCATTATGTCTATGTCGTCAACGCCCGCAACGAAGCGCAGCGGCGCGAGATCGAGACGGGCCAGGTGTCCGACAAGGGCGTGGCCGTGACGCGAGGCCTCAATGGCGATGAACGCATCGTGATGTCGGCGGGCGCCTTCCTCACTCCGGGGCAGAAGGTGAAGCCCGAGGTGCAGAAGGCAAGGTAAGCGCACGGCCGCGCCATGGCGCGCCGTGCAGCAGGGCGAGGAAGCCGTCATGAGTTTTCGTAATATTTCGGCTTGGGCCATTCGCAATCCGGTCCCCTCGTTGGTGCTGTTCGTGGCGCTGTTGCTCGCGGGCGTGGTCAGTTTCGGGCGGATGGACGTCAATCGTCAGCCCGACATCAGCTTCCCCATGGCGCGGGTGCTGGTGCTTCAGCCCGGCGCCGCCCCTACCGAACTGGAAACCCAGGTCACGCAGCGGGTGGAAGCCGCCGTGCGCGGCATCAGCGGCGTGGACGAAATCAATTCCACCGTCTCCGAAGGCCAGTCGATGACGAACGTGCAGTTCGAAATCGGCACCCCGGTCGACCGCGCTGTCAACGACGTCAAGAATGCGGTCGACCAGATCCGCAGCAACCTGCCCGAAGGCATATTGGAACCGCAGGTCACGCGCATCGACATCGACGGCGGCCCCATGGCCTATTTCAGCGCCGAAGCGACCGACATGACGCTGGAGGAATTGTCCTGGTATGTGGACAATACCGTCGCCAAGCGGCTGCTGACGGTGCCCGGCATGGCCGCGGTCAATCGCGGCGGCGGCGTCTCCCGCGAAATCCGCGTCATCCTGGATCCGGCCAAGCTACAGTCGCATGGCATCACCGCCACGCAAGTCAATCAGCAGCTTCAGCAGGTCAATATGAACGCCGCCGGCGGGCGGACCGAAATCGCCGGTTCAGAGCAGGCGATCCGCGTGCTGGGCAATGCGCGTGACGCCTATGCGCTGGGCCAGACCCAGATCGCGCTCCCGGGCCAACGCACCGTCAAGCTCGCGGACATCGCCGATGTGCGCGACATGTATGCCGAACAGCGGAGCCTGTCGCTGATGAACGGGCGGCAGGTGACGAGCTTCAGCATGGGCAAGGCCAAGGGCGCATCCGACGTCACCGTGTTCGACGCGGCGATGAAGGTGATGGACGAATTGCGGAAGGAAAATCCGAAGGTCCAGTTCAAGCAGCTCTACGCCAGCGTCGATTACACCAAGGATCAATATCATTCGGCGATGGCGGCGATGATCGAGGGCGCGGTGCTGGCCGTCGTCATCGTCTTCCTGTTCCTGCGCGACTGGCGCGCGACGATGATTTCCGCGCTGGCCATTCCGCTGTCCGCGATTCCGGCCTTCTGGTTCATGGACATGATGGGCTTCACGCTCAACATGACGTCCTTGCTGGCGTTAAGCCTGGTGGCGGGGGTTCTGGTCGACGACGCGATCGTGGAGATCGAGAATATCGTCCGCCACATGCGCATGGGCAAGAGCGCCTACCAGGCGTCGATCGACGCCGCCGACGAGATCGGCCTCGCGGTGCTCGCGACCACCATGGCGATCGTCGCGGTGTTCCTGCCGGTGGCGATGATGCCGGGCGTGTCGGGCCAGTTCTTCATCCAGTTCGGTATGACGGTCGTGGTCGCGGTGCTGCTCAGCCTTGCCGTCGCCCGCCTCATCACCCCGATGGTGGCCGCCTATTTCCTGAAGGCCCACGGCCAGGAAAGCCATGGCGAAGGATGGCTGATGGACGTCTATATGAGCGTCCTCAGATGGTCGCTGGACGAACGGCAGGCGATCGCGCATCGTGCGCGGGGCGGCGGCGCCCGTTTCACAGGCTGGGTGCGCGACCATCGGATGTGGACGGTCGGCATCGGCGCTCTCGCCTTCGCCGCCACCGTGCTGTCCTTCCTCACGCTGCCCATGACGTTCCAGCCGACGATCGACTCGAGCTTCAGCCAGGTGAAGATAGAAACCGTCCCCGGCAGCACGCTGGAGCAGACCGCCGCCGTGACGCGCAAGGTCGCCGACATGCTGGCGGCGGACAAGGAATATGTCGATTCCGCCTTCGCCGATATCCAGACCACCAATGCCGACATCTTCCTTACGCTTAGGGACGACCGGCCCACATCCTCGGTCGAATGGGAACGCAAGACCGCGCCCAAATTCCAGCAGATCGCCGACGCGCGGGTCAATTTCCAGTCGCAATCAACCGGCTCCGGCCGGGACGTCACCATCATGTTCGGCAGCGACAATGGCGGACTGCTGGAACAGACCGCCAACAGGCTGGTCGCCGAAATGGCCGGGGTCAAGGAAGTCCGCGCGGCGCGTGTCGAGGGGGACATCAACCGCCCAGAAATCATCATCAAGCCCCATTTCGACCTGGCCGCCAGCCTGGGCGTCACCACCGCCGCGCTCAGCCAGACGATCCGCGTCGCGACGATCGGCGACATCGACCAGAACAGCGCCAAATTCTCGCTGTCGGATCGCCAGATCCCGATCCGCGTCGCCGTTGCGGAAAACAGCCGGCGAGACATTGCGACGATCGAGAATATGCCGGTGCCCACGGTCAGCGGCGGTTCCGTGCCCCTGAAGGTCGTCGCCGATATCGAATTCGGCGCGGGGCCGACGCAGATCCGCCGCCATAATCAGGTCCGCCGAATCGTCGTAGGCGCCGACCTGGCGCCCGGCATCGTCAACAGCCAGGCGATGAAGAAGATCAACGACCTTCCCACCATGAAGGCGGTGATGGCGGGCAAGGTCCTGGGCGTCGAGAAGCTCGCCACCGGCGACGGCAAGATGCAGGCGGAAATGGTGAAGAACTTCGTCATCGCTGTCATTTCCGGCATATTACTAGTGCTCGCCGTGCTGACGCTGCTCTACAAGCGGTTGATGCCGCCCTTCGTCAATCTGGGCTCGCTGTTGCTGGCCCCGCTTGGCGGTGCGCTGGCGCTGCACCTTTCGGGCAACGTCATCTCCATGCCCGTGCTGATCGGGCTGCTGATGCTGCTCGGCATCGTCGCCAAAAACTCCATCCTGGTGATCGACTTCGCGCTGGAGGAGATTCAGAAGGGCGTGCCCAATTTCGAAGCTATCATCGACGCTGGCCACAAGCGCGCCCAGCCGATCGTGATGACCACCGTGGCGATGGTGGCGGGCATGGTCCCGTCCGCGCTTTCGCTGAGCGGCGACGGGGCGTGGCGGGCCCCGATGGGCATTACCGTGATCGGCGGCTTGCTCCTGTCGACCCTGCTGACGCTGGTGATCGTCCCCGCGACCTTCAGCCTCGCGCTACAGTTTGAGGAATATATCGGCCCGCGTTTGGGCCGCCGGCTGCTCACATACAAGCCGGGCGACGAAACGAGCAGCGCGGGTGCGGGCCAGCCGGCGGAATGACGCCCGGGCGCCTTGTCGTTCGAAAGGAAGCACTTGCCTGAACGAAACGGCGCCGTAACCGTTGATGGGCGATGAAGCTGCCCCGCCTTGCCCTGCCCGCCGCTGACGGCCAGACCCATCCGGCGCGGCGCATGCGGCTGGTGGCGACAGGCATGTTGCTGGCCATGGCGCTGCTGTTCATCGCCGCGCGGGCGACGGCGCAGTTCCATCCCGCGATCGGGTTCGTCCAGGCTTTCGCGGAGGCGGCGATGGTCGGCGGCCTCGCCGACTGGTTCGCCGTCACCGCCCTGTTCCGCCATCCGCTGGGCCTTCCCATCCCGCACACGGCGATCATCCCGCGCAACAAGGACCGGATCGGCGACACGCTCGCGCTGTTCCTGCGCGATAATTTCCTGACCCCCGCCGTCGTCGCGCGACGGATGCAGCGGCTCGACGTGGCCGGTGCGGCGGGGCGCTTCCTAGCGAGCCCATCGGGCGGCGACGGAAGGCTGCGGGAGGGCGCGTCCCGGCTCGTCGCCGACATGCTAGAGGCGCTGGACCCGGATCGTCTGGGCGGCATGGTGAAGGGCGCGATCGCCCAGCGGCTGCGCGCCATGAACCTCGCCCCGCTGATCGGGCAGGCGCTGGAGGCCGCTCTCCGCGACGGGCGGCACGCGCCGGTGATGGACGGCATCGTCCACTGGGCCGACCGCACGCTGGAGGCCAATGACCACCTCATCCGGCAGATGGTGCATGAACGGGCGGGCAGGGTCCTGCGCTGGACCGGCCTGGACGAAAATCTGGCCAATGCGATCATCGACGGGCTGCGGCGGCTGCTGGCGGACATGGCGGCCGACCCGACGCACAGCCTGCGCCTGAAGGCGGAGGAAGGCATCGCCAAGCTCGCCAGCGATCTGCAATCCGACCTCGTCATGCAGGCGCGGGTCGCGCGCATCCGCGACGAGATCGTCGACAATCCGGCCATGCAGCGGTGGATCGACGGTTTGTGGGAACAGGCGCGCTCGGGCCTGCTGCGCGCCGTGCGCGATCCGGGCAAGGCGATGGCCGGGCGGCTGGGCGAAGCGCTCCAGCAATTGGGCGGCACGTTGCAGGACAATGCCCGGCTGCGACTGCTCATCAACCGCTTCGTTCGCCGCGCGGCAGTGGGCGCAACCGCCGCTTATGGCGATTCGATCGTCACGCTGGTGAGCGAGACGGTGCGGGGATGGGACGCCGGCACCGTCACCAGCCGATTGGAGAGCGCGGTCGGCCGCGACCTGCAATATATCCGCGTCAACGGCACGCTGGTCGGCGGGCTGGTCGGGCTCGCCATCCATGCGGCGGATTCGCTGCTGTAGAGATTTTCTCTCCATTCCCCTTTTCGCGGCGGAAGGGGTTGAAAGCCTTTCGCTTACTCCCCAACTGGCATCGGCAACCATTAAAGTTGCAAATTGCAACTATCATGAGGGGAACCCATGACCACCCTGTTCGATCCTGTTCGGCTTGGCGCCGTCACCGCGCCCAACCGCGTCCTGATGGCCCCGCTGACCCGCGCCCGCGCCACGCGCGACCATGTGCCGACGCCGATCATGGCGGACTATTATCGGCAGCGCGCCTCGGCGGGCCTCATCATCAGCGAGGGCGTCGGCGTCTCGCAACAGGGGCTCGGGTGGCCCTTTGCAGCGGGCCTCTGGTCGGACGAGCAGGTGGAAGCATGGAAGCCCGTCACGAAAGCCGTGCACGACGCCGGCGGCCGCATCTTCGCCCAGCTCTGGCATATGGGCCGGCTCGTCCATTCGAGCGTTACGGGAGAGCAGCCCATATCGTCCAGTCCCCTGACGCCGCCCGGTCATGCGCACAGCTACGAAGGCAATCGCCCTTATGAACGGCCCCGCGCGCTGGCGCTGGAGGAGATTCCCGCGCTGATCGCGACCTATGTGACGGCGGCGCGTAACGCGCGCGAAGCGGGGTTCGACGGTGTGCAGGTCCATGCCGCCAACGGCTATCTGATCGATGGATTCCTGCGCGACGGAGTCAACGAGCGGGAGGACGACTATGGCGGCAGCCCGGAAAACCGGGTCCGCCTGCTGCGTGAAATCACGCAGGCGGTGGCCGACGCGATCGGGGCGGATCGCACGGCGGTGCGGCTGTCGCTGAACGGCGAAACGCAGGGCGCGCAAGACAGCGACCCGGCCAGCCTCGCGCTCGCAATCGCCCGCGCGCTGGAACCGATCGGCATCGCCTTCCTCGAACTGCGCGAACTCAAGCCCGGCGGCTCCTACGGAGCCAGCGACGAGCCGCGCCAGTCGCCGCTGATCCGCCAGCATTTCACCGCGCCGTTGGTGCTGAACAGCGATTATGACGCGCAAAGCGCGCAGGCAGACCTCGACAGCGGTCTCGCCCAGGCGATCAGTTTCGGGCGGCCCTTCATCGCCAATCCGGACCTGCCCGATCGCCTGTCCTCCGGCGCGCCGCTCAATCCGCTGTCCTTCGCCACCCTCTATACGCAGGGCGCCGAAGGCTACCTTGATTATCCGGCGCTGCAAGACGCCGCCTGAGCCTCAACAAAAAGGGGCCACCCCTGGCAGGGTGCCCCCTTTTTAACGCCTGCGCTCCGAAGAGCGTTCAGCCGCCGAATTTCTCGCGCAGCGCGAGCATGGCGATCGCGGCCTTGGCCGCTTCGCCGCCCTTGTCCTTTTCCGTCCGCCGGGCGCGGGTGAGCGCTTGCGCTTCGTCCTCGACCGTCAGGATGCCGTTGCCGATGGCGATGCCGTCCATGCTGAGCGCCATCAGGCCCCGCGCGCTTTCGTTCGACACTACTTCGAAATGATAGGTCTCGCCGCGGATCACCACGCCGATCCCGATGAAGCCGTCATAGCGCCCGCTCTCGGCCGCCAGCGCCACCGCACCGGGAATCTCCAGCGCGCCGGGCACCGTCACCACTTCATATTTATGCCCACCCTCCTCCAGCGCGGCAACCGCGCCTTCGATAAGCAGGTCGTTGAGATGGTCGTAGAAGCGCGCTTCGACGATCAGGAATTTCGCCACGTCGTTTCCCCCCTTCAAAGGTCGAATTTGCGTTCGCCCACCACGGCCAGGTCATAGCCTTCCAGCGCGATCAGGCTGTGGTGCGAATTGGTGAGCAGGATCATGTCGTGGACGCCGAGTTCGGCGAGGATCTGCGCACCCACGCCATAGCTGCGCAGTTCATCCATGCCGTCCAGCTGCTCGCCCGCCTGCATCCGGATCATCGTGCTGAGGCCCGTGCCGCCCTCGTTGAAATTGTGGAGCATGACGATCAGGCCCGCGCCTTCCTCCCCGATGATCTCCATCGACCGGGCGAGAACGCCGCTGCGTTCGCCCTCCTTGCCGAAAATATCGGTAAGCGGCGCAAGCTGGTGCATGCGGACCAGCGTGGGCTGGTCCGGATCGACATGCCCCTTCTGAAGGACGATCTGCTCACTGTTGGTCGCGCGGTTGTAGAAGGCGATCGCCTTCCACTCCCCACCCCATTTGCTGGTGAAATGCGCTTCGGCGCGCCGTTCGACCAGATGGTCATGCCGCCGCCGATAGGCGATGAGATCGCGGATCGTGCCGATCTTCATCTTGTGCTTCTGCGCGAAGGGGATGAGGTCGTCGAGCCGCGCCATCGTCCCGTCGTCCTTCATCACCTCGCAGATGACGCCGGACGGATTGAGCCCCGCGAGCCGCGCGACGTCAACCGCCGCCTCGGTATGGCCGGTACGCACCAGCACGCCGCCGTCCCGCGCCACGAGCGGGAAGACATGGCCGGGCGTCACAATGTCCTGCCGTCCCTTCGATCCGTCGATCGCGATCGAGATGGTGCGTGCGCGGTCGGCGGCGCTGATCCCGGTCGTCACGCCCTCGCGCGCTTCGATCGACACGGTGAAGGCGGTCTCGTGCCGCGTGCCGTTGTTGCGGCTCATGAGGTCGAGGCCCAGTTGATCGACCCGGTCCTTGGTCAGCGCCAGGCAGATGAGGCCCCTGCCGTGCGTCGCCATGAAGTTGATCGCGTCGGGCGTCGCCATCTGCGCGGGGATGACGAGGTCGCCTTCATTCTCCCGGTCCTCATCGTCGACCAGGATGAACATGCGGCCGTTGCGCGCTTCGTTGATGATCTCTTCGGGAGAGGCCAGCGCGGTGCCGCCCTCGCGCCGCAGCAGATAGGATTCCAGCTTGCCCAGCGTGTCCGCCGTGGGGTTCCAGTCAGGCTCGCCCAGCTTGCGCAGGGAGTTGGCGTGCAGCCCCGCGGCGCGCGCCAGGCCGGAACGGGACATGCCGCCTTCGTTCACCAGGGTTCGGACAGTGTCGATGAGCGCGGAAGACATGTAGTAACTCCATAACTGGAACGCGCAAAAAGGTATCACATTATAATGTGATCTTTTCAAGCATCAATCACACGCCGCCGCTGCGAAGGCTCTGCATCCGGTCGAGATAGCGGGCCAGCACGTCGATCTCCAGATTGAAGGCGCGCCCCGCTGCGAGCGCGTCCAGCGTCGTCGCCGCAGCCGTATGGGGAATGATGTTCAGCCCGAAATGCACGGACCCGTCAGGCTGGTCCTCCACGCTGTTGACCGTCAGCGAAACGCCATCGACCGTGATCGAACCCTTGGTCGCCAAGGCCGCCGCCAGCGCCGTCGGGGCGGCGATCACGAGACGGGTCGAATCGCCTTCAGGCGTCGCCGACACCAGCGCGCCGACGCCGTCGACATGGCCGGTGACGATATGCCCGCCCAGTTCGTCGCCTACCTTGAGCGCGCGCTCCAGGTTCAACCGTCCGCCCTCGACCCACAGGCCCGGCGCGGTCCGCGCGACGGTTTCAGCCGAAAGGTCGACCGCGAACCAGTCCGCGCCCTTTTCCACCACGGTCAGACACGCGCCCGAACAGGCGATGGACGCGCCGATCGCCACCCCCTCCATGTCATAGGCGCAGCCGATGACGAGGCGCAGATCGCCGCGCTGTTCGGCGGAGCGGATGGCGCCGATGTCGGTGATGATGCCGGTGAACATGGCCTGATATCCTGACTGAAATTTGCAAGCTTCGCTTAGGCGCTGCGCACGCGCTCGTAAACCTCCAGCCGGTCCTCGCCCAGCCGGCGATCGTCCGTCAGCCGCCAGCGGCCATGCGCGTCGGCAAGGTCAACGAGGCCGATGTCACCGATGGCGGCAAGGCCCGCTCCGATGACGATCGGCGCGCGGTAGAGCAGTAGGCGATCCACCAGATCGACGCGCAGGAAGGCCGCCGCCGCCTCCGCCCCGCCCTCGACCAGCAGATGGTCGACACTGGAGAGCGCGGCTATGTCCTCCGGCTGCGCGATGCTTTCCCACCCCTCCGGCGCGTCGCCCCGGCTCAGCAGCAGGCGGCGGGGCGAACGGTGGGTGAGGCCCGGCAGACGAACGTCGAGGCGCGGCGCATCGGCCCGCAAAGTGCCGCCGCCCACGAGGATCGCGTCATGGCGGGCGCGCTCCAGATGAGCATGGGCGCGCGCCGCCTCCCCCGTGATCCAGCGGCTGGAACCGTCGGCCAGCGCGATGCGGCCGTCGAGCGAGAGGCCGATCTTCAGCGTGACGGCAGGACGGCCGAGCGTCTGGCGCAGCACGAAACCGCGCATCGCCGCCGCCGCTTCGCTCTCCATCAGGCCCATTTCGACCGCGACGCCATGCGCGCGCAAATGCCCCGCGCCTTGACCATCGGTGCGGGGATCGGGATCACGCAGCGCGATCACCACGCGCTCGACGCCCGCGCGGACCATCAGATCGGCGCAGCGCGGCCCGCGCGCGGAAAGGTGGAAACAGGGCTCCAGCGTTACATAGGCGGTCGCGCCTCGCGCCCGGTCCAGCGCTTCTTCCAGCGCCTGCGCTTCGGCATGCGGGCGCCCGCCCTTCTGCGTCCAGCCTCGCCCGACGACGACGCCGTCCCTGACGATCAGGCAGCCGACATTGGGATTGGGCGTGGACAGTCCCCGCCCACGCTCGGACAAGGCGATGGCTGCCGCCATGAAGCGGCGGTCGGCGGCGGGATCGGCCGTCATGGCGGGCTCACCTTCAGGGCTGGCGGGATTGCGGCGCGCCCTTTTCGGCCGCCTCCGCCTTGGCTAGCCGCGAGTCGAGTTGTGCGTTGATTTCCTTCAGCGCCTCCTTGCGCCTGGCGGTATTGCGCGCTTCATCCGCGCGCCAATCGACGCCAAAAGCGTCCGCCCAGCCCTGCATCTGCCTTTGCCGCTTCTGCAACGCGGCCTCCCGCTTGGCCAGGTCGATCTTCTGCTGCACGATCACGGCGGCGTCGGACCGGCTGGCATCCCAGCTTTCGACATAGATGATCTTGTTACGCGTCGGCATGGTGTTGGTGTTGGCGTCGACGATGAAGGCCCAGATGATCACATAAGTGATCGCCGCCGAAAGGCCGAGAAGCGGCCATTTATGCTGCCTAGTCTCGCGAAAATAGCTCCACAGATCGCTGAGCGCGCTCTTGGGAGACACCGGACGGGGAAATATCGCCATCGCGGACATATAGGATATGGCGGAGCCGGATGCAAAAGGCGCTTCGTGGGAGGGTGCTTCTGCGGCGGACAAGCGCCGCAGGCTACGCCCTAATTCCCGTTCGCCCTGAGCTTGTCGAAGGGCCTTTCTTCCTTTCGAGAAAGAGATAGGCTTCGACAAGCTCAGCCCGAACGGGGGTGGGATGGTCCGGATTCGCCGAACGTTGCTTTAGCGATCCGTCAAACGGAAATGGACGGTCAGCACTTTGCTGCTGCCGACAGCCACTCCGTCGCGAGTCGCCGCGCGGAAGCGCCATTTGCGCAGGGCATGCCGCTGCGTCGCCAGCCAGAAGGCGTCGTCGCTCGCCGACAGCCGTTCGATGGCGGTCACTCGCCCATCCGGGCCGATGCTGACGCGGACCGTGACCGTCCCTTCGGCGCCCTGCCGGATCATCGAGCCGGGATAGTCCGGCTGGAACGCGGAAAGGGCGCGGGGGTCGACGCTTGCTTCCACCAGCACCGGCTGATGCGGCGGATCGATCGGCGGCAGGATGAAGTCTCCTCCCCCTCCCGTCCCCGTCAGTTCGCCGCCCGTCGCCACGTCGCCGCCGCCAGGGAGCGGGACGACGGGATTGGTT
>DASVOF010000024.1:0-2925 GCA_036383495.1 Sphingobium sp. | reverse complement strand
GATCGACGACATGAAGATCCTGTTCGACGGCATTCCGCTGGACAAGATGTCGGTTTCCATGACCATGAACGGCGCGGTGATCCCGATCCTCGCTTTCTTCATCGTCGCGGGCGAGGAGCAGGGGGTCGATCGCAAGCTGCTGGACGGGACCATTCAGAATGACATTCTGAAGGAGTTCATGGTCCGCAACACCTATATCTACCCGCCCGAACCGTCGATGCGGATCATCTCCGACATTTTCGGCTATACCAGCCGGGAGATGCCCAAGTTCAACAGCATCTCCATCTCCGGCTATCATATGCAGGAAGCCGGGGCGACGCAGGTGCAGGAGCTTGCCTTCACCATCGCGGACGGCATGGAATATGTGAAATATGGCGTGGCTTCGGGCCTCGACATAGACAAGTTCGCCGGGCGCCTGAGCTTCTTCTTCGCCATCGGCATGAACTTCTTCATGGAGATCGCCAAGCTTCGCGCGGCGCGTGTCCTGTGGCATCGGGCGATGACGACGCTGGGCGCGCAGGACGAACGGTCCAAGATGCTGCGGACGCACTGCCAGACTTCGGGCGTGTCGCTGACCGAGCAGGACCCCTATAACAACGTGATGCGGACCACCATCGAAGCGATGGCCGCAATGCTGGGCGGCACGCAGTCGCTCCACACCAACGCGCTGGACGAAGCGATCGCGCTGCCGACGGACTTCTCCGCCCGCATTGCGCGCAACACGCAGATCGTCATCCAGGAAGAAACCGGCATGTGCAATGTCGTCGATCCGCTGGGCGGCAGCTATTATATCGAGGCGCTGACCCAGCAGCTGGTCGACGCGGCGCAGGAAATCATCGACCGTGTGCAATCGGAAGGCGGCATGGCCAAGGCGGTCGCGGCCGGATGGCCCAAGGCGATGATCGAAACCGCCGCCGCCGCCCGTCAGGCGCGCGTCGATCGGGGCGAGGACGTGATCGTGGGCGTCAACAAATATCGCCTGGCGAACGAGGATCATCTCGAAACCCTGGAAGTCGACAACAGCAAGGTCCGCGAAGCGCAGATCGCCCGCATCAACAAGGTGAAGGCGGGGCGCGACGAGGACAAGTGCCAGGCGGCGCTCCAGGCGCTGCGGGACGCCGCCGCCGCGCCGCAATCGATCGAGACCAATCTTCTGGCGCATGCCGTCGAGGCGGCCCGCGAACGCGCGACTCTGGGCGAAATCTCCTTCGCGATGGAGGAGAGCTTCGCTCGCTACGGCACCCAGCCGACCCCGGTGAAGGGCGTCTATGCCAAACCCTATCAGGGCGACAGCCGCTGGCAGCAGGTTCTTGACGGCGTGCAGGCCGTCGAGCGGCGCCTCGGCCGCAAGCCGAAACTGCTTATCGCCAAGATGGGACAGGACGGCCATGACCGGGGCGCCAACGTGATCGCGTCGGCTTTCGGGGACATGGGCTTCGACATCGTGTCCGGCCCGCTGTTCCAGACGCCGGAGGAAACGGTGGTGCTGGCGCTCGACAGTGGGGTCGATGTGGTCGGCGCCTCATCCCTCGCGGCGGGGCACAAGACGCTGATCCCCGAACTCATCCGCCAGCTCCGCGAAAAGGGGCGCAACGACATAAAGGTCATCGCAGGCGGCGTCATTCCGCCACAGGACTATGACTATCTTCGTGACGCAGGGGTTCAGGGCATTTATGGGCCCGGCTCCAACGTCGTGGAATGCGCGGCCGATGTGCTGCGCCTCCTCGGCCACAACATGCCCCCCGCCGGGCTGGAGGACGCCGCTTGACCGACCTGAATGTCTCCAGTGCTCCTGCGAAAGCAGGAGCCCAGAGCCCCAAGAGTTGCGCCCCGAACCCTGGGCTCCGGCTTTCGCCGGAGCACGGCGCGCGCACCGACTGGACGCGCGAGGAAATCGCCGCGCTGTTCGACCTGCCCTTCAACGACCTGATGTTCGAAGCGCAGTCGATCCATCGCGCCAACCACCCGCGCAATGAGGTGCAGCTTTCGACCCTGCTGTCGATCAAGACCGGCGGCTGCCCGGAAGATTGCGGCTATTGCAGCCAGTCGACCGAGGCGGAAAGCGGCCTCAAGGCCACCAAGCTGATGGATGTGCAGGCCGTGCTTCAGGCGGCGGCGCAGGCGAAGGATCATGGTTCGGGCCGTTTCTGCATGGGCGCGGCATGGCGCAATCCCAAGGAACGGGACATGCCCAAGCTCATCGAAATGGTGCAGGGCGTGCGCCAGATGGGTATGGAAACCTGCATGACGTTGGGGATGCTGTCGTCGGATCAGGCGAAGCAGTTGGCCGACGCGGGCCTCGATTATTACAACCATAATATCGACACCTCGCCGGAAAATTACGCCAACGTCATCACCACCCGGACCTTCGAGGACCGGATCGAGACGCTGGAAAATGTCCGCGACGCGGGCATCAATGTGTGCTGCGGCGGGATCGTCGGCATGGGCGAGACGCGATCTGACCGGATCGGCTTCCTGCATGCGCTGGGCACCATGCCGCATCCCGAAAGCGTGCCGATCAACGCGCTGGTGCCGGTGGCTGGCACCGTGCTGGGCGACATGCTTAAGGACACGCCACTCGCCAAGATTGACGAGGTGGAGTTCGTCCGCACCGTCGCTGTCGCGCGGATCGTGATGCCGCAGTCGATGGTGCGGCTTTCCGCTGGGCGTGAGAGCATGAGCGAGGCCTGTCAGGCGCTCTGCTTCATGGCGGGCGCGAACAGTATCTTTACTGGCGACAAGCTGCTGACGGCGGCGAACGCCGGGGATGACAAGGATGCGGCGCTGCTCGGCAAGCTGGGCCTGACGCCAATGATGGCGCAGCCGCATGGGCATCTGGAGGCTGCTGAGTGAAATTCGGCCGCACGATGGCGGTGATCGTCGTCGTGCTGGCCCTGATCTACTGGGGTTTATTCGCGTCGGGCG
>DASVOF010000023.1:0-28561 GCA_036383495.1 Sphingobium sp. | reverse complement strand
CGAAGATCAAGCGGGCTATGGGCGCTTTCCTTTTCACCTCGCGGGCGATTTCCCGCAAACGCTGCTCCAGGGTAGACCATGCCGCCTCGGTCGGCTCCGCCATGGAGCGACAGGGGCGCCCGGCCTCAGCGTCCTTCCGGGTGCAAATGGTCACGAACAGGTCGCGCACGAAGTTCACGTCGTTGCCGCCGATCGTCACCGTCACCAGGCGCGCGTCCGCCGTGACGGCGTCGATCTGGGCGGGCAGTTCGTTCCAGGGCGCCAGGATATTCGCCGTCACCGCTCCGCCGCAACTGACGTCCGCCAGATCCAGCCGCAGGCGCGCCGCCAGCAGATGGGCGTAATTGTTCACCGTCCGGCCACAACGCGTCGGACTGTCCGGAACTAGAGGACCGATGCCCGCACCGGCGGCATAGGAACTGCCCATAGCCACGTAGCGCGAACCGGCGGGGATCAGGGCATGGGGCGAGGGCGTCGTCGTCGCGCAACCTGCCAGCGCCAGCAAAGTGCATGCTATCAGTCGCTTCATGCCATGGTCATACGATATGCCCGCCCCGAAACAATAGCCCCTTTCATTACCATCACCCCAGTCCCACCAGCGGCACGATATCCACCGGGCGCCCATTGCGCCGCAGTTCGATCGTGACGCTCGGACGCCCCGGTCCGGCATTGCCCAGCGGTTCGCCCTGCCGCACGGTGTCGCCCACCGCTGCGGAAAGCCGCAACAGTCCGGTGATCAGCGTCGTCCACCCGCCACCATGGTCGATGATCAGTATCTGCCCATAGCCGCGATAAGGCCCGGCGAAGACCACCCGTCCCGCCGTCGGCGCGACGGCCAACGCGCCTGCCTGCGTGACGATGGTGAGGCCGCGCGACCGCACCCCGCTTTCGGACACTTCGCCCATGCCGGTGACGAGCTGCCCCATGATGGGCAAGCGATAAGGCGGCGGCCCGTCCACGCCGCGCTGCCGGGCCGGGGCGGAGACGACCGCCAGGTCGGGCCGCGCCGGCCGCAACACCGGTCCCGGCAGCAGCGCCAGTTCGTCGCGCAGGTCGCCCGCCGCTTCCAGCCGGTCCATCAGGTCGACAATGTCGCGGGCCCGCTCGCCCATGGCCAGCGCCCGGTCGCTTTCCAGCCCCGCATTGGATCGATAGTCCCTCTCCGCCAGCCGCTTGCGCGTCTCCAGCGTCCGCAACGCCGCCTGCCGCTGCCGGAGGTCCGCCTGACTCTGCGCCAGCGCCCCCGCCGCCTGCTCGGCGGTTTCGCGCAACGCCCGGCTGCGGTCCAGTTCCGCGCGCAGCCCGACCGTGCGTTGGTGGATGACGGGCAGCACCTGCCCCAGCACCGCGCGCATATGCACCGCGTCGCTGACCGTTCCGGGCTGCACCAGCGCCAGCGCGAGCGGCCGACGCGCCATCATCTGCAACGCGGCGGTCAGGCGCACGACCGGCTCCTGCTTCGCCGCCAGCCGGGCCGACTGGACGCGCTGCATCCGGGCGATGATCGCGACGCGGGCCTGCGCGGCCAGGATTTCCGCCTCGGCCTGCTGGATGCGCGCGGCCATGGCGGCGGCGCGGCGGCGGGCTTGATCCGCCTCATCGCGCGCGACGGCGGCCTGCCGCTCCAGCCGTTCCGACCGCTCCCGCGCCCGCTCCGATTGTATGCGCGCGGTTTTGAGCGCGGCCTGCTCCTGGCTGAGGCTGGTCCCGCCAGTGCCCTGCAAGATGATCCCGTCAGCGGCGGGCAGGCGCGAGGCGGCCAGCATCGCCGTCCCCCCGACTATCGCCGCGATGATCCCCGCCCGTTTCACCTTAGTCCCCCGCCCCTCCCGCTCGAGCATATGGGATCAGTTTTCCTTCCGTTCGCCCTGAGCTTGTCGAAGGGTTCTACTTCTTTTCAAGAAAGAGGTGGGCTTCGACAAGCTCAGCCCGAACGGATTTAGGTGATCCTGATTAGCGTTTCTTGCTCTAGCCAGAAACAGCCCATTCTGTCGAGCGGCCTTAACCCTCGCGATGATAGGGATGCCCCGCCAGGATCGAGCAGGCGCGCCACAATTGTTCGGCCAGCATCGCGCGCGCCATCATGTGGGGCCAGGTCATGGCGCCAAAGGCGATCAGCAGGTCGGCATTCGCCCGCTCGGCCTCGTCAAAGCCATCCGCCGCGCCGATCAGGAAGCGGCATTCACGCGTTCCCGCGTCGCGCCACCCCTCCATGCGCCTGGCGAAATCCATGGAGGTCAGCTGCCGGCCCTTTTCGTCCAGCATGACCGTCACCGTGCCGGGCTGCACGGGCGGCAGCTTGCCGCCCCGGTCGGGCAGTTCGGTGATGCGGTGCGGCATGGTCAGCCGCTTCACATAGCGGTCGACCAGCTCCGCCTCGGCCGAACGCCCGATCTTCCCGCGCGCGATGATGTGGAGGAGCACATTCTTCTCCGTTCGTTTCGAGCGAAGGTTCGAGCGTAGCCGAGAACCGAAGTCGAGAAGGCGTTCTCGACCGGCCATCTCGACAAGCTCGATGCGGCTCGAACCGAACGGTAAGGAGGGTTCAGGCGGTGCCCGCTACTGGCGCGTCGACAAAGCCCCACATCCGTTCCAGATTATAGAAGCTACGCACTTCCGGCCGGAACAGGTGGACGATGATGTCGCCCGCGTCGATCAGCACCCAATCGGCGACCGGCAGCCCTTCGACCCGCGCGGAGCGCCCGGTCGCGGCCTTGATCCGTTCGGCCAGCTTCTGCGCCATCGACGCGACCTGCCGCGATGAACGCCCGCTGGCGATCACCATATGGTCGGCGATGCTGCTTTTGCCTTCAAGGGGGATGGAAATGGTTTCCTGCGCCTGGTCGTCGTCGAGCGACTGAAGGACGAGGGCATGCAGGGCGGCAACGCTTTCGGCGCCTTGGGCCGTGTCGTTGGCGGGATGAGGTCTGGTCAAAAATGCTCCATTCTAGACAATCAACCGGCGCGTGAGCGGGTCGCGCACGCGTATCTGTTCATATTCGCGATGCCAGAGGGGTTCCGCCCGCCGTAGCAGGGTTGCCGATCTTGGATCAGGGCGAAAGCGCAGAAGCACAAGCGCCGGCGGTCTCCAATCCGTCCAGACTGCACCCTGGCGCGCGGGCCGGACGAAACGCCGCAGCCAGGCCATGGCCCCAGAGCCACGGGCGGCGTCATCATAGCCGGGCCGGGCGATTACGGCAATGGGCATTTGCCGCGCGATGCCGCGCCAATCCTTCCACTGGCCGAATTGCGCCAGATTATCCGCTCCCATCAACCAGATGAAGCGGTTGCGCGCGAAGCGCCGCCTGAGCGCCCTGACCGTATCAATCGTATATTTTGTGCCGATTTCCTGCTCGATCGCGGTCGCACGGATCGGCGCACGCCGCGCGATCCTGCGCGCGTGGGCCAGCCTTGCCGGAAGCGGCGCCATGCCCGCGCGGGCTTTCAGCGGATTGCCGGGGGACACCAGCCACCACACTTCATCCAGGCCCAGCGCCTGCGCCGCAAAGAGCGAAATCGCCCGATGCCCGCCATGGGCCGGATTGAAGGAGCCGCCAAGAAGGCCGATGCGCGCCATGTTTCCGCCCATGCCAGTTGGCGTGGAACGGGGCAATGGCGCTGTTGGACGTCACTGCCTTGCATCGCCCCCCCTCCGTTCGCCCTGAGCCTGTCGAAGGGCTCTTCTTCCCTTCGAGAAAGGAAAGGGCTTCGACAAGCTCAGCCCGAACGGAGGTAGGGAATCTCGCCCTTCTCACTCCCAGCCGTCAGCCCGTCGATCGCCGCCCAGCCCGAAGCGCCTATCCCGCCCAATATCCGGCCATGCTCCGCGCGGACGCCGCCCAGCGCCATGACCGGCATGCTCGCCCGATTCGCCAGCGCGGCGAATCGGACCCGGCCCAGCGCCCGCGCGCCGGGATGCGATCGGGTCGGGAACAACGGCGACAGGAAAATCAGGTCCGCTCCGGCCCGCTCGGCCGCCTTCAGTTCCCGCGCGTCATGCACAGCCCTGCTGTGCAGCAGCCGCCTTCCCGCCCCCGCTGGCCGGGGATTCCCGCCATGCCATCCGTCCGCCTTCCACGCCGCCGCCTGCCGCGCCGATCCCGCGAGCAGCAGCACCAGCCGCCGCCGACGCGCCACCGCAGCGACCCGGTCGAACAACGCCCGGCGCTCCGACGGCGCGCTGCGATAATGGCGGAACACGATTCCCGCCTTCCCCACGGGCAGCCGGGCCACGCTCGCCAGCAAGGCTTCCGGCGCGACGCGTTCGTCGGTCATCAACCAGATCGAGGGCGGATTTTTGGCGTAGCGGCCTGTCATGCCCCTCGCCTATAGCAGCCGCCATGACGACCGACAGCATCGAAGCCGCGCAAAGACTCGCAACCGTGCGTGAAACCATGGCCCGCACGGCGCGCCTAAACGGCCGCGCCGCCGCCGACATCACCCTCATCGCCGTATCCAAGACTCAGGATGCGGACGCTATCCGCCCATTGATTGCGGCGGGCCAGCGGGTGTTCGGCGAGAATCGGGTGCAGGAAGCGCAAGGCAAATGGCCCGCGCTGCGCGAGGAGACCTCCGATATCGCGCTGCATCTGGTCGGCCAGCTCCAATCGAACAAGGCGGCTGAGGCGGTCGCATTGTTCGACGTCATCCACTCGCTCGACCGGCCCTCGCTGCTGAGCGCGCTCGCCAAAGCGATGGACGCCGCCGACAAGCGACTCCCCTGCTTCATCCAGGTCAATATCGGCGCGGAAGAGCAGAAGGGCGGCTGCCCGATCGCGCAGACGCCCGCCCTGATTCGCGCCGCCCGTGATGCGGACATTCCCGTCGCGGGCCTGATGTGCGTGCCGCCCGCCGATGTCGAACCCGCCCCCTATTTCGCGCTGCTGGCCAAGATGGCGCGCGAAGAGGGGCTACAGCGGCTCTCCATGGGCATGTCGGGCGACTATGAAACCGCGATCATGCTGGGCGCGACCGACATTCGCGTGGGCACCGCCCTGTTCGGCGAACGTCCCTCCGCCGCCCGCCCGGTTCCGGCGAGCGGCAGGGGAATGATCAGAAATTCCCGCGCAAAGTGATGCCGTAGGTCCGGGGCTCGGCCAGATAGGCGGAGATCAGCTGATTCGCCATCGGCGCTCCGCGAGAGAATTGGCCGGTGGTGGAGGTCGACGGGCTGCTCGACTGCAACGGACTGCTGAAGGCGACCTGCGTATAATCCTGGTTGAAGATATTCTGGCCCCAGAATTCCACCGCCCAGCGCTGCTGCGGCCCGCGAATGCCGATGCGGGCGTTGAACACCGCATAACCATCCTGCTCCTTTTCAGGGAACAGGTCCGACCCGGTATTGAAGTCGCTGGTCATGCGCCCGTCGACGTAGAAGAGCGCTGACAGGCCGCTGGAGCCCAGCTCCGGCGTCCAGGATGCGCTGACCGTCGTCACCACCTCGGGCGCCTGCGAATTGATCGCGCCCGGCAGCAGGAACAGCGCGGGATCGAGCGGCACCGCGCCGCTGCTGCTGCCCACCAGACGATTGGCGAACTTGGCCCGCGCATAGGTGAATCCGCCCGCAATGCGGACATTGCGCACCGGCGACGCCGTCAGTTCCAGCTCCACGCCCTGGCTGATCAGGCCCGGACCGACATCGTCGCTGGCGCAGGTCCGCCCCGCCGTCAGCGCACTGTCGCAACCGTTGATGTTCTGGACCACGAAGCTCGTGCCGTTGAAGGTGTTCAGCTGGAAATTCTTGAACTCCTGCCGGAACGCCGCGATGTTCGCGCTCCATTTGGGCTGGGTGTATTTCAGGCCCACCTCGAACGCGTCGACCTTTTCAGCGGCGAAGCGCAGGCTGGTCACGTCGGCGTTGGAGCGCGGCGAGAAGACGGCAGGAACCGGATTGAGGCCGGTCGATCCCAGCTGGAACCGATCGAGATTATAGCCGCCCGCCTTATAACCCTTCGAATAGCTGGCGTAGACCAGCGCTTCGTCGATCGGCTTCCACGACAGCACGGCGGTGCCGGAAAACTGCCCGTCGCTGATCCGATCATTGAGGTCGAGCGCGTTGAGCCCGGTTGAGCTATTGCCCAGGCAGCCCAACGTCAGGATACCGCCGGCCAGCGTGGCGGCGTTCGATCCGAGCGGCGCGCCGGGAATCTGCCCCGTGGCCAGTTCGAACAAATCGGGACCGGCGGAGCGTGCTTGCAGCAGGGGACAGGTAGCGTTGTCGTTGTTGAAATCGGCCGAGAAGCGTTTGCTTTCATGGGTGTAACGCAGGCCGAGCGTCAGATCGAGCCGCTTGGTGATGTGCACGATATTATGCGTGAACAGCGCCCAATTTTCGCTCTTCTGGAAATAGCGCGAACTAACGTCGCCGACATTGCCGATATTGTAGAGCCCGTCGAGTGCTCCGTTGATCAACGGAGCAAGCGGTCCAAAGGAGCCCGTCGCGACCGCCCGGCCAGTCGGAGTCAGGCACCGCTGCTGCGACGGGTCGATGAATGGCGCCAAACCGCTTGGATTCGCCCCGGCGCCCAACAGAAGGCGGCAAGTCGCAAACGCGCCATAGTCCTCGCCGAAGACGATATTGTCCTCCAGCGTCAGCTTTTCATGCGCATAATAGCCGCCGACCAACCAGTCGAGCGCCTCGTTGAACGCCGAACCCTGCGCCCGCAATTCCTGCGTGAAGGTCCTGAACTGGCGATAGGTGTTGGGATCGCGATAGAGCAGGTCCGCCCCGCTATAATCATAATCGCCATAATCCTGGCTCTTATAATCGCGATAGGCGGTGATGCTGGTCAGCTTCGCAGCCCCCAGATCATAATTGACCTCGCCCGAAACGCCCCAATCCTTGACCTTGCTCACATAGTTGCGGCCCGGCGTGATGGTGAGATTGCGGTCGTAGGGGTCTGTGGGGAATACGCTTCCCAGCGCTGACAGGATCGTTGCGATGCGATTGGTCGGGTTGGTGGTGTAACCCCCGCCCGCCACCGGCCGCCGCTCGCGCGTCTCGATATAGGCCGCGCCGCAGCAGCTTTCGTCGCGATTGGTATAGTCGCCGATCAGGCGGATGGAGAGCGCGTCATTGGGCTCGAACAGCGCCTGACCGCGCACGAAATAGCGGTCGCGGTCGTTGGTTTCACCGACCTTGTCGCCCGCCGCGTTTACGAGGTCGAAGAAACCGTCGCGCTTCGACCACACGCCGTCCAGGCTGAGCGCCAGCTGCTCGCTGATCGGGCCGGTGATCCGCCCGGCCAGCCGCCAATAATCATAATTGCCGTAGGTCGCCTCGGCCTTGCCCGTCAGCTTGAACTCGGGCGCCTTGCTGATGATGTTGATCAGGCCCGCCGACGTGTTGCGGCCGAACAGCGTGCCCTGCGGCCCGCGCAACACCTCGACCCGCTCAATCTCGCCCAGTTCGTTGAGCCCCGCGCCGGTGCGCGATCGATAGACGCCGTCGATGAACACCCCGACCGAACTTTCCAGCCCCGGATTGTCGCCCACCGTGCCGATGCCGCGCACACGGGCCGACGCATTGGCTTCGGAACCCGTGGAGGAAACGAGCAGCGACGGCGCAAGCTGGTTCAGCATGCGGATGTCGCTCGCCCCGCTATTCTGCATCGACTGCGCGGTGATGGCGGACACTGCGATCGGCACGTCCGACAGCGGGCTGGCGCGCCGCGTCGCGGTGACGATGATGACGGCGCCGTCATCCTCGACCGCGCCCTGGGGCGTCTCCTGCGCATGGGCCGGAATCGACGCCGCCAGCGCGATAACGCCAGCGGATAGCAGCCACAGATTCTTCTGGTTCATGGGGACCCCTTCTCTCCTGCGTCGCATGGCTTTTCCCATGTCGCCTATCGCGGTGCGATTATGCGGACACAGCGGGCCAAAGGCAAGCGAAGCCCGCTTTTCCGCGCCTTTGGACAGTTGCCGTAACAGGTTTCTCATAGTCTGTTGCTTGACGGCAACATATTAACTTCCGGTTTCCGTACCGTTCACCTTATCCAGGCGGAAAGCGGAGCGGCCAGTCGACGACGGACGCCATCGCCATGGCGCCCGGCTTTCAAGAGGACGACGAAGCCGCTATGGGGCGCGGCATGGCTTCGCCCTTCACCATCGCCGCGCTCTATCGCTTCGCCGCCTTCGACGATCCGGAGACGCTGGCGGCCGGGCTGCGGACGCTCTGCGCGGACTTGGGAACCTGCGGCACGTTGATCCTGGCGCGCGAAGGGATCAACGGCACCGTCGCGGGCGGCGAGGCGGCGATCGCTGGGCTGATCGCCCATATCCGCGCCCTCCCCGGCTGCGCCGACCTCGACGTCAAATATGCGATCGCGGATGAAACGCCCTTCGCCCGGATGAAGGTCAAGGTGAAGCCGGAGATCGTGACGCTGGGCGCGGGCGATCTCGACCCGGCGAATGAGGCAGGCCGCCATCTCGACCCCGCCGAATGGAACGCGTTGATCGCCGATCCCGACACGGTCGTCATCGACACGCGCAACGCCTATGAGGTCGCCGTCGGCAGCTTCAAGGGCGCTGTCGACCCCGGCACCCGCTCCTTTCGCGACTTCCCCGTCTGGTTCGACGATTTTGCCGGGCGGCTGCGCGAACAGGGCCGCAGCCCCAAAATCGCTATGTTCTGCACCGGCGGCATACGCTGCGAAAAATCGACCGCGCTGGCGAAGGCGCGCGGCTTTGACGATGTCTATCACCTCAAGGGCGGCATCCTGCGCTATCTGGAGGAAATTCCGCAAGCGCAGAGCCGCTGGCGGGGCGACTGCTATGTGTTCGACGATCGGGTTGCGGTGGGGCATGGCTTGAAACCGGGCGATCACATCGCCTGCCGTTCCTGCGGCGCGCCCTATCCGCGCGATGTCGCGCACGACTGCGCGCCGGAATAGTCAGGCCGGCGTCTCGACCAGTTCCGCTATCTCGAACGCATAGCTTTTCCATCCACGCATCAGAGCGCCCTCCTCCGCCGCGATCCGCTTCTTCCTGGCCTCGGCAAGCGAGCGCGTATGGCCCCAGAAGACCTCCGTCCTGCCATTTTCCAGCGTCGCGACGATCCGCCAATAATGGGTGAAGGGGTCCGCCGTGGGCCCGATG
Organism: Sphingobium sp.; assembly: GCA_036383495.1. Lineage (GTDB taxonomy): Bacteria > Pseudomonadota > Alphaproteobacteria > Sphingomonadales > Sphingomonadaceae > Sphingobium. Next base: position 19,462 of record DASVOF010000023.1, on the reverse strand, counting down.
GTCTTCACATAGCCGTCGGGCATGGTCGCCGTCAGATATCGCTTCTTTCGGGCCATGCGCCTCAACCCAGAAAGCGATGCAACGCCGATCCATGCGTCCGCAGCCAGGCGCGCGCCGGCCTGGGGTCCTCGCCCAATATCCGGCGGTGCGCCGCATGGAAGGCCGGGCTGTGGTCCATGTGCAGCAGATGCGCCAGCTCATGCGCCACCGTCGCCCGGCGCACCTCCGGCGGGCAAAGGATCAGCCGCCAGCTGTAGCGGATCGCCCCGCTCGACGCGCAACTCGCCCAGCGGCTGCGCGGATCGCCGATGCCGACCGACGCCACGATCAGCCCATTGTCATGCGCCATCGCGTGGCTTTCGGTCTCCAGCACCGCCCGCGCACGCATCTTCAGCCAGCGCAGCACGCGGGCGCTAACCGATTCCGCCGCGCCCCCCAGCAGCAGCCGGTCGCCCTCCAGCCGGATCGTGCGCGACGCCCCCTCGACCCAGCAGATCCGCACCTCGCGGCCCTCCAGCGGAAAGAGGACGCCGTTGTCCAACGTCACCCCTTGGGGACGCGCGGCCATTTGCGACCGCACCCAGTCCTCATGCTCCTGCGCCCATCCCAGCGCGCGCTTCAGATTCGCGCGCATCGGCAGCGATAACCGCAATTCCCGGCGCGCGCTGTCCAGCGTCAGCCGATAGGCCCGCGCCCGCGCCGACCGGCGCACCCGCACCGGCATCTCGACGCCATCGACCAGGATCGAACCGTCACAGTTCCCGGTCGACAAGATGATGTTCCCAATCGCCGACATCCGCCTCGGCGATCGTCCAGCCGCGCACGGATTCGCCCGCCCGGTGCACCGCCTCGCGGTCCCCGCTGATCAGATAATGCCATTGCGGCAATGGCTTCCCCTCGCCCCGCAGCCGGTAGGCGCAGGTGCGCGGCAGCCAGCTGATCGTCTTCACCTTCTGCGGCGTCAGGCGCACGCAATCGGGCACGAATTGCCGCCGTTCCCGATAGTTGGTGCATTGCCCGCTGTGCCGGTCGAGCAGCTTGCAGGCGACATTGGTGGGATGGATATGCCCCGTATCCTCATCCTCGGCCTTGTGCAGGCAGCATTTGCCGCAGCCGTCGCACAGCGCCTCCCATTCGGCGCGGTCGAGTTTATCGAGGGGCTTTTCCCAGAAGTCCAACCGTCACTTGACCCATTTTTGCAAGGAAGCGAGCACCTCTTCGGGCGCGCCTTCATCCTTGTCCGCCGTGCCCGGATCATCCACCGGCACCAGCGCCACAGGCTGGCCATCCGGCCCGAACAGATAGGGCGTGCGGCTGTGGCTGACCAGATAGTCGCCCGCTCCCTTCACCTCTTCCTTGCTATAGATGACGACGAAATCCTTCGCCACCTTGGCGATCTCTTCCTTGCTGCCCGTCAGCCCGATAAGGCGCGGGTGGAAGGCGGCGACATAGGTTTTGAGGACCTTGGGCGTGTCACGCTCGGGATCAAGGCTGATGAAGATCGGCTGCACCTTTGCGGCCAGTTTCGGATCGGCCTTCTCGAACCGCGTAAAGGCCTGCATGATGCGTTGCAGGTCGACCGGGCAGACGTCGGGGCAATAGGTGTAACCGAAATAGACCAGCCGATACTTGCCCTTGAAATCTTCCCAGCGGACCTTCTTCCCATCCTGGTCGGTCAGGGTGAAGGGCGCGCCGATCCGTGCGCCGTGCAGATCGCCGGGCGCGCTCTCGGTCCCGCTTGATGCCTGGTTCCCGGCGCCCATATTACAGGCCGCCAGCAGCATGGCGAGCGGCGGGATGAGCAAGGTCAGCGCTTTGTTCATGGCGCGGCCAGCCATGCCCTGCTATGGGCGCATTTGCAAACGCCAACGGGGCTTCGGGACGATGACAGGACGTTTTTCAGCTTGGATCAGCGTGGCGCGCGCCACCGTCCCGGGGCTCATGCTGCTTGCGCCCGTCGCCGCGCAGGCCCAGTTTTCGGACAATTATAATTTCCTGAAGGCGGTGAAGGACGCGGACGGCCAGAAGGTCACCGACCTTATCCAGAAGCCCGGATCGACCGTCATCAACAGCCGCGACGTCACCACCGGCGAAACCGCGCTGCACCTCGTCCTCGCGCGTCGCGACGGCGCCTGGCTGCGCTTCCTGCTGGCCAAGGGCGCCAATCCGAATCTCGCCGACAATAAAGGCAACACGCCGCTGATGAATGCGGTGCAGGGCCGGTTCGAAGATGGGGTCGCCGTCCTTCTGGGCAACGGGGCGCAGGTCGACAAGCCCAATGGCAGCGGCGAAACCCCGCTGATCCGCGCGGTCCAGCTGCGCGACGTCGGCCTCGTCCGGCTACTGGTCGCGCAGGGCGCCAACGCCGATCGGAAGGACAGCGTCGCAGGCATGTCGGCGCGCGACTATGCGGAGCAGGAATCGCGCACGCCCGGCCTGGTGGACGCCGTCAGCGCCGCCAAGCCCAAGGCCGCGCCCAAGGGGCCGGTGCAGGGCCCCGTCTTCTGAAATCTCCCGCTTCCCGCCCGTCGCCTGACCTTGCGTCGGGTGGCCCGCAATCTTACATTTCAGCTGTCATCCTTTGTCCCTGAGAGGCGGACCATGGAACGCAAGCTGATGCAGATCGAAAAGGCCTGGGAACAGGCGCTCGGCAATATTTTCCAGCCCTATGCCCCGAAACGCGAAACCGCCGCCGCCCGGCCGGTCGAGGCGTTTCAGGCCAGCAGCTACGAAATCCGCAAGCACATGGCCAAAACCGCCGCGCGACAGGGATCGACCTCGCTCCATCAATATCTGGCCGACGAATATTGGGGCAAGCGGCCTTAGAAACCCTGACCGTCATGCCAGTACGGCCGGTAATCTGGCTCGATCACGCGGAGGAAGCTTACAACTCCTGTCCGTCATGCCAGCGCACACTGGCATTTCAGGAGAGGGCGCACAACATCCGCAGCGATTTGTTTGCTATAACAATCAGAGATTTGTTCTACCGCGCAGAGCCATGAAACAGCTTTGTGAGTCGGCGATTTCGTAGATAATAACCACATGCGTGTGCATGGTTCACGCGGTTGCGGCTGCGTATCATTTAATGCACGGTATTGGAGGGGGATTGCCGATGCTGTCAGAGATTGCCTCACTTGATGAACGTATGTCGCAGGGAGGCGACTGGATGGCCTTCCGCGAGGAGATCGTCGAACTCCACCGCCGGGCCACCACTCAAGAAGAATACGGCTCGCTGCTGCGCGCGCATTCGATTCTCGGTCTGTTGGCGGATCAGGTTTACGACGAAGATACCGCGCGCGAGATCAAGAAAATCCACCACGCTGAATATCTGAACTTCCTGAACAAGGAGGCGATAGAGGGAGGCGATCTGATAAACCCCGCCATGCTCGCGCGCATCACAGAGCGGGAAGTTGAGGCCGGTCGCTTGGACCCAGATGATGATTTCCGGCAGATGGCTGTGGCTGGTGGCCAGGTTCTCGGTGACTCGACCTACACCACTGCCAAGCCTTCACGCCGGGGGAATTGGGTCGCCTTGGCGTTCGTCATTCTCGCTGTCGTCCTATGGGCTCTATCGGTCCACCCTTTCGGGTTCTCCGCCTTATGGCTAATTGCAGTCGGCTTCGTCGCCGGCACCATCGTGAACAACAGGGAAGCTACCCAGATCAAACATAAGGTGGAGGTGGAGCGCGCACGGCGGGGGTATTGACCCTGGCCCAAGATCCCAGCTTGCGCTGGGATGACGATTGTTGATGCAGCCTCCTCACCCTCACCACCCCAGTTCCGCCGCATGATCCGGATCGCCCCGCGCCGTCAGCCGCCGCGCGCGTCGGGCGAAGCGCAGCGTCTCTGCCTTGAGAACAAAAAAAGGGCCGATTCAGGATTTCTCCCGAACCGGCCCGCTGTCCCTTGTGGCGCGACCCGAGGATCAGCGATAGAAGATATGATTGTCGATGGAAGCCAGCTGGCGCTTGCCCCAGCCCGGCGAAACGCGGCGGGCGTGGAAGAACAGCGCGCCTTCGGCCCGGCTGTTCCAGCTGTCTTCCATCGCGATCTGCGCGATGGCGACGGCGGAACGCCAGCTTTCGCTGGCCGTCGGGATGGCGGGCATGCCACGGCCGCGCACGAAGCTGAACTGGCCCGGCTGATAGACGACGCCGCACATGCTGTTCGCGAACCGGCCCGACTTCACGCGATTGATGATGACGCGGGCGACGGCCAGCTGGCCTTCCAGGCTTTCGCCCTTGGATTCGAAATAGACCGCACCGGCCAGGCACTTCATGTCGCCGTCCACCGCCTCGGCCGCGCCCTGCGCGTCGACGAGAGCAGCCAGATTGTCGGCCTTTACATCGGGACTGTCGGAAAGGGGAGCCAGCGGCTGCGCGACTTCGCGCGGCGCGGCAAAAACGACGGCGGGCTTCGTGGCCGCCGACGGAGCTGCGTTCAGCTCTTGATTTCCCGGTAGGGAGACAACCGACAGAGCGGCTTCACTGGCGCTCGACTGATCGGTTGCGGTGACCGCCGCAGCGGCGGAAAGAACAAATGCCGCGCCAATCGCGGCTTTCAAACGAAAACTCATCAGAACTCAAAAACATGCGGTTCTTGGCCGGGGACGTCGTGTCAAAACCCCTTACACACATCGACGTCGGGCCGCCTCCCGTCTGCGTGTTTACCTCGCCCGCCCCCCACGGGCGAATTTGGCAACCTGCGCGTTTAGCGTGCGGGGGCCACTGCCTGTCCCCGCCCGGAGAGTCAACGATCAGCAGATCGTTTCAGCGGCGAACCGTTCCGCATCCGCGATATCGAGTTCGATGACCCACAGATCGGGGTCCGATCGACGCCGACGCTCAAGATATTGAACCATCGCGCCCACGCCTTGTTCCGCAGCGGGCCCACAGCGGCTAAGACGATAGCCGCCGGCAAAGTCGGGGACCCGTTCGAACAGGCCGCAATCCCGCCCTTTTTCCACCGCCTGGACCAGGATGACGCCGCTGATCTCGTCGCCCTTGAGCAGCACCGTGGCGAATCCCCCGGCGGCGGCGGCGCGGCGCACCAGCACCCCGACCAGCATCGCGCTGGTCAGCCGGTCAGCCTGCATAGCCCGGCAGCGAAGAGAGGGAGAATTGCGATCGCATGAAAGTACCGGTGCCACGGCCCACTTCCTCGCCGTCCATATCGATCAGGCTGGCTTCCGCCACGAAAACGCGGCGCTTGCCGCTGATCCATTTGCCTTCGGCGCGCAGCCGCCCCGGACCGATCGGCCGCGTGAACAGCAGGTTGAAGGCGGTGGTCAGCAGGAATCGATCGCTCACCAGGCTGTTGGCGGCGTAAAAGGCCGCGTCGTCCAGCATCTTGAAATAGATCGTGCCATGCACCGCGCCGGCCGCGTGGAACTGATTTTCGTCGACGTCGAACTCGATCACCGAATGGCCAGGTTCGGGAATCGTCAGTTCCGACTGGAACAACTGGTTGATCGGCGCCGACCGGTAAAGATTTTCCAGCGCCCGGAAATGCGCCGCCTCGCCGCTGGGCGACGGCGGGCCGTCAGGCCGCGTCACGCGCTTCGCCGCCAGCCAGCAGCGCGTGCAAGGCTTCGGTGGACTTGGCCCCACGCAGCCGTGCGACATGGCCTTCGTCCCGCAGATAGCGCGACACGCGCGCCAGCGTCTTCAAATGATCCGCGCCGCTGTCGACCGGCGACAGCAGGGCGAACACGATATCGACCGCATTATCGTCCACCGCCTCGAAAGGCACGGCGGGGTCGAGCAGCGCGACGACGCCGCACATCCGCTCCAGCCCCGGAATCTTCGCATGCGGGATGGCGACGCCGCCGCCAAAGCCGGTGGATCCCAGCCGCTCGCGTTCGAACAACGCGCCCGACACCTGGTCCACGTCCAGCCCATAGGCGGCGGCGGCCAGTTGCGCGATCTTCTGGAACAAGGGTTTCTTGCCCTTCACGGAAAGACCCGTGGCGAGCGCTTCCGGCGCGATGATATCGTTGAAATGAACCATGACCACCCGGACCAGCCGAGGCGCTCCGTCAGGATAAATCGCGCGCCGCTCGGCAATATGAAGCCCGGCCCCATAGGCCGCCCGCCAACCGAGGTCAACCGGCGGCCGCAGGGCCGGGATCAGGTCAAACGCGCGGTTCGACCCAGCCGATCGTCCCGTCATGGCGACGATAGACCATGTTATAGGCCGCCGTTCCGGCATTGCGGAACAACAGCGCGTTGGTGTTGCGCAGGTCCAGCATCATCACCGCGTCCGACACGCTCGCTTCGGGAATGTCGACGCGCGTTTCCGCGACGATCAGCGGCGCATCGACCGGTTCCTCTTCCTCCGGCACCGATGCGAAGATGGTATAGCCCGCGCCGTCGAGGTCGAAACCGTTCGTGCGGTGCGCCTCGGCTGCGGCCGTCTGCGCATGGCGGTCCTTCAGGCGGCGCATATAGCGGGCAAGCTGCCTTTCGATGCGCTCCGCCGCCTTGTCGAAGGCGGGGTGCGCCTCCTGCGCCTCGCCGGCTCCTTTCAGGATCAGGCCGGTCATGACATGGCAGATGATGTCACAATGGAAAGCGCCGTGGGGCGCTGGCCTAAACGTGACCTGGGCGGAAATCGCGCGGGAGAAATATTTCTCGGCCATCGCCTCCATGCGGGTCCAGACGTGCTGCTTGAGCGCGTCGCCCGTTTCGACCTGATGTCCGGAAACACGAATATCCATATGCCTTCTCCTTGTTCTTGCCGACTCGCTGGAGAAGCGAGCCGGTTGGCGCGGAAGCGCAAAGGGTCAGGATGACGATCCAGCCCTTCAAGCCTCCTCAAGCCAGAGCGGTTTAATCAGCGCTGCGACAAACGCTGCATGCCGTTCCAGCTCCGTCGCGCGGGCGGTGAATAGCCGCGCGGGACGAACGGGGCGAACCGCGACATGCGCCGCGAGTTCCGCCCGAATGGCGTCTTTGTCCTCCTCCTGTGCAAGACCAAGGCCGATTTGACGGCCGCCGGTCAGTTCGATGTAAAGCTGGGCGAGCAGTTCGGCGTCCAGCAGGGCGCCGTGCTTGATGCGGTGGCTGCGGTCGATGCCGTAGCGGGTGCAGAGCGCATCCAGGCTATGCTTGGCGCCCGGATGCATCTGCCGCGCGATGGCGACGGTGTCGATCATCCGCTCGATCGCGACTTCCGTCCGGCCGCACAGCCTCAGCTCATGATTGAGGAAGCCGAAGTCGAACCGCGCATTATGCGCGACGAGCTGACTGTCCTCCAGAAACGCCAGCAATTCCTCGACGCCCGCCGCAAAGAGCGGCTGGTTCTTGAGGAAATTGTCGTTGAGACCGTGAATCGCCTCGGCCGCCGCCGGCATCGACCGCTGCGGATTATAATAGGCGTGGAAGGTCCGCCCCGTCGGCACCCGGTTGAAAAGTTCAACACAGCCGATTTCAACCAGCCGATCGCCAGAGGTGGGGTCGAATCCAGTCGTTTCAGTGTCGAAAATGATTTCGCGCATCGCCCTCTTCAACGACTCTTTTGGACTACTACTTATCGGCCTCTCTTCGTCCCAAGGCAAGCGATCAAGCGACGCACCTGTGCCCGCGTATCGGCAAGGGTTTTGCCGGTGTAAATGACATAATCCGCCCGTCGACGCTTTTCGGCGTCGGGGGTCTGGAGAGCGAGGATGTTGCGGAATTTCGCCACGGTCATGCCGGGCCGCGCCAGCACCCTTTTGCGCTGTTTCCACGCCGGGGCGGTGACGACGATCACCCCGTCCAACCGCCTGTGGCCCCGGCCTTCATAGAGCAGCGGAATATCCAGCACGACAAAGGCCCGCGAGCGATTTCGGCGCAGGAAAGCCCCGCGCGCTTCGTGCACCGCCGGATGAACGATGGCTTCGAGCGCTTTCAATTCCTGCGGATGGCCGAACACTGCGGCGCCCAGTCTGGCGCGATCGACGCCGCCGGGCCCGGTCGCGCCGGGAAAACGCGCCTCGATCGCGGGCAACAGCTTGCCGCCGGGGCCCTGCAACCGGTGCACTGCCGCATCGGCGCAGAAGACCGGCACGCCCTCCCGCCGCATCATGGCGGCGACGGCGGACTTGCCCATGCCGATCGATCCGGTGAGGCCATAGACCTTCATGCGGCGTCAGGCGGCGAGCAGCAGCGCGCGCAATTCCTCATCCCGCTCGCGCGGCGCTTCCGCATCGAAAAAGATATCGAACGCCAACGCCGCCTGACCGATCAGCATTTCAAGGCCATCGAGCGTCTTCAATCCCAGCGCCCGCGCGCTGGTGAGCAGCTGCGTCTCCAACGGCGCATAGACGATGTCATAGACGGTCGCGCCTTGGGCCAGCGGCGTCAGGTCCAGGTCCAGCACCGGCTGCCCCACCATGCCCAGCGAACTGCTGTTGACCAGCAGGTCGGCGGCGGGAAGCGCGTCCGCCATGCCGATCACCCGGCCCTTGGCCCCCGCCCGATCGAGCAGCGCCTGTCCCCTGGCGCAATCGCGCGCCATGACCGTGACGTCGGCCACGCCCAGGCTGGTAAGCGCGAACAGGATCGCCCGCGCCGCGCCGCCCGCGCCGACCAGCACCGCGCTGCTCCCCGTCCATTTGTCGCGCAGCAAGGGCTGCAAAAATCCGCCCGCGTCGGTGTTGGTCCCGATCAACGGCCCGCCAGTTTCGCTCGCGATAGTGTTCATCGCGCCGATCCGCTCACGCACCCCGCCCGGATCGTCGGTATAGTCCATCACCGCGATCTTGTGCGGGATCGTGACATTGCACCCCAGCCAGTCAGGATCGGCCCGCCGCGCGAGGAAATAGGCGGACAGCCCCTCGCTCGTCACATGGGTCTTCTTATATTCCGCCTCGATCCCCAGCGCGTCGAGCCAGAAATTGTGGATCAGCGGTGATTTGCTGTGCGCGATCGGGTCGCCGATCACCTCGGCATAGGGGAGCTTGTCGGTCATGCCGTCAGAACGCCCCGCACGCGCAAAAAGTCAAGCAAGGGGAGGAGCGGCAATCCCTGAATTGCGAACTGGCTGCCCTCCACCTTCGCGAACAGCTGCGCGCCTGGACCCTCGATCCGGTAGCAGCCGACGCACCAGCGGCACTCGTCCCAGTCCCTGTCCAGATAATCGGCGATGAAGGCGTCAGACAAGGGCCGCACCGTCATCCGCACCCGTTCGACATGCCGCCAGATCGGTTCGCCATTCAGCGCAATCACCGCCGCGCTGTGGAGGTGATGGACGCGGCCCGAGAGCAGCTTCAAGATGCGTGTCGCGTCGGCCCGGTCGACCGCCTTGTCGATCATCGCGCCATCATCCAGGCTCAATGTCTGGTCGCAGCCCAGCACCAACACGCCGGGCGCCCGCCGCGACACGCGCAACGCCTTCAACTCCGCCAGCGCATCGGCCAACGCCCGCGCATCCAGCCCGTCGGCCCGCAACGCTTCCTTGGCCGCTTCCTCGTCCACTCCAGGAGACATGGCCTCGAACGGGACACCCGCCGCGCTCAGCAAAGCCCTTCTGCTCGCGCTCTGCGATGCCAGCACGATCATGATGTTACGCTCCTTCCGCCAACACGCGGTCGTTGAACAGGTTAATGATCGCCGCCGCCGCTTCCTCGATCGATCGGCGCGTCATGTCGATCACCGGCCAACCATTGTCGGCGAACATCCGCCGGGCGAAGGCCAGTTCTTCCTGCACCTTCTCGATATCGACATAGCTCGTCTCGGGCGCCTGGTTCAACGACAACAGCCGATTGCGACGGATCTGCACCAGCCGCTCGGGACTGACGGTCAGGCCCACGACCATCGGATGCTTGAGCGAATAGAGGCTGCGCGGCGGTGGCGACTGGATCACCAGCGGGATATTGGCCGTCTTGTATCCACGATTGGCGAGATAAATGGACGTCGGCGTCTTGGACGCGCGCGACACGCCCGCCAGCACGATATCGGCCTCCTCCCAATTTTCATGTCCCACGCCATCATCATGGGCGATCGTGAACTGGATCGCCTCGATCCGCGCGAAATAGGCTTCGTCCAATATATGCTTGCGGCCCGGCCGGTTGCGGGTTTCCTGCCCCAATATGTTGGACAGCGCATCGGTCACCGTATCGAGCGCGGCGACATGCGGCAGGCCAAGCGCCCGGCATCGCGTCTCCAGCCGCCGCCGCAGCTGATGATTGGATAGGGTGAAGAGCACCAGGCCCGGATTGGCGGCTATCTCCTCCATGATCCGGTCGAGATGAACATCGGACCGCACCATCGGCCAGAAATGGCGCACCGCCTCCACATTCTCGAATGCGCCGATCGCGGCCTTGGCGATATTTTCAAGCGTTTCGCCGGTAGAGTCCGACAGCAGGTGCAGGTGGATGCGCGACATGAGGCATATCTCTGTGGGGAGCCTGTGGATAAAGCAAGGGATAGGTTGCGGAGCGAATCCCGCCTTTCTCCCTGTCTTCATTCCCCTTATTTTTATCCACAGCCCTTCAACAGACCGCCATTTTCATCCACAGCCTGTGGATAACGGGGACAAGTCCCTTGAATCGACCGGGATGACATAGCCCGAAAGAGTCAAGCTGTTGGCAAATCCGGGCGCTGCGCATAAACCCCGCTACCAACCGCCCTACTACTTCCATCACCTTTTTAAGAATCTAATAAGAGAGATTATGACGGGATCAGAGTCCGGCCTTTCCAACGGCCCTTTCCTCAAGCCGCTGCTTGCCGTGCTTAAAGGAGAATGTCCGGCCACGCCGCCCATGTGGCTCATGCGCCAGGCGGGCCGCTATCTCCCCGAATATCGCGAACTGCGCGCCGAAAAGGGCGGATTCCTCGAACTCGTCTATGACAGCGCGGCGGCGGCGGAAGTCACGATCCAGCCGCTGCGTCGTTTTGGCTTCGACGGCGCGATCCTCTTTTCCGACATATTGATCGTCCCCTACGCCATGGGTCAGGATCTCTGGTTCGAGACCGGAGAGGGGCCCCGCCTCGCGCCGATCCTCGCGGAAAACGACCTCTCGATACTGAAACCCGATTTCAGCCGGTTCGAGGCTGTCTACGAGACCGTTCGGCAGGTGAAGGCGGCGCTGGACCCCTCCGTGACCTTCCTGGGCTTCGCGGGCAGTCCCTGGACCATTTCCACCTATATGGTCGCCGGGCAGGGCAGCAAGGACCAGGGCGCGGCCCGCCGTCTCGCCTATCAGGACCCGGCCCGCTTCGGCGCGATCATCGACGCGATCGTGGATGCGACCGTCATCTATCTGTCCGGTCAGATCGAGGCGGGCGTCGAAGCTGTGCAATTGTTCGACAGCTGGGCGGGCAGCCTCGCCCCGCTCCAGTTCGACCGCTGGGTGATCGAACCCAACCGACGGATCGTGGACAAGCTAAAGGCGCTGCATCCTGACATTCCGGTCATCGGCTTTCCCAAGGGCGCGGGCGCGAAGCTCGCCGACTATGCGGCGGGCACCGGCGTGGACGCCGTGGGGGTCGATGAAACCGTCGATCCGCACTGGGCCAACCGCGTGCTGCCCGAAGGCTTGCCGGTGCAGGGCAATCTCGATCCGCTGGCGTTGATCGCCGGGGGCAGGGCGGTGGAGCAGGCGGTCGACAATATCCGCGCGGCCTTTGCGGGCCGTCCGCATATCTTCAATCTCGGCCATGGCATCCTGCCCGACACGCCGATCGCCCATGTCGAGGCGCTGGCAGCCTATGTCCGGCAAGGGAAGGACTGCTGATGCCCTATCTTGGCGCCGCCTATCTCTGGGTGAAGGCCGCCCATCTGATCTTCGTCATCTTCCTGATGGCGGGACTGTTCATGATGCCGCGCTTCTTCGTCTATCATCACCAATGCCCGGTCGGCTCCGACGAGGACCGCAAATGGATCGAGCGCGAGGGGCGACTGCTCAAGATCATCCTCAACCCGTCGCTGACCCTCGTCTGGCTCTTCGGCCTCATGCTGATGGTGGAGATCGGCGCGTGGCATTTCGGGTGGTTCCACCTGAAGCTGCTCTTCGTCCTTGGTCTCTCGGCCTATCATGGCTGGATCGCGGGCTACACGAAAAAGCTGGCCAAGGGCCTGCGGCCCCTGAGCGAGAAGAAACTGCGCCTGATCAATGAAGTGCCAGGAATCGCGGCGGCGGTGATTGTAGTCGCCGTGATCGTGAAGCCTTTCTAACCCCCTCCGTCATGCCAGCGAAAGCTGGCATCTCGTGAGGCCAGACCGCGCCCTATCGCCTGAGATGCCAGCGTGCGCTGGCATGACGGAGATTACGCCAAAGGCTCCACCGCAATATTATCAATCAACCGCGTCCGCCCGATCTTCGCCGCGCCCAGCAGCCGGGCAGGGCGATCCAGCACGCGCATCGTCTCCAGCGTATGCGCGTCGCACAGCGTCACATAATCGATCGGATCGAAGCCATGCGCGCTCAGCATCGCCACGGCCTTGGCGATCGCATCCTCGACAGTCGCGCCCTTTTCCATCAGCCGCGCGGCCTCCCCCAGCGCGCGGGGCAGGGCAAGCGCGTCCTTGCGCTCCTCCTCGGTCAGATAGGCGTTGCGCGATGAAAGGGCGAGCCCATCCTCCGCGCGCTGCGTTGGCACACCGATGATCTCCACGGGCAGGTCAAGGTCCCACACCATCCGTCGGATCACCGCCAGCTGCTGATAATCCTTCTCGCCGAACAGCGCGATATGCGGCTGGACCTGGTTGAACAGCTTGGCGACGATCGTCGCCACCCCGTCGAAATGGCCGGGCCGGGCCGCGCCGTCCAGCCCCTCGGTCACGCCCGACACGGCGATGCTGGTGGCGTAACCGGCGGGATACATGAGATCGACGTCGGGCGCCCAGAGGATGTCGACCCCCGCCGCGGCCAGCATCTGCGCATCCTTCGCCTCGCGCCGGGGATAGGAATCGAGGTCCTCGCCCGCCCCGAACTGGCGGGGATTGACGAAGATCGACACGACGACATGCCCGGCATGACGCCGCGCCTCTTCGACAAGCGCCATATGCCCATCATGCAGCGCGCCCATGGTCGGCGCCAGCGCGAGCGGCCTGCCGTCGCTTTTCAGCGCTTCGACAGCGGTTCGCAGGGCGGGCAGGTCACGGAGGATTTGCACGGGACGAGGGGCTCCGATAAGGCGGCAGGGGAATGTCCTGCTAAGACATGACCGGTAAAAACGGTCAAGAATCATTGCAGCAATTACGGGGTATCAAGGGTCCAATGGCGAACGCCCACACGCATCATATCGTCTTCGCCAATGAAAAGGGCGGGACCGGCAAGTCGACGACGGCGGTCCACACCGCGATCGCGCTGACGGCGCTGGGGCACAAGGTCGGCATGATCGATCTCGACCCGCGCCAGCGCACCGTCACCCGTTACATGGAAAACCGCGTCGAAACCGCGCGGCGGCGCGGCATCGACCTGCCGATGCCCGATTTTGCGGTGCTCAAGGGCGACAGCATCCAGGCGCTGGAGGAAGAATCGGCGGAGGTCGCGCAGGGCAAGGATTTTCTGGTCGTCGACACGCCCGGCCGCGACGACCTCTTCGCCCGTCACATGGCGGCGCGCGCGCATACGCTGGTGACGCCGATGAACGACAGCTTCGTCGACTTCGACCTGATCGGCCAGGTCGACGCCGAAACCTTCAAGGTGCGCCGCCTGTCCTTCTACTCTGAACTGATCTTCGAGGCGCGCAAGACCCGCGCCAAGGCCGATGGCGTGTCGATCGACTGGGTGGTGCTGCGCAACCGCGTCCAGCATCATGACGCGCGCAACAAGAAGCGCGTGGGCGACGCGCTCATGGAATTGTCCCGCCGCGTCGGCTTCCGCGTGATCCCCGGCCTGTCGGAGCGCGTGATCTTCCGCGAACTCTTCCCCTCGGGCCTCACTTTGCTGGACAAGGGGCATCTGGGCGAACTGGGCGTCAGCCACATCGCCGCGCGGCAGGAACTGCGCGAGATGGTGTCGGGCCTCGCCCTCCCCGCCAGTGAGGAAAGCGCGCCGCTCGACCTGCTCGGCGCGGCCTGATGGGTCTTTTCGCCCTGCTTCTGGCTGGCCTTGCGGGCTGGCTCATCTGGACGGGACGGTTGCAACGCATGACCATGAAGGACGGCATGGCGCTGGGGGCGGCGCTGGTGGGCGCGGTGATGGCGGCGAAGGGCAAGCCGCTGACGGGCGCGCCGCTGTTGATCGGCGCGGCGCTCTTCTTCTTCACGCAGGGCAAGAAGGCCAAGACCGGGTCCCGACCCGCCACCGGGCCTGACGACATTACGAAAGCCCGCGCGCTCCTCGGCCTCGCCCCCGACGCCAGCGCGGAGGATATCCGCGCCGCGCATCGCCGCCTGATCGCGTCGGTCCATCCCGATCGCGGCGGCACGGAGGCGCTCGCGGCCCAGATCAACGCCGCGCGCGACCTGCTGCTGGCGGAAAGAACCCAGCGGAAAACGCCGCCCCGCGCCTGACCCTCAGGGAAAACCCGCCTATGGCTCACCATTTCCACCCTTCGCTGCTGCGCGAATATGACATGCGCGGCGTCGTCGGCCGCACGCTGGGGGAGGAGGACGCCTATGCCGTGGGCCGCAGCTTCGGGACGCTGGTCAGGCGGGCAGGGGGATCAAGGGTCGCGGTCGGCTATGACGGACGGCTCAGTTCGCTCCCGCTGGAAGCGGCGCTGGTCCACGGCCTTACCGACAGCGGCGTCGACGTCGTGCGCATCGGCGTCGGCCCCACGCCCATGCTCTATTATGCCGAAGCGGTGCTGGACGTGGACGGCGGCGTTCAGATAACCGGCAGTCATAATCCCGCCGATCACAATGGCTTCAAGCTGGTGCATCAGCATGATCCCTTTTTTGGCGCCGACATCGTCCAGCTGAGCGCTCTTGCGGCGGCGGGCGACTGGACGCAGGGCGCGGGGCAGGTCGAAAGCGCGAGCATCATGGACCGCTACGCCGACCGGCTGGTTCAGGGTTTCGACGGCGCCGCCTGGCGCATCGGCTGGGACGCCGGCAACGGCGCAGCGGGCCCGGTCGTCGAGAAGCTCGTCAAGCTCCTGCCGGGAGAGCATCACACGCTCTTCACCGAAATAGACGGCCATTTTCCCCATCATCATCCCGACCCCACGATTGAGGCCAATCTGGAGGATTTGCGCGCCCTTGTCCTTTCGAGAAAGCTCGATTTCGGACTGGCTTTCGACGGCGACGGCGACCGCATCGGGGTGGTGGACGGCAAGGGACGGATCATCTGGGGCGACCAGCTGATCGGCCTGTTCGCCGAAGATGTGCTGAAAAAAGCGCCCGGCGCGACCATTGTCGCCGATGTGAAGGCCAGCCAGGCGCTGTTCGACCGCGTCGCCGCGCTCGGCGGAAAACCGCTGATGTGGAAAACCGGCCACAGCCTCATCAAGTCCAAAATGAAGCAGGTCGGCAGCCCGCTGGGGGGCGAGATGACCGGCCATATCGTCTTCGCCGACGATTATTACGGCTTTGACGACGGCCTTTACGCCGCCGTGCGCCTGATCCGGGCGGCGACGGGTCTCGGGCGAAGCGTCACCGCGCTGCGCGACGCCATGCCCGAACTGCGGAACACGCCCGAATTGCGCTTCTCGGTCGAGGAAGAGCGTAAATTCGCGCTCGTGAGCGAGCTGGTCGAGCGCCTTCGTTCAGCCGGCGCCGATGTGGATGAAACCGACGGCGCGCGCGTGACGACCGGCGATGGCTGGTGGTTGCTGCGCGCGTCCAACACCCAGTCCGAACTGGTCGCCCGGGCCGAAGCGCGGGACCAGCCCGGCCTCGATCGCCTGCTCGCCGAACTTCATGCGCAACTGCGCGATTCGGGTGTGATTCGCGCTGCGGGTCCGGGCAAGTGACAACGCTGCCAACAAAATGGCCGCCGTCCGGAAAATAACATAAATCAGTTTACGTTACGGAAAGGGAAAGTTCCGTTGACAGTTGCAGAAAACGCAATCGATGCACTGTTTTTCGCATTTGCGACAATCTTCGCTGCACCGCACAAGGGACGGGCCTTTCAGGCATCCTCTCCTAAAACTTTATAAGCCGTCCTCCGGGGCGGCTTTTTTTTGTTCGAAAGAAAGCCGCTTTGAGATGAAGCGCGACGCTTGCCCACCGCCCTTGCAGCATCGCGGGCGCCAAGGCCGCTTCCGCTCCCCACAGGGCGCAACTCCGTGCATTTCCACATTTTTCTTGTCGAACTGGAAATTAACCATATCGCTGTTACCGGGGGGAGGGTGATGCGGCTCATGTCCTGCGCTCGAACCGCCGCCGAACGATATCTAAGAGGAACCGCCATGCCCTTCAGCCGTCCCGCCATCGCCAGCCTGCTGACAGCGGGCATGATGGCCGTTCCGTTGCCCGCGCTCGCAGGCGGATTCTATCTGCAGGAACAGTCGCCCAAGGAAACCGGCCGCGCCCTGTCCGGCGGCGCGGCGGCGGCGGACGATCCTTCCACCGTCTATTTCAATCCCGCCGCGATGACGCAGTTGCCCGGTATCCAGACCTCGGCCGGCGGCGTCCTGCTGTTCGCGTCGGCGGCCCAGCGCAATCGCGGAACCACCCGGACGGTCCCCGGCCTGCCCGGCCAGGTCCTGGTCGCCGGCGGATCGGGCGGCAATCCCTTTGACGGGATCATCCCCGTGCCCAGCTTCTACGCGACCGGCCAGCTTGGCGATCGCCTGTGGATCGGCATCGGCGTCACCGCGCCCTTCGGGTTGAAGCTCGCCTATGACGATGATTTCTTCGGCCGCTATGATTCGCTCCACACCGACCTTAAGACCTATAATGTCCAGCCTTCGGTCGCCTATAAGCTGTCCGACTCGCTCTCGATCGGCGGCGGCGTCGATGTCCAATATGCGAAGGCGACGCTGACCAACGCGCTGCCCAATCTCTCGCCGCTCGCGCCCGATGGGCACTTTCAGGTCAAGGGGAACGACCTGACCTTCGGCTGGAACGCCGGCCTCTTCTACACCAGCGGCGCCACCAACTGGGGCATCCACTATCGTTCGGGGATGAAGCATCGGATAGAGGGCGAAGCGACCATCAGCGGCCTGCTCGGCCCGCTTGCTCAGGCCGGTCTCAACGGGACCTCGGACGCCAGCACCCCGCTCAACCTGCCCGACATCGTCACGCTCAGCATGACGCATCGGCTGACGCCGCGCGCCCGCGCCATGCTGACGGCGCGCTGGTATAACTGGTCGGTGTTCAAACAGATCGCGATCACATCGGGCACAGGCACGTCGGTCAAGCCACTCCATTATCGCGACAGCTACAGCGTCAGCGCCGGCGGCGAATATGACGTCAGCTCCGCGCTCACCCTGCGCGCCGGCGCGATGTTCGATCGCACGCCGGTGAACCCGCAATTTCTCACCACCCGCGTCCCCGACGGGGACCGGATGTGGCTGTCAGGCGGCGCGACCTGGAACATGTCGTCCACGCTCGCCGTGAACCTCAGCTACGCGCATAACTTCGTGGCTCGCGCGAACATGATCCGTCCCGACCATTATTATTCGGGCGCCGCGAGCGTGACCGCCACCACCCGCTCGCAAACCAGGGGCAATGCCGACCAGCTCGCCGCATCGGTGACGGCGCGGTTTTAACTGCGGTCATAAACCCCTATAGGGGCTCTTGTTAGCACGGAGCCCCTTTTTCATGTCCGACCATAATCCCGGCCTGCGCCCCTGGCGCGACATCGCCCGCCGGCAAAGCCGCCAGATCATGGTCGGCAATGTGCCCGTGGGCGGCGGCGCGCCGGTCACGGTTCAGACCATGACCAACACGCTGACGTCAGATGCGCGCGCCACGATCGACCAGATCCGCCGCTGCGAGGATGCGGGCGTCGACATTATCCGCGTCTCCTGCCCCGACGAGGAATCGACCGCCGCGCTCAAACAGATCGTCCGCGCCGCCCGCGTGCCGATCGTCGCCGACATCCATTTCCACTATAAACGCGCGCTCGAAGCCGCCGATGCGGGCGCGGCGTGCCTGCGCATCAATCCGGGCAACATCGGCAGCGAAGCCCGCGTCAAGGAAGTGGTCGACGCCGCCAAGGCGAACGGTTGCGCCATCCGCATCGGCGTCAATGCAGGCTCCCTCGAAAAGGACCTGCTCGAAAAATATGGCGAGCCTTGTCCCGAGGCGCTGGTCGAAAGCGCGCTCGACCATATCAAGCTGCTCCAGGACCAGGATTTTCACGATTATAAGGTGGCGGTGAAGGCCAGCGACGTCTTCCTCGCCGTCGCCGCATACATGCAGCTGGCCGAAGCGGTCGACTGTCCCCTGCACCTTGGCATCACCGAAGCTGGCGGTTTGATCGGCGGCACGGTGAAAAGCGCAATCGGCATCGGCAATCTCCTGTGGGCCGGGATCGGCGACACGATCCGCGTATCCCTCTCCGCCGAGCCGGAGGAGGAAGTGCGGGTCGGCTATGAGATTTTGAAATCTCTCGGCATCCGCACCCGCGGGGTCAAGGTCATCTCCTGCCCCAGCTGCGCGCGGCAGGGCTTCGACGTCATCCGCACGGTGCAGGCACTGGAGGAAAGGCTCCAGCATATTCAGACCCCCTTGTCGCTTTCCGTGCTGGGCTGCGTCGTCAACGGCCCCGGCGAAGCGCGCGAAACCGACATCGGCCTGACCGGCGGCGGCGCTGGCAAGCATATGGTTTACCTGTCCGGTATCACTGACCATACGATCCAGGATGAAGGCATGGTTGACCATATCGTCAGCCTCGTCGAAGCCAAGGCGGCGGAAATCGAAGCGGCCAAGCTGGAAGCTGAAAGCACCGACGCGGGCCAGGCCGAAGCGGCGGAGTAGGGGCGGGACCCGGTCCACCACCCCGATTTCGTCCGGACCACCCATCCCCGTTCGGGCTGAGCTTGTCGAAGCCCTCCCCTTCCTTGAAGAGAAGGGAAGCCCTTCGACAAGCTCAGGGCGAACGGAGGTGGGTGTGTTTCGATCAGGATAAATATGCCCCAACCCCGCCCCTTCGCGCTTCCCTTCGCCCTGTGCTGCCTCGGCGTGGCGCTGTTTTCGATAATGGACGCGACGATGAAGGGCCTCAGCCTCTCCATCGGCCTCTTCAACGCCCTGTTCTGGCGTGCGGTTGTCGGCAGCTTTCTGGGTCTCGCGCTGATGCTGCTCACCCGGCAGCGCTGGCCGCGATGGGCGGTGCTGCGGCTGCATCTGCTGCGCGGCTCGGTGGTCGCGCTGATGGCCAGCCTTTTTTTCTGGGCGCTCATGCGCATGCCGCTCGCTGAAGCGATCGCGCTGTCCTTCATCGCCCCGCTGATCGCCCTTTATCTCGCCGCTCTGCTACTGAAGGAACGCATCGGCAGCCGCGCGATCGGCGCGTCGCTGCTCGGCCTGATCGGCGTGGCGGTGATCCTCTCGGGGCGGATGCAGGGCGGCTATGATGGGAAAGCGCTCATTGGCGCGGGCGCGGTGCTGGCGTCGGCGGTGCTGTTCGCCTGGA
>DASVOF010000022.1:0-2543 GCA_036383495.1 Sphingobium sp. | reverse complement strand
CATGCATCATTTCGAAAATACCGGCCGCGCCGGCGTGCGGCTTCAGGCGGCGCTCTGCGCGCTCGAACTGCTGCTGCCCGATTCCCCGTAAAGTTCCGCCGCGCGGGTCTCGAACGCGCCGATCATCTTGCGCAGCGCCTTGTCGAACACCTGCCCCGCAAGCATCTCGAATAAGCGGTTCTTGAACTCAAACTCGACCTCGAAGTCGACCAGCACGCCGCCCTTGCCATCGTCGCGAAAGCGCCACTGGTTGTGCAGATGCTTGAGCGGCCCTTCCAGATAGTCCACCCGGACGAAATCGGGCCGGTGCTTGTGAACGCGCGAGGTGAAGCTTTCCTTGATCCCCTTGAAACCGACGATCATGTCAGCGACCATTTCCGTGTCGCTGCCGGACCGAACCCGGATCGCGCTGACCCACGGCAGGAATTGGGGGTAGGACGCCACGTCCGACACCAGGTCGAACATCTGGTCGGGCGTATAGGGAAGCGGCCTTGTTTCGTGGTGCTTGGCCATCGCTCTAGCGAACAGCCTTGGCCAGTTGCGCCGCGCGGGCCGCGCGCATCTCCGCGAAATCCTTGTCCGCATGATAGCTCGACCGGGTGAGCGGGCTCGACGCCACCTGTAGGAACCCCTTGGCCCGCGCGATCGCGGCATAAGCGTTGAACGCCGCCGGGGTGACGAACTCTATGACCTTCGCATGCTTGGGCGTGGGTTGCAGATATTGCCCCATGGTCAGGAAATCGATGTCCGCCGACCGCATGTCGTCCATCACCTGATGAACCTCCAGCCGTTCCTCGCCCAGGCCCAGCATGATGCCCGACTTGGTGAAAATCGACGGATCGAGCTTCTTGACCGTTTCCAGCAGCCGCAACGAGGCATAGTAGCGCGCGCCCGGCCGGATGGTGGGATAGAGCCGGGGCGCCGTCTCCAGATTGTGATTATAGACGTCGGGCCGCGCCGCGACGATCATCTCGACCGCGCGTTCATGCTTGTTGCGGAAATCGGGCGTCAATATCTCGATCGTGGTCTTGGGCGTCGTGCGCCGCAGCGCCTCGATAACCTTCACAAACTGCGACGCGCCGCCATCGGGCAGGTCATCGCGATCGACCGACGTGATGACGATATGCTCCAGGCCCATTTCAGCGCAGGCGTCCGCCAGATTCTGCGGCTCATTGGGATCGACCTTGCGCGGCATGCCGGTCTTGACGTTGCAGAAGGCGCAGGCGCGTGTGCAGACGTCGCCCAGGATCATGACCGTCGCATGCTTTTTGGTCCAGCATTCGCCGATATTCGGGCAGGCGGCTTCCTCGCACACCGTCGCCAGCCCCTTTTCCCGCATGAGCTTGCGAGTCTCATTATAACCGGGGCTGGTGGGCGCCTTCACGCGAATCCAGTCGGGCTTGCGGGTGCGCTGCGGCTCGGCCGGCACGGGGATCGGGGCGATATCGTTCATGCGCCCCCAGATAGCGTCGCACGCCCGCTCTTGCCAGCCCCCAGATTGTTGGGCAGAGACCGGCGCATGACTGACTTTGCCGACATGCTCGAAGGCTATCGCCGCTTCCGCAACACGGGCTGGGGCCAGCAGCGCGAACGATGGGATGAACTTAGCGAGGGGCAAAGCCCGCGAGTCATGATCATCGCCTGCTCGGACAGCCGAGTCGATCCCGCGCAGATATTCGACACCAGCCCGGGCGAAATCTTCGTCGTTCGCAATGTCGCCGCGCTGGTGCCGCCGTTTGAAACCACCCCTGGCCATCACGGCGTGTCCGCCGCACTGGAATTTGCGGTGCAGGTGCTCAAGGTCGGCGAGATCGTCGTCATGGGCCATGGCAAATGCGGCGGCTGCAAGGCCGCGCTCAGCCAGGAACTGAAGGATGCGCCTCCCGGAGAGGGCGGCTTCATCCACAACTGGATCGACATGCTCGACGGCGCCCGTGAAACCGTGATCGCCCGCTACGGCGATGATCGCGGCCGCGATGCCCATCGCGCGATGGAGCAGGAAGGGGTAAAGGTCAGCCTTGCGAACCTGCGCACCTTCCCCTGTGTGCGCACCAAGGAACGCAACGGCGAGCTGAAGCTGGTAGGCGCCTTCTTCGCCATATCCGACGGCCAGCTTCACCTGCTCGACGAAGCCAGCGATGAATTTCATCCCGCGTCGCTGGAATCGGCCAGATGACCTCGCCGATCTCCAGTGGGAATGTCGCGCTTCTGATAGACGCCGACAACGCCTCTGCGGATCATTTCGACCCGGTGCTGACGGTTCTTGCTGAACTGGGCACCGTCAATATCCGGCGCGCTTATGGCAATTGGAGCAAGCCCGCGCTCAAGGGCTGGGCGCGGCAAGCCACCACCCAGGCGATCGAAACGCAGCAGCAGTTCGACCTGACCAAGGGCAAGAACGCGACCGACATGAAGATGACGATCGACGCCATGGACCTGATGGCGAGCGGTCGAGTGACAGGCTTTGGCCTCATGTCCAGCGACAGTGACTTCACCCCGCTCGTCACGCGCCTTCGGCAGCAGGGGATACCCGTCTACGGCTT
>DASVOF010000021.1:0-3658 GCA_036383495.1 Sphingobium sp. | reverse complement strand
GGACGGTCATGGGACGGGCCCTGAGATGTCGGGGGTCTTGTGGTCTGTGCCCTTGAGCGCGGGGCTGGCGTCGGCGGCGTCGAAGCCGGCCATGATCGCGGCGAACCGCGCCTGGGTCGGGGCGCGCAGGTCGGGATGGGTGAAGATGTAGCGCTCGCCGTTCTGCACGGCTTCCAGCACCCGGACCCCGACCCGCTCCGGATCTATGCCGGACTCCACCAGCGCATGGCGGCCTCCCCCAATTCTTAGAGTTTTTCAGCCGCGCGACGACGCTCGCCGTGGATGGATCGTGCGCCCCGGGCGCGCCGCCTTCCAGGCCGCACCTGAAGGCATCCATCGCCTTCAAGTCGCCGGAGGCAGGCTATGATGCTTCGAGCGCCGGATAGTCGATATAACCCTGGGCGGCCCCGCCATACAGAGTCTTCGGGTCCGGCGAATTGAGTGCGGCGTCCTGCTCGAAACGGCGGGGCAGATCGGGGTTGGCGACAAAGAGCGCGCCGAAGACCGCAGCATCGGCGGCCCCGGACTCAAGCAGATTATCGGCTTTTCCCTTGGTCAAACCGGAGCCGTACAGATAGCTCCCGGGGAACAGCGGCCTGAACAGGCCGTGGTAGTCAAAATCGACGTTCCCAAGCGCGACGTTCAGATAGGCGAGCCCCATCGGCGCGATCGTCTGCACGAGGCGCCCGTAGGTTTCCTGTGGCGTCGCGTCGGTGAGGTCGTTGAAGCCGAACTCCGGCGAGAGCTTGATGCCGACCCGGTCGGCGCCCATCACCTCGATCAGCGCTTCGAGGGTCTCGATCACGAAGCGGGCGCGGTTCTCGATCGAACCGCCATAGCGATCGTCCCGGTGATTGGTCTTCGACGCCAGGAACTGCTCCGGCAGGTAGCCGGTGGAACAATGCAGCTCGACCGCGTCGAACCCCGCCTCGCGCGCCCGTCGGGCCGCACGCCCATAGTCGGCGATCGTCTCCTGCACCTCGGCGGTGGTCAGCGCGCGCGGCATGCGAAAGGGCTGCGGTCCGTTCAGGGAGAACCCCAGACCCTCGGCCTTGACTGGGGAGGGGGCGACCGGGTCGGCATCATCCGGGAGCGCGCCGACATTGGAGATGCGCCCCGTGTGCATGAGTTGCAGCGAGATGAGACTGCCTTCGCGGTGGACCGCGTCGGTAACCCGGCGCCAGCCTTCGGCCTGTTCGCCGGACCAGATCCCAGGCGTCATCAGGTAGCCCCTGCCGATCGCCGAGGGACTGACGCCCTCGGTGATGATCAGGCCCGCCGACGCGCGCTGAGCGTAGTAGAGCGGCACGAGATCGCTGGGCGCCCCGTCGGCCCCCGCCCTCGAACGGGTCATCGGCGCCATCACGATGCGGTTGCGCAGACGGAGAGCGCCGATAGACACCGGCGTGAAAAGCTTCGAGCTCATGGATAGAGTTCCTAGAAGAAGGCTAAGTTGGCGGTCGGACGGCCTGGCCTAGGCTGGCAGGCGCATCCCCTTGCGCATCGCCTTGTCGAAGGTGTCCGCGCGCGCGCCGCGGTGGCCGCCCGGAGCACGGCGTCAGCCGCGACTCCGAGCGGATCCCCTGCAGGCAGGGTTCCTTGCAGAAGGCGCCGTCCGCCCTATCCGCGGCGGCGCTTGGCGGTCAGACCGCGGTAACACCGCCGTCAATCGCTAGGATTTGGCCAGTGATGTGCTTGCCGGCGTCGGATGCGAACAGAAGCGCCGCGCCCTTTAGGTCCTGGTCATCGCCAATACGGCGAAGGGGCGTAGCGCGGATCATCCGATCGAGGGCCGGGGTCTCGATGAAATCCGCGGTCAGCTTCGAGGGGAACACGCCCGGAGCGAGGGCATTGACCGTGATCCCGTGCGGGCCCCAGTCCGCCGCCAAGCCGCGGGTGAAGTTTACGACCGCGCCTTTCGAGGCATTGTAGGCCACCATTCCGGGGGAGCCGCGCAGACCCGCGATCGAGGCGACGTTGAGGATGCGCCCCCAGCGGTTGGGGATCATCGAGCGCTTGGCGACCTGCTGCGACAGGATGAACAATGAACGAACATTGAGATTCATCAGCTTGTCCCATTCCTCGATCGAGTGATCCTCGGCTGGCGCGAGCCAGACGGTCCCGGCGTTGTTCACCAGGATATCGACCCGCCCGAGCTTGCCGAGGGCCTCGTCGGCCAGTCGCAGGATGTCCGCCTCACTGCTGTTGTCGGCGGCGACATAGTCCACAGTCACGCCGCGCGCTTCCAGGTGGGCTTTCGCGGTTTCGAGTTCCACGGCGCTGCGCGAGGAGATCACCAGGCGCGCGCCAGCTTCACCAAGCGCCTCGGCGATCTGCAGGCCGAGGCTGCGTGACCCGCCAGTGATGAGGGCGGTCTTGCCGGTAAGATCGAAGGGGTTTCTGGGCGTCATTTTACTGGTCACGATCTGCCGTTGGCCTCTGCGGGGTTGGTCGAAGGCCTGTGCAAGAGGCCACACGATAGCGTTCGGCCGCGCGGGCCGGCGCGAAGCCCCGGATAAGGTCTCTCATGCGAGAGCCCCCCCGCTCGCCGCTATCACCGAGCCGGTGATGTAACTTGCCGCCGGCGACGCCAGAAAAACCACGGCGGCGGCGATTTCCTCCACCTTCGCGATACGTCCGAGCGCCATGAGGTCGAGGATAGCGGGCGGCACGCCGTTGGGCGCCAGAGCCTTCATCATGTCGGTCTCCATGATGCCGGACTCCACGACGTTGACCGTGATGCTGCGCCGACCGAGATCCCGCGCTGCGCCGCGAGAGAAACCGACGATCGCCGCCTTGGTGCCGGCATAGTCCGCCGAACCGGGATAGGCCGTGCGGCTGCCCATGGCGGAGCCGATCGAGATGATTCGGCCGCCTTCCGGCAGGTGTCGCGCGGCCGCGCGAATTCTGGAGAGCGTGCCACCGACGTTGATGGCCCATTGCCGGTTCATTTCCGCGATGTCGTAGCTCTTAGCGTCGATCCGCCCGCCCTCCAGGGCGATGGCGGCGTTGTTCACCAGGATGTCGATCTTTCCGAGCTCACCGACGACGCGGGCCACGAGCGGCTCGGCGGCCTCCGGGTCGGCTTGGTCGCTCTTGATGGCAATCGCGCGGACGCCCTTGGCCTTCAGGCTCGCGACGACCGCGGCGGCCTTGTCGTCGGAGGCAACATAGCTGATCGCCACGTCGGCGCCCTGGTCGGCCAGCGCGCCCGCGATCGCGACACCGAGGCCGCGCGAGCCGCCAGTCACGAGAGCGACCTTGCCTGTAAGAATCTTGTCCATGGGTTTCCTCCGAATGGCTCCGGTCGACCAGCCAGGTCATAATGCCCTTGGCCCCGGACACCGAGTTATTGACAGCTCTATTCTGAGTTTCGGCGCGGCGATTTACTTCGCGACCCCAAACGCAGCCAGGACCGTCTGAACATCAATCTGAAGGTTGTTTAAAGTGAATATTATTCACCGCTTCGGGCGTACTATTCACGCCGCGCGAGGGCACTGACATGTAGCAAGTCGATCAAAGCGTCGCTCGCCTGGACCTTGGCCCGGCCGGCGTCGACCGCCAACCTGGGAGCCCTCCATGTCCGAAGCCAACCGCCAGATCCTGCTCGATCGATTGCCGCAGGGTTCGCTCACCCTGGAGAACTTCAGGATTGTCG
>DASVOF010000020.1:0-1829 GCA_036383495.1 Sphingobium sp. | reverse complement strand
GCGTGAGGCTTTCGCTAAGAGACGCGGAGCAGTTCGACGCTTGGCCCGCGATTGTCAATCCGGTCTCTCAAAAGGCGAAGCGCGTCATCTTCCCGCCACGATCTCAGCGCATTTGCCTTATAGGAGCGCCCGCATGACTGTTCATGATCCCATCATTGCGAACGCGGGGCGCGGGCGGGCGGCGATCCCCGACGACGCGGCCATGCTGCGCGCCGCCGCCGATCTGACGCGCGAATATTCCGTGGCCGATCCGGCGATCTACTGGCCCGACCTGCTGGCGTCGGCGCTGATCGGCTATGCCGCGCTGGCGGGCGCGATCCTGATCGACGATGCGGCGCTGGCGGTGTTTTCGGGCGTGGTGGCGATGCTGGCGCTCTACCGCGCGGCGAGCTTTATCCATGAGTTGACGCATATCCGGAAGGGCGCGCTGCCGGGGTTTCGGCTGGGGTGGAATCTCCTCGTTGGCATTCCGTTGATGATACCGTCCTTCATGTACGAAGGGGTGCATACCCAGCATCATGCCCGGACCCGTTACGGCACCGTGGACGATCCGGAATATCTGCCGCTGGCGCTGATGAAGCCGTGGACGCTGCCGCTGTTCATCGTCATCGCGTCGCTGGCGCCGGTGGGCGTGCTGCTGCGCTTCGGCGTGCTGGCGCCGCTCAGCCTGATTATTCCGCCGCTGCGCCGCGTGGTGCTGGAGAAATATTCGGCCCTGTCGATCAATCCCGCCTATCGCCGCCGCGCTCCGGAAGGGGCGTTTCGTCGGCAGTGGCTTTGGCAGGAGGCGGGCGCGTCGGTCTTCGCCCTGGCGCTGATGGGAAGCGTTTTCCTTGTCGGGTGGAAGTCGCTGCTTGTCTATATGGCCGTGCATTCGGGCATGACCGTCATCAACCAGTTGCGCACGCTCGTGGCGCATTTGTGGGAGAATGAAGGCGAGGCGATGACGGTCACGGCGCAATATCTGGATTCGGTCAACGTGCCGCCGCCGTCGCCGCTGGCCGCGATCTGGGCGCCGGTGGGACTGCGCTATCATGCGCTGCACCACCTGTTGCCGAGCGTGCCTTATCACGCGTTGGGCAAGGCGCATGCCCGGCTGATGGCGACGCTGGAGGAGGATTCGCCCTATCTGCGCGGGAACTACACCGGCATGTGGCCGCTGGTCGGCAAGATCGCACGGAGCACGATGGGACGAGGTTGAGCGGACCTTCCTTCTCCCTTGGGGGGAGAAGGATATGGAGCCTTGGCGACGAAGGAGCCTAGGCGGAGTTGGATGAGGGGGAGCGGGCGCCCGCGCGATCCGAGGGATCGCATCCCCCTCACCCAGCTACGACTAAGGCAGCAAGCTGCCAAGTCTGCGCAGCCCTCTCCCTCAAGGGAGAGGGATTAGAAGGCGGGAGGCTCACTCCTCCGTCCGGAACAGCACCGTCTCGCCCACCAGCAGGAACAGCAGGAAGGGCGCCCAGGCGGCGAGGACGGGCGGGTATGCGCCCAGATTGCCCATGGCGAGCGAGAAATTGTCCGCGACGAAATAGGCGAAGCCCAACGCCATGCCCAGCACAGCCCGCACGAATAATTGTCCCGAGCGGGCGAGGCCGAAGGCTGCGACCGAACCCAGGATCGGCATGAGCAGCGCCGAAAGCGGTCCCGACAGCTTGTGCCAGAGGCTGCCCTCCAACTCGGCGGTCGGGCGGCCCGCGTCGCGCAGGTCGCCGATGGCGTCGCGCAACTCGTTGAAGGTCATGGCGTTCGGATCGATTTTCGCCAACGTGAACTGATCGGGCCGGATATTGTGACCGAAGCGAACGGTTCCGACCTGCCGCTCGGTC
>DASVOF010000019.1:0-31562 GCA_036383495.1 Sphingobium sp. | reverse complement strand
TACAAGGAATCCGGGGTCAAGGATCACATCCGCTTCGAGGAGGAAGTGGTCCGCGCCGTGTGGAAGGAGACCGCCGCTCATTGGGCCGTCACCATCCGCCGCAAGGATGGCAGCGAATATGAACTGACCACCAACGCGCTGGTCTCCGGCTCTGGTCTGCTCAATCGTCCGTCGGTGCCCAACATTCCGGGCATGGAGGACTTCAAGGGGCCGATGTTCCATTCGGCCCGCTGGGATCATAGCATCGATCTCGCCGGCAAGCGGGTCGTGCAGATCGGCACGGGCGCATCCGGTATGCAGATCGGCCCGGCGATCGCGCCGAAGGTCGGCCATCTCACCATTTTCCAGCGTTCGCCCCACTGGGCGCGCAAGAATCCGCTGCTCTTCGCGGAGGTCAGCGACGGCGTGAAATGGGGACTGGAAAACATCCCCTTCTACACCAAATGGTATCGCTTCCAGTTGCTTTACGCGACCTCTGACGGCGTGCTGCCATCGCTGCGCAAGGACCCGAACTGGCCGGAACCGCAGACCTCGCTCAACGCCGCCAACAAGGCCATCCGTGAACAGCTAATCGAACATATGCGGTCGGAACTGGGCGGCGACGAGGAATTGCTGGCGAAGGTTACGCCGTCCTTCCCGCCCTATGGCAAGCGGATGCTGCGCGACGGCAACTGGTTCCGCACGCTCACCCGCGACAATGTGGAACTGGTGACGAGCACGGTGCAAAAGATCACCGCCACCGGCGTCGTCGACAAGGACGGGGTCGAGCATCCGGCCGACGTCATCATCCTGGCGACCGGCTTCAAGGCGCAGGCCCCGCTCTATCCGATGGACGTGATCGGCACCAACGGTTCCATCCGCGATCATTGGGGTGAGGACGATCCGCGCGCCTATCTGGGCATCACCGTGCCGCAATTCCCCAATTTCTTCATCCTCTATGGGCCGGGCACCAATGGCGGCCATGGCGGCAGCGCGGTGTTCAATTCCGAATGCCAGGTTCGTTACACCATGCTGGCGTTGCGCGAACTGATCGAGCGCGAGGCGGCGAGCCTGACGGTCCGCAGCGAGCCGTTTGAGGATTATATCCAGAAGGTCGACGCCGAACATGCCCAGCTCGTCTGGACGCATCCGGGCGTCAACAACTGGTATCGCAACAAGAATGGCCGCGTGGTGACCAATTCGCCCTGGCGCCTGTGCCACTATCGCAACCTGACCGCCGCGTTCGATCCGAACGAATATGACATCACCTCCAGCAAGGTGGACGCATGAGCCTTACTCCCCTGCTCTCCCCGCGCTCGATCGCTGTCATCGGCGCATCCGACAACAAGGCGCGCATCGGTGGCGTGCCGGTAGACCTGCTGATCCGGGCGGGCTTTGAAAAGATCTACCCGGTCAATCCGAAGAACGACACGGTCCAGGGTCTCAAAGCCTATAAGTCGATCGAGGACGTGCCAGAGGTCGTCGACCTGGTCATCGTCGCGGTGTCCGCCGAAGCCACGCTGGAGCAGCTGGAGCGAGCCCATGCGCGCGGCGTTCCCGCCGCCCTCGTCTACGCGTCGGGCTATGCCGAGACCAACGAGGAAGTCGGCGCGGCCAAGCAGGCAGAACTCGTCGCCTTCGCGCAAGCCAGCGGCATGCAGGTCGCCGGGCCCAACTGCATGGGCAATGCGAACATCACCGATGGCGTCTTCACGACCTTCGGCCAGTCGTTCCAGCCGGGAGAACCGGCAGGCAACACCGCGCTGCTGACCCAGTCGGGCAATATGTGCGCGACGGTGTTCCGCATGGCGCGCCGCGCCGGCGTTACGTTCAGCCATGTCATCAACACCGGCAATGAAGCCGCCGTCGATTTCAGCGACTATCTCGACTTCCTCGCCGATGACGCGGCGACGCAATCGGCTGTTTGCTATATCGAGGAACTGCGTAACGGCCCCAAATTCCTAGCCGCCGCCGCCCGGTTCCGCGCGGCGGGCAAGCTGCTGGTCGTCTACAAGGTCGGCGCATCGGAAAAGGGCGCTGCGGCTGCCCGATCGCACACGGCCGCCCTCGCCGGGGACGAGGCCGCTTATGGCGCGGCCTTCGCCAAGGCCGGGGTAGCCCGCGTCAGCGAATTTTCGGGTCTGGCGGACCTCGCCTATCTTCATACGCTGGGCGGCAAGATCGGCGGCGGCAACTGCGCGATCCTGAGCATTTCGGGCGCGGCGGGCGCCATCCTGTCCGATGCGCTGGCGCTGGCGGGCGGCGACGTGCCGACATTCCCGGACGATGTGCAGGCGGGCCTGACCGCGCAGATTCCGGGCCATTCGATGGTGTCGAACCCCGTCGACCTCACCGGCAATATCGTCAATTCGAATGACTTCCTCTCGGAATGCATCCGGCTGGCGTTGCAACCGGACGATATCGACGTTGTCCTCCTCTACCTCCCCGGCAACTTCCTCAAGAGCGCGCTCGACCAGGTGGAAAAGGCTGCGGCGACGACCGACAAGGCGCTCATCGTCGTCGACACCTTCGCGCTCGCTGATCGTGAGCGGCTCGCCGCGTCCGGCATCGGCTATTTCGACGATTTCGATCGCGCGGCCCGCGCCGTGGCTGCCTACGGACTGTGGAAGAAGGCGGGGGGCGCAGCTGCGGTTGCATCCGCCGTCACCGCCAGCTGGCCTGCTTTGCCCGCCGATCGCAGCGCGTTGTCGGAAACCGAAAGCAAGGATGCTCTGGCGGCTTTCGGCGTTCCGGT
This sequence comes from Sphingobium sp., assembly GCA_036383495.1. Taxonomy (GTDB): domain Bacteria; phylum Pseudomonadota; class Alphaproteobacteria; order Sphingomonadales; family Sphingomonadaceae; genus Sphingobium. Next base: position 28,828 of record DASVOF010000019.1, on the reverse strand, counting down.
CGTCCATGACGCACTGGTGCAGACGGCGGAGCAGGCGCGCGCCGCCGCACAGCAGGTCGGCTTCCCCCTCGTGGCCAAGCTGGTCAGCCCCGATGTCGCGCACAAGACCGAACATGGCCTGATCCGCCTGTCGATCAAGGATGCCGACGCCGCCGTCGAGGCTTTCGAGCAGATGATGGCGAAGGCCCGGTCGATGAACGTGCAGATCGACGGCGTGACGCTGGAGCCGATGTTGCAGGGCGGCGTCGAAATCCTGACCGGCGTGACCCGCGACGCGGTGTTCGGCTGGATGCTGACGGTCGGCCTCGGCGGCGTGTGGACCGAGCTGATGAAGGATGTGCAGCATCGCTTGTTGCCCGTTGATGAGACTGGGGCGGAAGAGATGCTGCGGTCGCTCAAGGGCTTCAAGCTGCTCGATGGCTATCGCAGCGCGCCGAAAGGCGATATCAAGGCAGCCGCCAAGGCGATCGCGGCGCTGGGCGATGCGGTGTTGGCCGGTGGCGACAGGCTGCGCGAGGTGGAGGTCAATCCACTGCTGGTCCTTCCCGAAGGCAAGGGCGCGGTGGCCGTCGACGCCCTCGTTCTGCTGAGCGAGCCCGCGCAGGAGAAGGTGGAGGAAGCGGCATGAGCGACCTGGTCGAACCGCAGAAGACCGATATCGTCTACGAAACGGAAGAGCCGGTCCGTTACGAGGTGATCGACTCGGTCGCCTGGATCACGATGAACCGGCCGCAGTTCAACAATGCCCAGAACGGGCAGATGACCTATGCCCTCGACGACGCCTTCAACCGCGCCGTCAAGGATGACGAGGTCCGCGCCATCGTGCTGGCGGGCGAGGGCAAGCATTTCTCCGCGGGCCACGATATCGGCACGCCGGGCCGCGACCTGCATCATGAATTCGACAAGCGGCTTCTGCTGCCCAACCATACCAACAAGCCGGCGGCGGAACTGCTCTACACCCGCGAGCAGGAACAATATGTCGGCATGTGCCGGCGCTGGCGCGAAACGCCCAAGCCGACCGTCGCCATGGTGCAGGGCGCCTGCATCGCGGGCGGACTCATGCTCGCCTGGGTATGCGACCTGATCGTCGCTTCGGACGACGCCTTCTTCCAGGACCCGGTCGTGCGCATGGGCATCCCCGGCGTCGAATATTTCGCCCACGCTTACGAGTTGCCGCCGCGCGTCGCCAAGGAGTTCCTGCTGCTGGGCGAGCGCATGAGCGCCCAGCGCGCCGAACAGTTCGGCATGGTCAACCGCATCGTCCCGCGCGACAAGTTGCGCGAGGAAGTGGCCGGGATCGCCGCGAAGCTGGCTGCCCAGCCCCGCCTTGGCGCCTGGCTCACCAAGCAGGCGGTCAACCATGTCGAGGAACTGCGCGGCAAGCGCGCGGCGATGGACGCCGTGTTCCACATGCATCATTTTGCGCATGCGCAAAATGACCTGACGCAGGGCAACTCCATCGCGGGCCTCGACGCCAAGGCGATGGCGGAGGCGAACAAGAAACAGGCGGCCGAGGCTGCGACCAAAAAGCAAGCGGACCAAGCGTGAAACTCGACTATACCGAAGACCAGCGCGCCTTCCGGACGGAAGTGCGCGCATGGATGGAAGCCAATGTGCCCAAGGGCGCCCTCCCCTCCTTCGACCTGACGCAGGAGGGTTTCGAAGCCCACCGCGATTGGGAGCGAAAGCTGAACGAAGGCCGCTGGGGCATGGTCACGTGGCCCGAGGAGCTGGGCGGCCGCAACCTGGACCTCATCCGCTGGCTGATCTTCGAAGAAGAATATTACCGCGCCAACGCGCCGGTGCGCGTCAACCAGAACGGCATCTTCCTGCTCGGCCCGACGATGATGGAATTCGGGACCGAGGAGCAGAAGAAGCGTTTCCTGCCCTCCATGGCGGCGGGCGACATCGTGTGGGCGCAGGCTTGGTCCGAGCCGGGCGCGGGCAGCGATCTCGCCGGTGTGCGCTCCACCGCAACGCGCGACGGCGATCATTATGTCCTTAATGGCCAGAAAATCTGGTCGACCCGCGCCGTCTTCGCCGACTGGGCGTTCGGCCTCTTCCGCGAGCCGGGCAGCGAGCGGCACAAGGGGATGAGCCTGATCCTGTTCCCGCTCGATGCGCCCGGCGTCACCCGCCGGCCGATCGCGCGCATGGACGGGGAACTGGTGTTCGCCGAAATCTTCCTGGACAATGTCCGTGTGCCCGTAGCCGACCGGCTGGGCGACGAAGGCCAGGGCTGGCATGTCTGCATGGCGACCGCCGGGTTCGAACGCGGCCTGCTGCTTCGCTCGCCCGCCCGCTATCAGGAAGCGGTGCGCAAGCTCATCGCCCTCTACCAGCAGCGCAAGGACAGCCTGCCCGCCTCCATGGGCGAGCGCGTCGCGCAGGTGTGGATGGACGCCGAAGCCTATGCGCTGACCATCTACGCCATGGCTTCGCGCCTGGCCGCAGGGGGGAAGATCGGTCCCGAAGCGTCGACCAACAAGATCTTCTGGTCCGAACTCGATATCAACCTCGCGCGCACGGCGATGGACATATTGGGCGACCATGCCGAACTGATGCCCGAAGCGGTGGCCGCCGCCGGGGTCGATGACTGGCTCGGCTATTATATCTTCGCATTGGCCGGTCCCATCTATGCGGGCTCGAACGAGATCCAGCGCAACATCATCGCTGAGCGCATGCTCGGCCTGCCCAGGGCGTAACATCATGGAATTCGCCTTCACCGAAGATCAGGTCGCGATCACCGAAGCGGCGCGCGAGATGCTGATCGAAACGACGACAGCGGCCGATCTGCGCAAGCAGCTGGAGAGCGGCGAGGCGCGCGACAGCGTCCGTTGGGACACGATCAGGGAAATGGGCCTGCTCGGCCTGCTCGCGCCGGAAAGCGCCGGGGGCCTCGGCATGGGCCTGACCGACCTGATCGGCATCGCCGAAGCGGCAGGCTATGTCGGCCTGCCCGAGCCGCTCGTCGAAACCGCCGGCGTCGCCGTGCCGCTGCTCGCGGCCATCGGCGACGAGGCCCGTCTTGCCGCCGTGCTGGACGGCGCGACGGTCGCGATCGGCTATCCGGGCCGCGCCTTCGTGGCCGATGCGGACACTGCCGCGTTCCTGCTGCTGTCCCATGGCGAAGAGCTGCATCTGGTCGACGCGAAGGACGTGCAACTGACGCGCCAGCCGAGCTTCGACCCGTTCCGCCGCCTGTTCAGCGTGGAATGGACCCCGTCGGACGCCACCCGCCAGTCTGTCGGCTGGGCCGATGCGAAGGATCGCGGCGCGGTGCTGGCGGCGGCGCAGCTAATCGGGTTGGGGCAGCGCTGCATCGACCTCGCGGTCGCCTACGCCAAGGAACGCACCCAGTTCGGCAAGCCGATCGGCAGCTATCAGGCCGTGAAGCACCAGATCGCAACGGCGCAGGTGCAGGTGGAATTCGCAAGGCCCGTGGTTCATGCGGCGGCTGCGGAACTGTCGCTGGGCACACTGCCCGCGCTGGCCCGCGTGAGCCATGCGAAAATCGCCGCGGGCGAAGCGGCGGACCTTGCCGCGCGCACCTCCGTGCAGGTCCATGGCGCCATGGGCATGACCTGGGAAGTCGATCTGCACGTCTTCCTGAAGCGGGCGATGGCGCTGCGCACGGATTGGGGAACGCCGGCCGAACACCGGGCGCGGGTGCTCGATCGGATCACGCGTCTGCCGACCGGAACCGATCGCACCTTTGCGAGTGAAATGGCCGTCGGGGCCTGACATATCGACCGCCGGCCAGGTCAGAAATTTTTAAGAGAGTGGAAGAGGCATGCACAAGGTTACGGAAGCGCAAAGGGCGGATGCGATGCCGGGCCTGACGCCCCCTATATTGCCCCTCGACGTCTCGGACGAGCAGATCGACAAGGCGGTTCATGAAGCGGGCCTGATGCCGCTGCTGATGGCTGTCGTCCACTTGACCGGCAAGCTGGACATATTGGACGAGGCCGGGGAAACCCAGCGTCCGCAATATAGCACCGACATGAGTGGCGGCGTGCCCGCCGAACTGGCGGCGGCGCTGCGCGAACATGCGGCCCGCGCGGTCCGTCAGTGGCGCGACGCGGGCTGCCCGCCGCCCTATCAGCCGACCGAGGCCGAAATGGCGCGGATGATGGACGCCCTCGCGGGCGCAGCGCTCGATCCGCGCTACCGGCCCCTGCTGACCGAAGAGCTTGGCCTTTCCGGCGATGAACGGTTTCCGGCATGGGGCGACGACGTGCCCGGCGAGGCGAAGGAGCGTCTGTCGACGATCGTCGTCGGCGCGGGCCTTTCGGGCATCGTCATGGGCTATCGCCTGAAGCAGGCGGGCGTTCCCTTCACCATCGTCGAGAAGAATGAAGGACCGGGCGGCACCTGGTTCGAAAACCGCTATCCCGGCGCGCGCGTCGACGTGCCCAGCCACTGCTATTCCTTCTCCTTCACGCGCGATTTCCCGTGGCCGGAACTGTTTTCGCCCTGGCCGGTGCTGCGCCGTTATTTCGCGGAAATGGCCGACAGGCTGGGGCTGACCCCGTTCATCCGCTACAACACCGAAGTCACCCGCGCCGTCTATGACGAGGAAGCGGCCGAATGGGCGCTGACGCTGCGCTCGGATGGCGTCGAGGAAAAGCGGCGCGCGCGCGTTCTGGTGAGCGCCGTCGGCCAGCTCAACCGCCCGCTCATCCCGCAGATCGAAAATCAGGACGCGTTCAAGGGGCAGCGTTTCCACACCTCGCGCTGGCCCGACGGGCTGGACGTCACCGGCAAGAAGGTGATCGTCATCGGCACGGCGGCGACCGCGCTTCAGCTCGTGCCCGAACTTGCGACCATGGCCACCGAGGTTTCCGTGTTCCAGCGGTCGCCGACCTGGGTGTTCGTCCATCCGGAATATCGCGAGCACATTACCCCCGGCCAGCAGTGGGCGATCGACCACCTGCCCGGCTATGCCCGTTGGTACAGGCTGATCCTCTATAATTGGGCGACCGACGGCACGCCTGCGCACATGATCATCGATCCGGACTGGCCGCAGGACGGCAAATCGGTGAGCGCCGCCAATCTGGCGTCACGCGAGCGGCTGACCCATGGCATGGCCGCGATGATCGGCGACGATCCGGAAATGCTGGCCAAGCTGATCCCGGATTATCCGCCCTATGTGAAGCGCCCCAATCTGGGCGATGGCGGCTTCTTCCGCGCCTTTTCGCGTCCGAACGTGCATCTGGTGACGGAGGGCGCCGGCCATTTCACCGAAAACGGGCTGGTCGATGGTTCGGGCAAGCTGCATGAAGCGGACATCGTGGTGTACGCCACCGGCTTCCGCGCGCTCGAATATCTGGCGCCGATGGAGATTGTGGGTCGCGGCGGCCAGCGCATCGACGCCTTCTGGGGCGACGAGCCGCGCGCGCACCTGGGCATCACCGTACCGAACTTCCCCAACCTCTATCTGCTCTACGGGCCAGGCACGAACCTGGGCTATAATGGCAATCTGTTCTTCAACGCCGAATGCCAGGCGGGCTATGTCATGGGTTGTCTGGAATGGATGGCGAAGGACGGCGTCGACGCGCTTGAGGTGAAGTCCGAGGTCTTTGAAGACTATGCCGCCCGCATGGACGCGGCGCTCGCCAACTTCACCTGGTCGCATGGCGGCGCGGGCAGCTGGTACAAGAATAAGTCGGGCAAGGTCATCGCCAATTCACCCTGGCCGCTCCTGCAATATTGGGAATGGACGCGCGCACCCGCCAGGGAAGAATTCACCACGACCAAGGCTGGCGGCGAAGCGCGCTAACCATCCCGCCGCCTGATTGACGCAACAAAGACGAGCGCCGTATCCCGGGAGAAGAGTGTGTCAATCAGGCTGGATGGCGACGCGCGGCAGGAATGGCGCGATCATTGGCCGGTGGTCGCCGCCGCCATGGCCGGCGTCGCCATGTCGACGATCAACAGCTATTCGACCGGTGTCTTCATCGAACCGCTGGAACAGGCGTTCGGATGGAGCCGGGCCCAGATTTCGATGGGACCGGCCATCACCGCGCCGATCATCATCTTCATGGGTCCGGTCATGGGCGCGGCGATCGACCGGTTCGGCCCACGCCGGATCGGCCTGATCGGCGTCATATCGGTGTTCCTGCTCAATATGCTCTTGAGCACCGTCGGCCCGTCCATCTGGAGCTGGTTCGCGGTCTGGGGACTGATCGCCATCGCCAACATCTTCATCCAGCCGTCGGTCTGGACGTCGGCGGTGTCCGGCATGTTTTCGGCGGGACGCGGCTTCGCGCTCGCCCTGACGCTCAGCGGCAGCGGCATCGGGTCGTTGGTGACGCCCTTCCTAGTCTATGAACTGACGGCCCGTTACGGCTGGCGCATGGGCTATGTCGGGCTCGCCCTGTTCTGGGCCGTGGTCGCCATTCCGCTCATATATTTCCTGTTCACCAGCGTGAAGGACAAGGACAGGATCGCCGGGAGGACCCCCATCTCCTTCACGCCGCGCGGCGACGGGGCGGGCAAGCGCCAGCTCCTGTCGCGCCGCTTCATTCAGCTGGCGGTGGCGGGATGGCTGATCGCGTCCGTCGTCATATCGCTGGTGACGAACCTCGTGCCGGTGCTGTCCTCCAGCGGGCTGACTCGTGGAGAGGCGGCGGCGATCGCACCGCTGCTGGGCGTGGCGTCCATTACCGGGCGGCTGGCGATCGGCTTCCTGCTCGACCGGATGCGCGGCACGATCCTCGCGGCGGTCAGCGTGTGCCTGCCGATCGCGACCAGCCTGCTATTGCTCGGGCTGCCGGGCTCGGTCCCCGGCGCGGCGGCGGCCGTGCTGATCCTGGGCCTTGCGCTGGGCGCGGAGCTGGACCTGGTCGCCTATCTGACGTCGCGCTATTTCGGACTGCGCAATTTCGGTCTGCTGTTCGGCACGATCGGCGGGCTCATCACATTGGCGGGCGCGGCTGGGCCGCTCGCGATGAACATCGTCTACGACGCCACCAAATCCTATGATAGCGCCCTGTGGTTCTATATTCCGATCTGCCTGGCAGCGTCGCTGCTGTTCCTGTTCCTCGGCCCCTATCCCCACCCCGACGATCTGGACTGACCGGGGGCCGGATCAGGCCCGGATCAGGCCATGCCGGGCGTCGTAAGCGGCGCGTCGTCCGCGATCGCGAAGCTGCCAGCCCGGTCGATATATTCGTCGAGCCGGGCGATCCGGTCGCCCTCCAGCCGCACGACTACGCACACGGCCCACGCCATGCGCCTGCCCTGGGCGGTGCGCACCACCATCAGGTGCTGCTGCACCAGACCATCAGCGGTCGTCTGCCGCCGAATGTCGGTGACGAAGCGTTCCGGGAAAGCGCCGACAAAGCCGGTCCAGTCGCGCGCTATGGCTTCACGGTCATGCGCGATGCCGTCAAAGCCGTGCCACACCCGCGCGTCGGGGGTCAAGGTCGCCACCGCGCCGTCGACATCGCCGCGAGCGAGCGCGTCGAACAGCCGGTCAAGCGCCGTGTCGGCGCGGTTCAGGCTCGTCATGACTGTCTCCGTTCTTGAAAAAAAGCTCAGACCGGTTCGACCGGCTTGTATCGCGACAGTGCGCCGCCGATCCTGACATTGCCAGCGGCCTCCAGACCGAACAGGGCGCGCGTCCCATCGTCCATCGCCTGCTGCACCGCCTGCGGCAGAGCGAAGGCCCAGTTGACTTGCGGGCGGATGAAGTCCGCGCCGTAATAAGCGAACATCATCCGCCGCCGTTCGTCCTTCGTGACATTGCAGCCGGACGTATGCCACAGCCGCCCTTCCATCACGATGAAGGAGCCGGCAGGCGCTTCGAAGGCGACGGTGCGTTCCGTCGCATCGGCGGGCACATCGTCCATCGATGCGAAGCGATGACTGCCGGGCAAATAGCGCGTCGCGCCGTTCGCCTCATGCACATCGTCCAGGCACCAGATGACATTGACGGCCCAGGGATGAAACCACGGACCCGGCACGGCGAGCGCCTGGTCGGAATGCAGATTCATCGATCCCGATCCCGGCAGCGCGATGTTGGCGGTGAAATTGGACACCAGAATATGCTCACCGATCGTCGCGCGGGCGGCGTCCAGAGCGTCATCGCGCATCAGCAGATCGATAAACAGCGGGTCGAGCGCTGGCAGATTGTAGAGCCGGATATTGGCGTCATTGGGATCAAGACGGGAATCGCTGGTCCCGCGCCCGACGGCGACGGCGTGGTCCAGCGCGGACCGAACCCGTTCCAGTTCATCGCCCGACAGCACGGACCGCGCGACATAAAAGCCTTCGTCCGCCAGCTGCTGGCGCTGCTCATCGGTCGGCATGGCCGCCTCTCCTTCACGATCTTGCTTGCCGCCAAAGCGGCTGCTCGGCTGAACAATGCTCTCAGGCCGAACCCAGGGTCAATTCCTGCGCGTCGTTGATCGTGTTAGCGATCTATCGTGAAAGGGCGGCCCGCCCCCTATTGGAATAGCTTCTTGACCTCACGCCGCAGCAGCTTGCCCATTTCATTATAAGGCAGCGCCTCAACCCGTTCGATCCGTTCGGGAACGCGCGAGGAGCGCAGCCGGTCGCGAACCAGCGCGCGCAGTTCGTCATCGCTCGGCGCGACATCGCCGCGCAGCGCGATCGCCACGCCCACCGCTTCACCCCATTCGACCGACGGGATGCCGACCGCCGCTGCATCCGCGATTGACGGATGGGTCAGCAGCACGTCCTCGATTTCCCCCGGCGAGATATTTTCACCGCCGCGCACGATCACGTCGTCCGCGCGGCCCGACAGGAAGAGATAGCCTTCCGCGTCCAGATAGCCCGCATCGCGCGTGGGGAACCAGCCGTCCGCCAGCAGGGCGCTACGCTCGCGATATTCACCAGAAACCTGGTCGCCGCGCACATAGATTTCGCCCGCCTCGCCCGTCGGGAGGACACGGCCTTCCTCGTCCCTGATCTCCAGCTCAATGGTCGGCAGCGGCTTGCCCACCGACCCGAGCCGCGCACGCACCGCTGGATCATCGGACGCCTGCGCCGCGCGATGCTCCTCCGGCCCCAGCAGGGCGACGGTCGAGCTGGTTTCCGTCAGGCCATAGGCGTTGGTGAAGTTCGCCACCGGGAACAGGTCCAGCGCCATCGTGATCAGCTCCACCGGCATCCGGCCGCCGCCATAAGCGATGGCGCGCAGGGGCGAGATGTCGGGCTTGGACTCCGTCACGGCCAGCGTTTCGACGATGCGCGACAACATGGTCGGCACCACGAAGGCATTGGTCGCGCGCTGGGTCGAACAGAGCGTCAGCCAATCTTTGGGATCGAAGGCGGGCAACAGCAGGATGCGCCGCATCGCATAGATGGACGACAGCAGCGCCGCGATCCCCGCGATATGATAGGGCGGGACGCTGACCAGCGCGGCTTCCGCCGGGTCGGCGGCCCCGAATTCGACCGTGCCCAATATGTAGGAGACAAGGTTGGAATGGCGCAGGATCGCCGCCTTGGGCGCGGCGGTGGTGCCGCTGGTGAACAGCTGGACGGCGATGCCTTCGCCCTCGCCCGCCTCGCGCTCCGGATCGGCGGCGGCTTCGGCGGCGGCGACGAAATCCGCGCGGCTCAGCACCACATGCTTCGCGCCCGGCGCCAGTCGTTCGACCCGGCCCACGTCGCCCACGATATAGGCCGGTTCGATCCGGGCGATCAGCGCGGCGAGATCCGCATCGGCGAGCCGGTAGTTGAGCGGACAATAAGGGACGCCCGCCAACGCCGCGCCGAACAGCGCGATCGGCGCAGCTTCGCTGCCCGTGTCCAGCAGCGCGACATGCTCCGCCCCGCTCTTGGCGATCTGCACGGCGGCGCCGGTGGCGGCGTTCCACAGCTGCGCATAGGTCCAGTCACGGCCGTCGCAGGTCAGCCCGACACGATCGGGCTCGGCGTCGGCCGCCATTTTCAGAAGCAGCGAAATATCCACGAGGCGGGCCTGACCTTCAGTCGGAGGAGGGAAGCGGCTTGGCGTCCTTCAGCTGGCAGGCGGCGCCGTCGATCGACAGCGAACCCGCGCCAGGCTTGACGCACAGCAGTTCGAAGGTCCCGGCCGCGTCCGTGTAGCGCTTGCCCATCTTCGTGCCTTCCGAAAAGGCGGGGTTGACCGCGCCCTTCTCACCGCGTTCTTCCACCATCGGGGCGCCGCCGCATTCGATCGCGCCCGAACCCAGCTTGATCACCATGACCTCGGTGTCGCACACCGCGCTCTTCAGCTTCGTACCAGCCTTCATCGTCTCTTGTCTTTCGTGTTGCGAGGTGGCGTCAGGCGATCGCGCCCTTGGCCTTCAATTCCTCGATCCTATCCCATTCGACGCCAAGTTCCATCAAGAACAATTCCGTATGTTCCGAAGCCTGGGGCGCCCGCGTGGTCTGCACGGGCGCATGATCGAACTGGATCGGATTGCGGACGAGCTTCATCGGCGGCGCGCCTTCATCGATGGCCTCCACTTCGATCAGCATGTCGTTGGCCAACGCCTGCTCGTCGCTGGCCAGTTCCAGCAGGCTCTGCGCCGGGGCCCACTGGCCGGTGAAGGTCTTGAGATGATCACGCCAATATTCGAAGGGCTTGCCGCCAATCTCCTGGACGATGATGTCGCTCATCGCCTGCCAGTTTTCCATCAACGCGCGGCCATTGGCGAAGCGCGGATCCTGGCTGAGTTCCGGGCGACCCAGATGGTCGAACAGGCTCTGCGCATAGGGCTCCGGCGTCAGCGTGCACAGGTTGATCGTACGGTTGTCGGACGTCTTGAAATTGCCCAGGAACGGATTGCCGGGCATCCCGCCGGACACCGGCATCCGCGCCCGCGCCGACACGCCGGTTTCCAGCGCCTGGTTGATCGCAAGGCCAGCCGACCACCACGCCGTCGCCAGAAGCGACACGTCGATTTCAGTCGCCTCGCCTGTCCGCTCACGGTGGAACAGCGCGGCGGAGATGCCGCCCGCTATATACATGCCGCCGATGGAGTCGCCGAACGCGCCGATCGGCTGCTGCAATATGCCATCGACTTCCACTGGCGAGACCGCCTCGCCAATGCCGCTGCGCGTCCAGAACGCCGTGCCATCGAAACCGCCGGCATGACGCTCCGCGCCCTTGTCGCCGAAAGCGGAACCGCGGGCGTAGATGATGTTCGGGTTGACGGCGCGGATATGTTCTACGTCAAACTTGTTCTTCTGCCGAGCGGATGGCAGATAGTTGGTCAGGAACACATCGCACGTCTTGGCGATTTCGTAGAGCAGCTCCTGCCCTTCCGGCGTCGAAACGTCGATGCCGACGCTGCGCTTGCCGCGATTGGGATGCTCCATCATCGGGTTTCGATTGGGGTCGACGCCTTGGCCGTTCATATTGATAAAACCGCGCTGCGTGTCGCCGCGCACGGGATGCTCGATCTTGATGACGTCGGCTCCCCAATCGGCCAGCACCGCACCCGCCGCCGGGACGAAGGTGAACTGCGCCACCTCCAATACCCGAACTCCCTTCATCACCTGCGTCATCGAGACCCTCGCACTTCATGCCATAAATATATGCGGCGTCGGACCGCTGATATGGCCGAAATATCGGCAAGCTCCCGGCGCGCATAGCCGCCGACGAGGGTCCCGGATAGTCATCGTCAGCGCGATACCGGGTGAAATAGGGCATCGCCCGCTGTCATCGGCAGCTTTGCATTCGCCCTACAGATGGACTAGACAAATCAATCGAGACAAAAAGAAGGATGTCAAGTGTTGAACAAGCGGGTTGGGGCGCAATCAGAACGCAGTGACGCCCCTGTTGCCAAGGCGCCACGCAATCAGGCGGGACGGCCGACGCTTGCGGAGCTGGAACGACGCAAGGCGACGATCATGGAAGTCGCGACCCAGTTGTTCGTTTCGCAAGGCTATGCCGAAACATCGCTGGTGGATATCGCCAAGCGGGCCGGCGTCGCCACGCGCACCGTCTATCAGCATTTCGGCGACAAGGAGGCGATCTTCCACGAAGTCATCTATGCGCGCAGGACCGCTGCGATGATTCCGCCGTCCATCCCCGACACGGCGGCGACGTTGTTCGAGGCGCTGAAACAGCAGGCCGGCGATCTCCTCGACTATGTCCTGGCCGAACGGTCGGTCGACGTCATGCGGCTGATGGTCGCCGAAAGCCGGCGTTTCCCGGACCTTATCAAAAAGGTCGCGAACGCCACATTCGCCCGTGTGCTGAACAACATGACCCATGGGTTCGAGATGCTCGCGGAACGGGGGCAGATTCCGGAAGACGATCATGGCGTGACGGCGCAGCTGTTCGTCGATCTCGTGCTCGGCAATGTACCGATCATGTTTTACACCAACTGGAAGACGGTGCGCCCCACCGAAGCGGAAATCGAGCAGAAGATCGACCTCTTCATCAATGGTCGTTTCGGGGCCACGGTCGCCAAAACGGCCAAGACCGCTGCGGTTGTGAAGATCAGCCAGGAAGGCTAAAGGCGCGGCGCCCTGCTGGTTTCGATATCGCGCAAGAGCGACCAGATGCGCTGGTTAAGCGTGCGACAGGCGACATCATCCTGCAATTCCAGTGCGACCTGAAGTCGCACGAGCAGCCGGCGCAGCCGATCCGTCTCCCGGTCCAGCTCGCTGATCCTGAAGCCCGGATCGGTGGAGGCCGCTGCCTGCGCCAGCCGCGCGGCCAGGACGGTATCGCCAACCACTGCCGCGCCATCGCCCAGCAAGGTGCGGACTCGCGCATTCTCTTCAACGCGCAACGCCACCGCATCGTCAGCGGCATTGGCCATGATCGTCAGCAGGTTTGTGGACAGGCGCGTGACCTCCGTCGCGAAACTGTCGGTCAGCGTCGGCGCGACCTTCTCCCGTAACGCGTCGGCAACCCCGCGAACGGCGGCTTCGATGGAAAGCGTCATCCTATTGCTCCCCTGGCGGCCATATGGTCCAATATCTCCTTGCGGTGGAAGCTCATGCCTCTCACCGCCGTCGTCGCCACGTTCATGTCGCGACTGCGCCCGCTGTTGAAACTTGCCTCCGCCGTCGTCCAGATCGCGCAGGCTTTCACCGCGGCGAACAACCGCCACCAGTCAAGAGCGGCGGGATCGACCGAAAGGCCGCTGGCCTGTTCCCACAGGGCGATCCCTTCCTCGGCCGGGAACCAGCGTTCGACCGACCACATGGGATTGAGGGCCCATGCAATGTCTTCCAGCGGATCGCCGATATGACACATCTCCCAATCGAGCACGGCGCTGATCCGGCCGTCCGGGGTGAACAGGAAATTGCCGACGCGATAGTCGCCATGGACGATGGCCTGCTTGGCGGCGGGCGGCGGCGGGTTTGCGCGCAACCAGCGGATGGCGCCGCGCACGACCGGGTCGATCATCGACTCATTTTCGTCGAGGATCGATTCCCAATGGCCAAGCTCCGCCGCCCATAGGCTGGGTTCACCTGATCCGTTACGCAGATCCTCCAGCCCGACCGCGCGGTGGTCGATCGCGGCCAGCGCTCCTAAATGCCGCCAGAAACGTTCCCCGATGGCCTGCGCCTGCCCCTCGAACGGATCGTCCGACGTCCAGAAATGGCCCGGCTTGCCCGGCGCCATGTCCATGACGAAGAAGGGCCTGTCGAGCCACTGCGGGTCCATCTCCATGAAATAGACCTTCGGGACCGGCACGTCGCTGTCCCCGATCGCATCGTATACGCTGAACTCGACATCACGTTCGGCGACCACCAGTCCCGCCGGAGGAGCGCGGCGCAGGATCAGCCAGCGATCGGCTGGCCCGCTTCCTTCATCCCAGACGGCGCGGAACTTGAAGGTCTCCTGACTGCTGCCGCCGGGAATTCGGGATAGCTGATCGACGGCGACGCCATGCGCATTGGGCAAACGATGCGCGATATAGGCTGCAATTCTTTCTTCCATATCGGTCATGCGCCGTCATGCGCTCCCGTGAAGCCAAGGCGGGCATGGGGGCCGAAGCTCAGCCCCTCCAGCGTGCCGACGCCATGTTGAACCGACCCGTCAGGGCCGGTCAGGGTCATGCGCGCAACCGCTTCCGTGTAGATATAGGGCGGCGCATAGCCGACGTTCGCGCCGCGTATCTCGTCATAGCCCACGGCCAGTGGCCCCTTGTTGATCCCGTGAGACCATTCCGGGTTCATATAGCCGATGCCCGTCATGAAGAAGCGAGCGCCCGGTTCCGCCTTCAGCGTCCAGCCGGCGGGCGTGGTGACGATCGCGCCTGTGGGCCAGCGCGAGCCTTGTTCATAGGTGATCTCCACCTCCGCACCGGGCAGATGTTCTACCCGCCCATCGTCATGGCTGACGATCATGCCCTTGTTCCAGGCTTCGCCCTCGCGATCCTCGTTCACGTAGAAAAGAACGCTGCGGTCATCCAGCTGCGCGGGCATCCATATCCAGTGGAACTGATGATCCGCAGGTGGAGCCATCGGCTGCGGATCGCGTTCCCCGATCTGACGGATGCCCCATGAACGGTCGCGCACGCCATTTGCCCGATCACGCTCAACCCGAACCTCGCGGCCGCCCGCGCGGACCCAGCCGCTATAGCGTCCAGCCTGCGTAAGGCGGGTGAAATCGGTCAACACGCGCGGACCGTGTCGGCGCGTGGTGCGGGGCTCCTCCACCGGCGGACTGCGCCCTTCGAACAGCAGGTCGGCGGCAATGCCATGCTCATTGTCCTCAACGACGATCCTCAGCCGCTCGAGCGGCTCCACCACCTCGATGCGGATCGGCCCGACCTGCGTGTCCATCCGTTCCATATTGAGGTGGCGCGAGGCGCGGATGTTATACTGCACCTCCCCGATCCTCACCCCAAAGGCGGCGTCCATGATATTGAGGTGCGGATAGACGCCCAGCGCCGCCGCAAAGACCAGATCATCCTCGATGGAATTGCCGTTGAAGAAATAGCGATCGTAAAAGTTGCGATCGCTACCGGCAAAGGCGATCGGATCGGGAGTCTGGTGAATTGGATAGTCATCCGCCTTGGTCAGCATTGCCGCATGGCTCCGTCAGAGGACCTCGTAAAACTCATAACTGAGACGCGATCCGCTGGCGTCGGCGGTCAGCGTGCCGCGACCGATCGCCTGGACGGCGTTCAACCAGGCGTAACGCTCGTCTCCGGTCGCGAAGGTGGGGGCGACGGTCGCAACGGGACCGCCCGCGCGCGCCAGGTCCAGCCGACCGCCATAGGTGACGAGGATCAGCGCTCCATCATCGGTGCGAACGGTCATGCGCACGTCGATGATGCCGACCGCGCCGCCGACCGAGATCCAGTCCGCCGCCGCCGCGCCTTCCAGCTTGCCGGTCATGCGATCGCCGCTGATCGTCACGGCCCGGATTTCTCCTACGGCGCGATTGCCCCAGGGGGTGGCGCCGACCGCCAATGGGGGAGCGACATCCACGATGGCCGTGCAAAGCGGTTTCAGGTTCAGCATTCAGGGATCTCCTATATATCTATCTTGCGGGCGGCTGGTTTCAGCGCCAGGAAAAGCCGCCGTCCACCGGCAACGCGGTGCCGGTCGTGAAGGCCGAATCCTCTGTTGAAAAGAACAGCGCGGCGCGGACGATGTCCTCCGTCTGCCCCAGCCGTTTCAGTGCGACGCGCTCGCTCGCCCTCTCCCTATGTTCGGGATTCGCCATGATGTAGCTCGTCATTTCCGTCTCGATCACGCCGGGGCAGATGGCGTTGGCGCGGATCTTCGGCCCCAGGTCCATGCCCAGGCATTTGGTGAACATAAGAACCCCCGCCTTGCTCGCCGAATAGCCGGTGGTGCCCGGTAGCGGCATGAGGCCGCTAACCGACGAGATGTTGACGATGGTAGCCCTCTCCGCCGCTCGCAGGCGGGGCAAGGCGGCTCGGACGATGTTGAAAGTGCCCGTCAGGTTGACGGCGATCATCCGGTCCCAGCTTTCGGGCGACAGCGTGTCGATCGGCATGATGTCAAGGATGCCGGCGGCGTTGATGACGCCGTCGATCGCGCCCATCGCCTCGCCCGCGCGGGCGACGACGTCATCGACCATCGCCCTATCCGACACATCGCATCCGAAAGACGCAGCGCCCAGCGATCCCGCGACTTCGGCCGCGCCTGCTTCGTTGCGGTCGAGCAGGGCGAGCGCCGCTCCTTCCGCCGCGAATATCTGGGCGATGGCGCGTCCCATGCCACTGGCCGCGCCTGTCACCAGAATATGACGCCCTTCAAGCTTTCCCACTATCTTCTCCTTATCGGCGACGAGCCGAGCAGACCTGATATATTTACCGCCCAGTCCAGACAGGCGCGCGCTTTTCCAAAAAGGCGCGCGGCCCTTCATTATAGTCTTCCGTGCTGCGCAGCGCCGTGAAGCGTTCGTTCACGACCAGGCGACCGAAGGCGTCCGGCTGGGCTGCGGACATTTTCGATGCGCGAAGGGCGTATTGCACAGCCACCGGCGCGTTGGCGACGATCGATTCCGCCAGTTCCCTGGCCGCCGCGACAGCGCCGCCCGCCGGAGCCACCCGGTTGACCAGACCGAAATGATAGGCGCGCTGGGCGTCCAGCGGCTCGCCAGTGGCAAGCATCTCATGCGCGATATTGCGGGGCAGAACCGCGCCGATGCGGTGAATGCCGCCCGCGTTGGCGATCAGGCCGCGCTTGACTTCGGGCAGGCCGAGCTTCGCATTTTCCGACGCCACGATCATGTCGCACGCCAGCGCGATCTCGAACCCGCCGCCCAGCGCGAAGCCTTCGACGGCGGCGATCCACGGCTTGCTGCGCAGCGCATAGACGAAGCCGCAAAAACCGCCCGCCGCCGTCTCGGTCCCCTTGCCCTTGCCCGTCGCGATCGCTTCCAGATCGGCGCCCGCGCAAAACACCCGGTCGATGCTGGAGGTCAGGATAGCGACGCGAATCTCCGGATCGGCTTCGATCTGGCGCAGGATCGTCTCCATCGCATCCGACATGGCCGGATTGACGGCGTTGCGCTTTTCGGGCCGGTTGAGCGTGACGAGCGCGATATGCGGCGTCAGCATCTCAAGCAGCACGGGGGCAGGTGCGGTGGCGGTCTCAGACATTATATTGCTTCCCCTTGGTCAGTGGGCGAGTTGGATCGCGAAACGAGATGATGGCTTTCCTGTTCATGGCGCATGATAGCCGCTCGCGCGGGTCGGGGCGACAGCACGACCGCGATCAGGATCGTCGCGACGACGATCACGGGGATGACCAGCATGAGGAAAAGATCATAGGATTGATAGGCGTCGAACAGGGCGGACGCCAGCAACGGCCCCATGGCGGCGAACAGCGCGAAGACGGCCATGATAACCGCAAAAACAGAGGCGAAGACATGGCGGCCGAAGCGGTGCGAGGCGGTGTAGACCACCACATCCGTTTCCGCGCCCGCCGACAGGCCGAGCAGCATCACCGCCAGCAGCGCGGTTTCCCATGAGCCCCCGCTCGACCGCAGCAGCAGGCTTACCGCGATGGGGACGAGGAACACGACGATCGCGATCGGTCGCGTCCGGAACCGGTCCAGCAGGTAGCCGGTGCAGAGCCGGCCGGTTATCGAAAAGACGCCTGTCACCCCGGCCAGCGTCGCGGCCTGCGTCAGCGTGAGTCCGTTCTCCCGCAATATGGGCACGCTGTGCAGGATCATCGCATAGGACATGCTGGCGTAGAGCCCGCCCGCCAGCGCGATGCAGATGAAGTCGCGCGAAAGCAGCGCCTGCCGATATTCCCACGATGACGGCTTGCCCGCCACCACCGGGGCGGCCACGCGCGGCGGATCGGTGAAGAACAGGAAGGTGAGCGGAACCACGAGCGCGCCCCAGCAAAGCGCCATCGCGGCGAACGAGGCGCGCCAGCCGATATGCTCGACGAAATAGGCCGCCGCCACCGGCCAGATGGCGGTGGCCACGCCCACGCCCGCCAGCGCCACCGCCAGCGCCATGCCGCGCGACGCGAGAAAACGGGGGATGATCGCCGAAATCCAGGTGGGAGGACCGATCATGGCGGTGCAGACGGACTGCAACGCGCCCAGCGCCCACCATTGCCAGGGGACCCCTGTCGCCAGCCCCAGGGCGGACAGGCCCGGCATGAAGGCGAACACGCCAACGAGCGCCACCCGCCGCGGGCCATAGCGATCGATCATCCGGCCGACCAGCGGCCCGACGATCAGGGCGAGCAGCATCTGCGCCGTGAAGGCGGAGGAAAATTGCGCGCGGCTCCAGCCGAACTCCTCGGTTATAGGCTGCATGAAGACGCCGCTGGAATAGCCCAGCGTCGCGCTTCCCGCGATGCCGAGCATCCCCAGAAAGGGCAAATGCCAGTGCGCGGACCATTCCTGCTTGGCTGTTGGTGTCGACATGATCCCCGCCAGTTCTGTTCAGACCCGCGCTGACCGCCAGGCCAGGCTGCGCGCTGATGACCTAGAATAGCCCCAACTCGACGACCAGCGCGCGCGTTTCAACACCGCGCGGGCGATGCTTTGGCGAGCGGCCCGCAGACGGCGGGTTAGGCGTGGATCGCGCCTGCCGCCGATGCGACATTCCCTGAAAAAACTATCGCATGACATTGCAGAGGAACAGTTATGGGCAAATATCTTCTCGCCGTCCCCAGCGCCGCCCAGCCCGGCAGGGATGACGAATATAATCTATGGTATGACACCGACCATCTCCGCGATCTGCTTTCGATCCCCGGCGTCGTGTCGGGCAAGCGGTTCAAGGCGGAGGCGACGTCCCCTAACCCGCCGCCCCAGCCCTATCTGGCGCTTTACGAACTGGAACTTGACGACCCCTCCACCTTTTTCAACGAAATGGGGCGGCGCGCCCAGTCAGGCGAGATGAAGATAACGACCGCGCTCGATGCGTCTTCGGCGCAACTCTGGCTCTACCGGGCCCAGTGAAGAAAAAAGGGGCGCCGTATCGCACGGCGCCCCCAAAAATGCTGGGGGAGCGACCCGATCAGGATCGCTCCCCTTGTCATCATCAACCCGCTTCGGCGTGGGCCTTGAACATCGCGACGATGTCGCCCGACGTCACCGGGCGCGCTTCCTCGCCAGCCTTCAGCGGAGCGGCGCCGCCGCTCGACTTGACCGATATGTCGACGCCCTGCTCCGCCGCCTTGGCGCGCAGCCCCGCAACGGTCAGGTCCTCGCGCGCGTGATGCGCGAAGGGATCGAAGTGGAAATCGCGCATCGCGTTGAGGTGAGTGATCTTGGCGATCTGCTCGTCGGTCAGATGGTTGATCGTCTCCCACAGCCGTTCCGGAACATTGGGCCACAATGTGTCGGAGTGCGGATAGTCACACTCATAGGCGATGTTGTCGATGCCGATGGCGTCGACATTCTGCAGGCCGAACGCGTCGTCGATGAAGCAGCTGAGGAAGTGCCGCTTGAACACGTCGCTGGGCTTGGCCCCCTTGAAGATCGATTCCGAATTGGTCCAGGCCTTGTGCTGGCCATGGCTGAAATCGGCGCGCTCCATCAGGTAGGGAATCCAGCCGATGCCGCTTTCCGACAAAGCGATGCGCAGCGTGGGATAGCGGTTCAGCGCCGACAGGTTCAGCCAGTCGGCCGCGCCCAGTGAAACCGCCATCGGCATGGTCGTGATCCATGCCTCGATCGGGGTTTCCATCGACGTATGGGGCGATGCGTTGCCGCCGCCGATGTGCAGGCAGAGCGTCGTGCCGATCTCCGCCGCCGTCTTGTAGAGCGGTTCCCAATAGGGATTATGAATGCTCGGCAGGCCGCGCGCGGTCGGATTCTCATTGATCGACACTGCATGGCAGCCCTTGTCGGACAGGCGCTTCAGCTCCGCGACGGTGGCGTCCATATCCCACACGGGGAGCAGGCCGCAGGGGATGAAACGGCCCGGATAGGAGCCGCACCATTCGTCGACATGCCAGTCATTATAGCCGCGCAGGTGAGTCAGCGCCTGCGCCTTGTCCGCAGCGATGGTGAACATGCCGCCGTCGATCATCGGGTAGCTCGCAAAATTGAGCGAGGCGGCGACGCCGTTGATGTTCATATCCTTGACGCGCTCATGCACGTCGTAGCAGCCGGCGCGAAGTTGCTCGAAGGAGGTCGGCTCCATGCCATATTCCTCGGGCGGACGGCCGACGACGGCGTTCAGGCCGACGGACGGAATCTTGATGCCCTGATATTCCCAGACGTTGGTGCCGTCCTCAAGCGTCAGCAGCTTCGGCGCGGTCTTGAGAGCCTCGCCCGACAGATGCTGATCATACATGCCGCCCGGTTCCGTGATGTGATCATCAACGCTGATGAGCACCATATCGTCCATCTTCATACCAACCTCCTCTTGCCTTTCAGGCATATGATGTCACGCGTTTTGGCCAAAGCTGAACGCCTTATGCCTGTCCGCCAGCGGCTCGAAACCGGGCTGGCTGAAATCAATGTCCGCGCCGGGCCGGCGAGTCGCGACCTGCGCCCTCTCCGGCTGGAATGTATAACATGACGCGCCGGGAAAGGCCGTGGCGGAAAGACCGGCGGGCATGTCCATCGCCCGGCCATAGGCGAGGATGCAGGCCCAACGCAGGATGCGTCCGGCTTCCGCGCCGGTCTTGTCCTGCGCGGCGATCCAGTCGCCCAGATCCTTCATCGTCCTTCCGGCCAGCGCGGCGGGCGCAAGGAAGCGGTCACCCTCCATCACCCAGTGCAGCACGAGCGCGCCATCGCGCCACAGCTTCGCATCCCGCTTGCCGTCCACGGGATCGGTTACAAATATGTCATAGGCAACCGCCGCCCGGTCGTCCGCATGGGCGGCGCCGAAGATCGCCAGATCATAGAGGTGCGTGCAGTTCTGGGCCTTGCCCCCGCGCCGGACGAATTCAGCCAGCGACACGTCAGCGAAGGTCTGCTCCAACTGCGCCATCGCCCCCGGACATGTCGTCCAGGGGCCACGCTTCATCTCGCTGCTCACCCGGCTCACGACGCCGCCTTCATGCTCCAGCGTCACGACCATGCGGTGATAATCATCCTCCAGCTCGGCCACGACCCGGCCGGGCGCGGGCTCGATCAGGATGCGCCGTCGAAAGCCGGCTTCGCGGCTGGCCATCAGCTATCCTTCGCCAGCAGCAGCGCCGTCGCCAGCGGACCGCCGCCCGACGTCGCGATCGCGACGCGCGGATCGCCCGCGATCTGCCGCTCGCCGCCCAACCCGCGCAGCTGCACCACGGCCTCATGCGCGAAGCCGAAGCCGTGCAGCCGCCCCGCGCCGATCTGGCCGCCAAAGGTGTTGAACGGCAATTCGCCCGTCAGGCTGATGCGCTCACCGCCCTCGATAAACGCGCCGCCTTCGCCCAGCTTGCAGAAGCCCAGCGCTTCGAACCAGCTGAGCGCCAGGAAGCTGAAACCGTCGTAGAACTGGACGGTGTCGACATCCTTGGGCCGATAGTCGGTGTTCTTCCAAAGCTCCGCGCCGGTCGCATAGGACGCCATCAGATCGGGCTGGTCCCAACTGTAGCGGTCGGCGGCATGGGCGGACGCGGCGATCCGCACCGGCTGGCACTTCACCTCGCCCAGCGCGTCGCCCGCCGACACGATCAGCACGGTGGATGCGTCGGTGAAGCGGTCGCAGTCGTAGAGGCAAAGCGGTTCGGAGATCATCCGCGCTTCCATATACTGGTCGAGCGTCAGCGGTTCACGCACCAGCGCGCGGGGGTTCTTGAGCGCGTTAGCGCGGTCAGTGAGAGCGATCTGGGCAAGCTGCTCGCGCTTGAGGCCATAGCGCTTCACATGCTTCATCGCATATTGCGCGACCCAGTTCGACGCGGACAGGGCGTTGAACGGCATGAACCACTGCGGATAGCCGTCCAGCCGGCCACCGCGCGGCACGGGAAATTCCTGCGGCCGGGAAATCGCCGCCGCTTCATAGACGGTGCGAAAGCAGATGACGTGGCGCGCATGGCCGGCCTTCACCGCCGCGACCGCCGCGACGATCGCGCCCAGCTGCGAACTGATCTCATGCCCGCCCGAATACCAGCGGATATTCATCCGCAGCGCGTCCATCACATCTTCGGTTCCAACCGGCGAATAGCCCGGCGGCATGTTCGTCTTGCCCGGATAGGTGGACAGCCCGTCAATATCGGCGATGCTGAGACCAGACTCGTCCAGCGCTTCCCTGATCGCGTCGATCGTCAGCAGCAGTGGATGCCGCTCCAACCGGACACCGATCTGCGACTGGCCTATGCCGGTGATATAGGCTTCGCTCGACGCCACCTCAGTCGCCCCCTTCGGCATCATGTTTTTCGAAGAAGGGCAGCCAGACATCGTCCTGCTGCTGGAAAACGACGCGAACCTTGTCGTCCATGTCCACCGCATCGACCGGGCAACCGACGATATTGGTGGTCAGGATGACTCCCGGCGCGCCGTCGATGGCCACGCGCGCGATCACGAAGGGGACCTCCATCGCGGGATGCCACTTCTGGTGGTTGATCGTGTAGCTGTCGATCACCCCGGTCCCCGCCACTGCCGTCGGCTCGACCGCCTCCGACTGACATTTGGGACAGATCGGCCGCGGCGGATGGATGAAGGTCGCGCAATCCCGGCACTGCAGAAAACGCAGCGCGCCGTCGGCCCCGCTCGTCCAGAAGAAGCGGTTGTCGGGACCGAGCTGCGGCAGCATGCGGGGGATTGCGGTCACTTTCAGTCCCAGCGAAGCGGCAGCGAGTCGATGGCTATGATGTTGCCGCCGTGGAACGTCATCGGCTTGCTATCGTCGACGCGGAAGGTCGGCAGGCGCGCCAGCATCTGTTCGTAGATGACCTGAAGCTCGATGCGGGCGAGGTGCGATCCCAGGCAACGATGCGGGCCGACGCCGAAGGCGATATGGACCTTGTTCTCGCGCTGCAGGTCGAACTTCTCGGGCTCGGCGAACTCGCGCTTGTCGAGATCAGCGCCCGGCAGGAACAGCATCAGCCTGTCGCCTTCCTTCATCGGCCAACCGCCAAATTCGGCGTCCTTGGCGATGCGGCGCGTCGGCACGGTGAAGGTGTAGCGGCGCAGCAGTTCCTCGGCCGCTTCGACGATGAGCTTGGGGTTGGCGCGCAGCTCATTCTGGAAATCGGGATTGAGCGCCAGATGGCGGATGCCATAGCCCATGCCGTTGATGACCGTGTCGAGCCCGGCGATGAACAGAAGGACGCCGAAATCCTCCATCGTTTCATAGGTCATCGGCTGGCCGTCGATCTCGGTCCGCCACAGCAGGGAGAGGAGATCGTCCCTGGGCTCCTCGCGCCGCGCCTCGATCTCGCCCCGCATCGCGTCGGCGACCTTGCGCATGCGCAGGAACGCGTCCAGCGGGCCCGTCGGCGGCGCCATGAACTCATGCACCAGATCGCGGAATTCCACCATCCGCTCGACGGGCAGGCCCATCAGCTTCAGGAACACCTGCACGGGCAGCGGCTCGGCGATATCGGGAATGAAGTCGCAATGACCCTGCTCGATCACCTTGTCGATCAGTTCATTGGCGAGCGCCCGGACCTCTTCCTTGCGCGCCATCATCGCCTTGGGCGAGAAGGCGGCGTTGAGCGGCGCGCGGAAGCGCGTGTGATCCGGCGGATCCATGTTGATCGGGGTAGGCAGCGGCAGATGCGTCGCACCCGGTATCGCCGCCAATATGGCCGGTATCATTTCGCTCGGGAACAACTCGCTCGAAAAGACTTCCGTATCGCGCGACGCTTCGTAATTTTCCTTGTGGCCGATGATCACCCAGTGCCCGCCGTTGCGCGGCGTCCAGAACACCGGCGGCGCCTCCCGCAGCATCTCGCGTACGCGCTCATGCGGGTCCGTCAGCAGCGCCGGATCGAAATACATGTCGAAATCATAAACCGCCTCGGCCGGAACATGGGCCGGCACAGGAGAAACCGGGCTAAGGGCATTCATGTACGACATCCTTCTCATTCCGCGTCGCCGTCCGCCAGCCGAACCGACGCGCACATCACTATTGCCGACATGCTGTCAGCTTCGGGGCTATTTCTGCTACGGCGGCAGGCAAATCAAGGGTGTTTCGCGATAATAACGCCGTCACGATTTGAACCTCATATGGGCCCGCGCACCTTGTCCCGCGCCAATGTCGGACGGTCTATCAACCCATCATGGACAGGAGAGACGAGCGATGGCTGAGGACAAGAGGCGCCAGGCGGGCAAGGACACTTTCCAGTCAGTGCTGGGCTTTCCCGCGCCCGACAGTCCGGGAACGCCGCTGACGGAAGCGGCGCGGGACTTTGTGTTCGCCGAAGTATGGAACCGGCCGGGCCTCGACAGGCGCTCGCGCCGATGGATCACGCTTTCCGCCGTGACCGCTGCGGGCTCGCAGACGGCGATGCGCGCCTACGCCAATGCTGCGCTGGTCAGCGGCGACATCAGCATGGCGGAACTGCGCGAATTCATCCTGCAATTCGCGGTGTTCCAGGGCTTCCCCAAGGCCGTCGAATTCGAAATGATCCTGAACGAGATCGAGGCGAAGGACGCAAGCCAAGGGCGATGAGCGACGGACGATTTCAGGGCGCGTCCGCGCCCTCCTCGCCCCCGCCCAGCCGCTGCTCATAGCCGCCGATGATCCGCTCCAGCGTCAGGCGATAATCGCCCATGACGTCGGGCAGGGCTGCGGCAAATCCTGGCGAGTTCGAGTTCGCTAGCTCCAGCGCCTTGCGCCGGACGAGAGCGACCGCAGCCCCGATCACGACCTGATTGATTTCCATATAGGCGTTCGCGGCCAGGTCCCCCGACACGCCCCTAGCCGTCAGCATGCTATTAATGTGCTGGAAATAATCGACGGATTGCTTGTCGGGCGCTCCACCCATCAGATTGGTGATCAGCGACGGCGCGGCCTGAAACAGCTTGTGGGAAATCGCCGCATGCTCCCGCAGGATATCCTGCCAGCTCTGACCCCGATCCCGGATCAGCGATTGTCCCGCCAGCCTTTCGGTCACGAGCTGAAGCAGATGATCCCTGCCGCTGACATAGCCGTAGAGCGTAGCGACGCCGGTGTTCAGCCGCTCGGCGACCAGGCCCATTTCCAGATTGGCCACGCCCACCTCACAGGCCGCATCGACGATCGCGTCGAGCGTCAGCCTGCGCGGCCGTCCCACCGATTTCCTGGGCAGCGCCGTCATTGGAATTCTTCTGTCATCGCCCGATTTTATCCCATCCGCCGGTTTCGACAATGTCGCCGACGCCATATCGAACGGATGACTGAAAATCACCGCTCCACCGATGTTGGCGACGAATAGAACGCCGGGTGGCGGCCGCCTGCGTTGCAATGCACATCCATTGATGTAATGCCAGTGGGGCGACAAGAGGAAGAGAGCATGGACCAGGATCTGGAACGCAAGCTGCGCGAACTGGTAGACCGGCAGGAAATCTGGTCGCTGCTCCTGCGCTACGCGCGCGGGATTGATCGGCGGGATCGCGAACTCGTCCGCTCCTGCTACTGGGACGATGCGGTCGACGATCATCACAGCTTTGTCGGCGATCCCGACGCCTTCATCGACTGGGTGTTCGAGAACAATAGCGCGCCGGGCGTCCTTCAGCATCATGGCCTCAACAACCATTATTGCGAACTCGACGGCGACGACGCCTATTCGGAAACCTATTACACCTTCATCGGCGCCAACAGCGAACCGCCGCACCTCCTGTCGATCGGCCGCTATATGGATCATTTCCAGCGGCGCGACGGCGTGTGGAAAATGGCCAATCGCGTGACCGTGATCGAAAAGAATTTCGACCTGCATGACGCCGCCCATGACGCCATCACCCGCGCGGGCGACTCCAGCTACGGACCGCTGCTGCCCGCTACGCGCGATCGCGGGGACCTGAGCTACATGCGCCCCGTCGTCCCCCGCCGCCCGAAGGACGAAGCGGCGGGCTGACGGCGGCGGCTATCTCCCGTCAGGGATGATAGAGGCCAAGGCTTTCGTCGCGCCGGTCCGGGGTATCAGCGCGCCAGCGCACCGACCCGGTCGGCCGTTCCAGCCGCCTGCGCACGCGCGCTTCATTGCCGCCGATGTGGAACCGGTCGACATCCGCCTGCAACTGCAGGTCGCCCTGCGTCATCCGGCCGCGCTGGCGCAGATAATCGCCCCATGTCGGGCAATGATAATGTTCGGTCCACAATTGCGGATCGGCGATGTCCCGCGACAGCGACCAGCCGAACGCTCCGCTGCGCAGACGGGCGCGGCGCAGCTTCTGCATGGCGTCGTAATAATCGCGGGCGCTGTCCATCTCGACCCGATAGTCGATTTCGATGATGACCGGACCGCTGCGCGCCGTCAGCGCCAGGCTGACCTGCGGCTGCTGCGACAGTTCGGAAAGTTCCAGGCCCTCGGGCAAGGCCGAGGACAGCGGCAGGATCAGGCCCAGCAGCACGGTCAGCGCCACGGCCGCTCCCGACAGCAGCATCGCATTGCCGGTGCCGACCATAGCCGCGACCGCGCCCCATCCCCACGCGCCGATCGCCATGCCGCCGGTGATGGCGCATCCGAAGCAGGAAAGGGCGCGCGCGGTGACCCATCGCGGCGCTGACATCTGCACCGCGACGTTGAACTGCGCGATCAGGATCATCCATGCCGCCCCCGCCGCCATCATCGCCGCGCAGCTGACGACGATATTGTGACTGACGCCGACCAGGACGATCATCGCGCCCGAAAAAACGGTCAGCAGCCGCGCCGCCTGTTCCGGACGCAGCCGCCCGCGCACCATGTCGAGCGCCGTCGCGCCCAGAACCGCGCCCACGCCATAGGCGCCCAGCAGCAGGCCGTATGTGCTGGCCGTCCCCTGCAACAGGTCCTTCGCGACCAACGGCGTCAGCGCCGATACCGATGCGCCGGCCAGGCCGCTGAACAAAGTGCGGACCAGCACGATGCGGATCGGGGGCGAATGCAGCGCATAGCGGACGCCCGATATGATCGCCCGATCAATCCGCTCAGGCGGCAGCCGCGACGGCGCATGCTGCCGCTCCCAACGCAAAAAGGCGAAGATCAGCGGCAGGTAGAACAGCGCATTGGCCGCGAAGGCCGCCATCGCGCCGAGCGCCGCTACGACGATGCCGCCCAGCGCGGGCCCAAAGCTGCGCGCCACATTGTAGCTGATGGTGCCGAGCGCGATCGCCGCGGGCAGATGCTCGCCGCTCACCTGTTCGCCGACCGACGCCTGCCAGGCGGGGCCGTATAGCGCGACCCCCATGCCAATCAGGAAGCAGAAGGCGAGCAGCAACCACGGCGTCACCAGTCCCGCCCAGGCGAGCCCCGTCAGCCCCACGGCCATCAGGCAGGCGAAGCCAAGCCCGATCAGCGCGACCTTGCGGCGGTCGAACATGTCCGCGATGGCCCCGGCGGGCAGCGCCACCAGCATCAACGGCAACATGATCGCGGTCTGGACCAGCGCCACCATCTGCGGCGAGGATGACAGGCGCGTCATCAGCCAGGCCGCGCCAACACCCTGAATCAGCTGCCCGAAATTGGAAAAGAGACTGGCGGTCCAGATCATACGATAGGTTTTTTCGCGCAACGGCTCCAGCAAGGTGAAACGCGCCGGTCCCGCCATCGTCGGCGCAGGTTCCGACAGATCCGCCGGCTCGTCTCTCATTCCCATTCTCCGCTCTCGCCCATCGGCCCTATATGCCAACTCCTTCGCGAAAGGCGATGGCTATCGCCAACAACCGCCCGCCGCCTCGATCGATCCTGTTTCACAGCGAGCTGCTGTAGCCGCCATTCACGGGATAGGTCTGGCCCGTGGTCCAGCTCGCCGCGTCCGACGCCAGCAACAGCACCGTTCCGACAATGTCTTCGGGCAGGCCATAGCGGCGGATCGGATAGCGGGACAGTTGCGCCTTCGCGCGGTCGCTCGACAGGAAGGCCGTCAGATCAGGCTCGGGCAATTCCGGACGGATCGTGGCGATGGCCACGCAATTGGCGGTGACGCCAAATCGCGCCGCGTCGGCCGCTATGCTGCGCATGAACCCGCCCGCGCCAGCCTTGGCCGCCGCATATTCGGCCTGCCGCCCTTCCAGATTCCGGGCGGCATCGGAAATGACGGTGACGATGCGGCCATAGCCGCGCTCGACCATGCCGGGCAGCAAAGCATGGCAACAGTTCATCACGCCCAGCAGGTTCACGTGCAGATAACGATTCCAGTGCGCCGGATCGCTTTCCCAGAACAGGGGAAAGCCGGTGAACCCCTGCGGCCCGGCATTGCCCGCATTGTTCACCAGGATGGCGATCGGCCCCAGCGCGGCTTCGGCCTGCGCAACGCCCGCGCGCACCTGTTCCAGATCACCCACATCGGCCAGCATCGCATGGGCGCGCACGCCCATCTCCTCGATCTCGCGCACGACCCCCGCCGCACGCGCAGCGTCGACATCATTGACGATGATCCCGCCCGCGCCCCGCCCGGCCAGCGCCAGCGCGATCGCGCGTCCGACACCCTGTCCCGCGCCCGTGACCAGCGCCACGCGACCCTTGAGGTCGAAAATATCCTCGCCCGGCATCACCTTACACCGTCGCCACGCCCGTCACCGGCGATCCCACCGCGCCCGGCAAGCGCAGCGGCGGCGCGGTGAACAGGAAGCGCGAACGCCCATGGGCGCGCAGCCAGTCAGCCAGATCGGACAGCAGGAACAACTCGCCCAACGGGATGCCAAGGCGGAACAGGCAAAGATTGTGCAGCGGGATATGCGGCCCATGCCCGTCTGGCAGGTGAGTGGTGGGCAGCAGTTCCACCGCTTCATTGTCGGACACGATCGCCACGATCCCGCTCTCGTCGATCCAGCGTTGCAACAGCGGATCACCGCCGTCCAGACCGGAGCAGCGATGCTGGTCGAAAGGCGCGTCGGGATCGGCG